>DYNN01000016.1 GCA_020721045.1 Thiomargarita sp. | reverse complement strand
ACGCTCGCACCCTCTGTATTACCGCGGCTGCTGGCACAGAGTTAGCCGGTGCTTTTTCTTTAGGTAACGTCAAGACTCAAAGGTATTAGCTCCAAGCTTTTCTTCCCTACTAAAAGTGCTTTACAACCCGCAGGCCTTCTTCACACACGCGGCATTGCTGGATCAGGCTTTCGCCCATTGTCCAATATTCCCTACTGCTGCCTCCCGTAGGAGTCTGGGCCGTGTCTCAGTCCCAGTGTGGCTGATCGTCCTCTCAGACCAGCTACCGATCGTCACCTTGGTAGGCTTTTACCCTACCAACTAGCTAATCGGACATGGGCTCATCTAATAGCGCGAGGTCTTACGATCCCCCGCTTTCCCCCGTAGGGCGTATGCGGTATTAGCTTAAGTTTCCCTAAGTTGTCCCCCACTATTAGGCAGATTCCCATGCATTACTCACCCGTCCGCCACTCGTCAGCATCCCGAAGGACCTGTTACCGTTCGACTTGCATGTATTAAGCATGCCGCCAGCGTTCAATCTGAGCCATGATCAAACTCTTCAGTTTTTTTCTTTCGCAATCATAGATTGCTATTCTGCGCTAACGTAATCTTCTACTCAAATGTATATGACTACGTTAATAAATCTTAAATGATTCTTAAATTTATCAACGTAAGTACCCACACAAATTACTTGATCTAAAATTTTTAAAGAACATTAAAACAACATTGGTGTTTTAACGTGAGTGAAATATTCTCTTAGAACTTTTTCACTTTAAAATAATCAACTTAGTGATTATTTTGTTTATTCGGTAAAGTCGAGCATTATATACTATCGTTTCAAAATGTCAAACTTTATTTAAATACTTTTTTTCTAATCCCGTGTATCACTTCTACACTCTATTTAAAATAATCTTATTCAGATAAGAAGGTGTGCATTATACAGACTTCTTTTCATCTGTCAAGCTTTTTTTCAACTTTCTTTTCACTTTAAAAACTTAAATTGTTTTATCTGTGATAGAAGCGAGCATTATACAGACTTCTTTTTACCTGTCAAGCTTTTTTTCAACTTTCTTTTCACTTTAAAAACTTAAACTGTTTTATCTGTGAGAGAAGCGAGTATTATATAGACTTAAAATCTTCTGTCAAGCTTTTTTTTACATCTTTCAAAATCTTTAATTGTGTTTCCAAGATTTCAGCTTAACTTTTCGTCTCTAGCCACTTCCTAAGAAAGAAGCGCATTATATAGACTCTGTGAGATGTGTCAAGCATTTTATTGAATTAATTTGCGATTAAAGTTTAATTTGTTGATTTTAAATATATTTAAATGTTAAATTAATTCTCATTATTATTCAATTTCTTGCTTTGAGTAAAAAAATGAATCCCCATATTTACTTTAATATTCGTAACTGAAATTTACGCCATATCATTTCAACAGGAACTATTAAATATGACCAATAAAGCAGAAAAATCAATATCTAAGAATGAGCAGGAAATTGATAATGTCAACGTAGGTTTTGATTCAGATGATACTGCAAGCAAAACGGAGCTGATCTCCTATAAAGATACATTACCTAACATTATTCATGTGTTACCTATTGTTAATCGCCCCTTTTTTCCGCATCAGGTAATACCTTTTGTTGTGGAGCGTGGTCCTTGGGTAGAAACGGTTAAGGCAATAAAGGATACTCACCATAAATTAGTTGGTTTAGTACTCGTTCATACTGATAACATTGATAATGTAACTGTTTCTGATTTTTATCAAATGGGTACGATTTGTCGAATCCACCGTGTATCGGAGTTTGAAGATAAGTTGCAAATTGTTGCCGAAGGATTGCAGCGCTTTAAAATCGAAGATTGGGTATCTACAGAACGCCCTTTTGTTGCTAGAGCACGCTATTATCCTATGCCGATTCATGTAGATGTGGAGGATTTAAAACCTTATGTATTAGCCGTAATTAATACGATTAAGGAATTATTACCACTCAATCCACTTTATACCGAAGAATTAAAAATCTTTTTACAACGTTTTGGACCAGAAGAACCTTCACCATTAGCTGATTTTGCAGCGAGTTTAACGACTTCGACTAAAGCTGAATTGCAAGAAATTTTGGAAACAAAGCCTATACGCAATCGGCTAGAGAAAGTATTAGTTTTGTTAAACAAAGAGTTACAGCAAGCTAAAGCGCAAGTAGAAATTCGTAAGCAGGTGGAAGAGAAGATGCAAGAACACCAGCGTGAATTTTTTCTACGTGAGCAATTGAAAGCTATTCAAAAAGAATTGGGCATTGAGAAAGATGATCGCACCGCTGAAATTGAAAAGTTTCGTGAGCGTTTGCAAGCCTTAACGGTACCTGAAGCCGTGCAAAAACGTATTGATGATGAATTTGATAAGATGTCGGTATTAGAAACTGGGTCAGCTGAATATGCAGTAACTCGTAATTATTTGGATTGGTTGACATTATTACCTTGGGGAAAGTTTTCTGAGGATAAATTAGATATAAAAAGTGCGCGTGAAATACTCGATCGTGATCATGAGGGACTCAGCGATGTAAAAGATCGAATTATGGAGTTTCTTGCTGTAGGAAAATTAAAAGGCAGCATCAGCGGTACCATTTTGCTATTAGTCGGTCCACCGGGTGTTGGAAAAACTTCAATCGGACGCTCAATTGCAACGGCTGTTGGTCGCACATTTTTCCGTTTTTCAGTTGGCGGAATTCATGATGAAGCCGAAATTAAAGGGCATCGTCGTACTTATATTGGTGCCATGCCCGGTAAATTTTTACAAGCGATGAAGGAAGTCGAACATGCCAATCCTGTAATTATGTTAGATGAAATTGACAAAATTGGAACTTCTTATCGCGGTGATCCAGCTTCAGCATTATTGGAAGTCCTTGATCCAGAACAAAACGTTGATTTTCTTGATCATTATTTAGATGTGCGTTTTGATTTATCTAAAGTATTATTCATCTGTACTGCCAATCAATTAGATACAATTCCACCGGCTTTATTAGATCGAATGGAATTGATTAAACTGTCTGGCTATCTCACCAGTGAAAAATTGCAAATCGCTAAAAAACATCTGGTTAAGCGACAATTAGAAAAATCCGGTTTACAAGCAAATCAACTCATTATTCCAGATGACACTCTAAATAACATTATTGAAGATTATGCGCGTGAAGCTGGCGTGCGCAATTTAGAAAAGCGGATTGGCAATATTACCCGCAAAGCTGCTTTGAAATTTTTAGAAGGCACTGATTTACCCATCACGATTACGCCAGATAAATTGTCTGAATATTTGGGTAAACCCGTGTTTGAAACCGAAAAAGCCATTAAAGGTATTGGTGTTATTACTGGTTTAGCGTGGACACCTATGGGAGGAGCAACTTTAAGCATCGAAGCCAGTTGCACCCATACATACTCACGCGGCTTTAAGTTAACTGGACAATTGGGTGATGTTATGAAGGAATCAGCTGAAATTGCCTATAGTTACATCGTGTCACAAGCCGAACAATTTGGAATAGACAGAAAATTTTTTGAAACAGCGTTTATTCACTTACATGTACCAGCAGGTGCAACACCTAAAGACGGTCCAAGTGCAGGTATTACAATGGCAAGTGCCTTATTATCTTTAGCAAAACGGCAAGAAATTACTAAAACTTTAGCAATGACTGGCGAATTAACTTTAACTGGTCAAGTGTTACCGATTGGTGGCGTAAGAGAAAAAGTGATCGCTGCCAGACGGGTGAAAATTTACGATTTGATTTTACCAGCAGCAAACAAACGTGATTTTGAAGATTTACCCGCTTACATTCGTGAAGGAATTCACGTAAGTTTCGTTAAAGAATATCCGGAAGTAGCTGCAATTTTATGGTGATCCGAATATGTAGTATGACCTAACCATGAGCTAAAATTAAAATAAAACGCTAAGATCACCTGAGTTTGATATAAGGCAGGTAAGACTATACTTTCTCATATCAAATTCAGATTATTTAGTCTGTATAATGATGATTCTTACACTTAATTCGACAAATTTACATGATTATTTTAAAAACTCCAGAAGAAATTGAAAAAATGCGCATTGCAGGTCGTTTAACTAGTGAAGTACTTGATATGATAACTGAATATGTTAAACCCGGGGTAACTACAAATGAACTAAACGACATTTGTCATGATTATATTGTAAATGTTCAACAAGCGATTCCTGCGCCTTTAAATTATAAAGGATTTCCAAAATCTATTTGTACTTCAATTAATTACACCGTATGTCACGGTATACCTGATGATAAAAAATTAAAAGAAGGTGATATTATTAATATTGATATTACTGTCATTAAAAATGGTTATCACGGAGATGCCAGTCGAATGTTTTACGTGGGCGAACCAACCATTCGCGCTAAACGTTTATCAGAAATTACGTATCAATGTTTGTGCTTAGGTATTGCGCAAGTAAAACCGGGCAATCGATTTGGTGATATTGGTGCGACTATTCAACGTCATGCTACGCTAAACAGTTATACTGTAGTACAAGAATATTGTGGACATGGAATTGGGCGTTCTTTTCATGAAGACCCGCAAGTTTTACATTATGGTAAGGCGGGTACAGGCGCGATATTAGCACCGGGTATGATTTTTACTATAGAACCTATGATTAATAGCGGTAAACGTCAAGTGAAATTGTTAAGTGACAAATGGACAGTCGTCACCAAAGATCGTAGTTTATCTGCTCAATGGGAACACACCGTATTGGTCACATCTACTGGCGTTGAAGTCCT
The DNA here is from genome assembly GCA_020721045.1 of Thiomargarita sp. Taxonomy (GTDB): domain Bacteria; phylum Pseudomonadota; class Gammaproteobacteria; order Beggiatoales; family Beggiatoaceae; genus DYNN01. The sequence continues at coordinate 35,042 of DYNN01000016.1, read as the reverse complement.
TACTAAAGGGCAACATGAGAATTTTTAAGCACCGCAATTGATGTAATCACTTTCACATTTACAAGCAAATTTTAATGAACTGCAATCTTAAACCCGATCACAAAATTCTCAAAACTTTCTATCAGGAAGTAACTGATTTTAATAGTAAAGGTTATACCAATGAAGGACAAACGGCACCCTTTTTTGCTAATATCTTGCGTCATTGTACTAAGTCTTTGACTAATCGTGACTTTGTTGAACAATATACATTCAAATTAGCTAACAAAAAATCACTGCGTTTTGACGGCGCGTTAGTTGATGCACAAACTCAAGTCTTGATTTACGGTATTTGGGAAGCTAAAGACCTTAAAGATGATCTTATTAAGGAAATCGATAAGAAATTTAAATACGGTTATCCTCAAGAAAATATCTTATTTCAAACGCCTAATAGATTGATTTTATTTCAAAATGGTGTACTTTGTTTTGATAAAGATATCAGTCATTCGCCTAAAAATCTGATCGATGGATTGGAAGTTTTTTTTAATTATACGCCGCCCGCTTACGTAGAATGGGAAATAGCGGCAGATCGGTTTAAAGATAAAGTCGCCGATCTCGGTCAAAGTTTAGTCAAATTAATTGAAGCCAGTTTGAAAAATAACGCTGTTTTTATTGAAAGTTTCAATCAATTCAAAGCAATCTGTCAACAATCGATAAATCCAAATTTATCAAATGCTGTTATGATTGAAATGATCGCTCAACATTTATTAACAGAGCGTTTATTTAGAAATGTCTTTAATAATTCAGACTTTATCAATAAAAATATCATTGCCCATGAAATTGAAAAAGTCATTACCGCTTTGACTTCTAAGCATTTTAGTCGAGAACATTTTTTACAAGGGCTTGATCGTTTTTACATTGCTATCGAAAGTGCGGCGCGAACTATCCAAGATTTTAGCACTAAACAGACTTTTTTGAACACAATTTATGAAAAGTTCTTTCAAGGCTTTGCAATTAAAGTTGCAGATACGCATGGTATTGTTTATACACCACAACCCATTGTTGATTTTATGATCAATTCGGTTGAACAATTGCTGGCAACAGAATTTCAATTATCATTATCATCAGAAAACGTGCATGTGCTTGATCCATTTGTAGGAACAGGCAATTTTATCGTGCATATTTTGCAAAAGTTGGATCATCTGACATTAGAACATAAATATCAACAAGAGATTCATTGTAACGAGCTGTTATTATTGCCTTATTATGTGGCTAGCATGAATATTGAACACGCGTATTTTGAACGCACTCAACAGTATTTACCCTTTGAAGGTATTTGTTTAGTCGACACTTTTGAAACTTTGAAAGCACAACAAAAAGATTTTTTTAATTCAGAAAATGCAGCACGGGTAAAAAAGCAACAAAAAACGCCTTTATTTGTGATTATTGGCAATCCACCCTATAATGCTTGGCAACAGAATGAAAATGACAATAATAAAAATAAAGTGCATCAATACATCGATGATTTAATAAAAGAAAATTATGTTAGACCCTCTAAAGCAACCAATAAAAATGCTTTGTTTGATCCTTATGTCAAAGCTTTTGCTTGGGCGACGGAACGCTTGAAAAATCAAGAGAATGGCATTGTGGCTTTTGTTTCAAATAATGGCTTTATTGATAATTTAGCTTTTGATGGAATGCGTAAAAGTTTAAACGAACAATTTTCAAGTTTGTATATTCTTGATTTAGGCGGGAATGTTAGAAAAAATGTGGGCGTAAAAAATGTTTTTGGGATTAAGGTGGGCGTCAGTATTAATTTGTTGATTAAAAAGCCGAACACTCAACATAAAATCTTTTACGCACATATCGGTGATAACTTATCGCAACAGGCTAAGTTGGAAGCACTGGTAATTAAAGAAAATGTGGCTCGTATTGATTGGCAAGAAATTGCGCCAGATGCCCAGTATAATTGGTTGACGACAGGATTACATACTGAATTTAATGATTTTATTGCTATCGGTTCAAAAGAAGGTAAAGCCAATAAACAAATTACTGAAAATGTGATTTTTAAGATTTATAGTGGTGGTATCAAAACTAACCGTGATACTTGGGCTTACAATTTTAATCAAGCTGCTTTAGCAGAAAATATGCAAGCAACCATTGATTTTTATAACCATCAAGTCTTTGATTGGTCAAGGAATTTGGATAAAGACAAAAGTGTAGATGATTTTGTCAGTTATGATAATAAAAAAATCAGTTGGGATAGTACATTAAAAAATCATTTTAGTAAAAGTAAATTTGCTGATTTTCACAGAGAAAACATTAGATTATCGCTATATAGACCTTTTGTAAAAAATTTCTTGTATTTTGATAGAATGCTTAATAATAGCGTTCATCGTTTTTATCAAATTTTTCCTATATCCGCAACTGAAAAAGAAAATATAGTGATTTGTCTCGCTGGGTTAGGTGACAGAAAAGGCTTTGGATGTTTTATTTCTAATATCATTGTATCAATCGATTTTGCGTTTGAAAAAGCACAATGTTTCCCTCTTTACACATACAACAAAGATGGTACAAATAGACAAGAAAACATCACCGATTGGGCATTAACTGCTTATAAAAAGCGTTATCGAGATAAATCAATCACTAAGCTAAATATTTTCTATTATGTTTATGGTTTACTGCACGTACTTAGCTATAGAGAAAAATATGCTCTCAATTTGAAAAAATCCTTGCCACACATACCATTTACCAAGGATTTTTGGAAAATCGCTAAAATTGGTGAAGAATTAGCTGAAACTCATTTAAATTATGAAAATGCAATACCCTATCAATTAAGAGTTGAGACTAAAGAAACGCTTAATTGGCAAGTGGATAAGATGAAGTTGTCTAAAGATAAAACGAGTTTAATTTACAATGAAAACATTATATTACATGATATTCCAGCACAAGTATTTGACTACAAATTAGGCAATCGCTCAGCATTAGAATGGATTATCGATCAATATCAGGTGAAAACTGATACAAGAAGTGGCATTATCAATGATCCAAATCAACGTGATAACGAACGATATATTTTTAACTTAGTGCAGAAAATCGTGACAGTGAGTCTAAAAACAGTTAAATTAGTTGAAGAATTGGCAAACACACGATTTTAAGCATAAAAGGAGATTTTTAAAATGAAAACTTCGTTGAATTCACTGACTATTTTTTCGCTATTATTGGTGTCTAGCTTTTTAGCGGGCTGTGCAGAGAAATTTACTCCGGTAAAAGTCACTTTGCTACAACCGCCTGATCATAAAATAACTGCTCAAAGCGTAGAGCAACCAATTGAATTAACATCAGTTATTTCCGAAGAAGAGAGAATGTTAGCTTTGCAAGGAAAAGCCAGCGAATTTAACCATACAGAAAAAGCACATCTTGAGGCATTGACTGCTTATATCGAGAAATATCAAGTTGATCCAGTGATGTTGAGTTATGTCGAAAAGGCAAAGCAAGAAAAAGCAAAAAAATGTGCTAAAGTTGCCGGATTTTATCAAGCCATGCCTAAACAATATATTATCGTATCCGAATTATCCAAAGATTATAGTTACACTTGTCCTTATGTCGTTGCACGTTTTATCGATATTGTGGAAAGTGGTGCAGTGCAATAATTATTCTTTTGTCAGCAATTCCGTACTTTTTACCCATGAACTGAATTTTTCATCAGAGACAAATTGAATGGGTAGTGGTGATTTACCTTTGGGTACGACGAAAAATTGGCGTGGTTTATTTAATTCTACAGTTTTTTCATCTGCTTGCAATTGAATCACTCCTTTGACTAAACAAATCCAATCTTTTTCTGGGGTCGAACCGACAAATAAATCGGTTCCGCGTACGCCCAATGTCATACTATTTCCAATATTGACTTTAATATCACGTTCGGTTTCGGTTTGGGTAAAAAAACGAAATACTCCGGTCATCATGCTGAAAGTAGCAGAAAGTGCAGTTTCTTCTGTTGCAGGAACCAATCTATCTAAGGCAATGCGAGATTCTTCACCTAATTTGAGCATACTGTCATCTTGAAAGGTGATCCAAACGCGTGTGTCTTTTTCTGTGGTAATAATATCTTCACTTTGTAATGACATGTTTTCAGTTAATTTCTTTTGAAGATCAGCACGTTGTAATGTAGCATGACCTTCAACTACTTCAACCACAGCTATTTGACTACTGGCATATGCGGACGTTATTAATATGAGGAATAGGGTAAGAAAATATATAATTGATTTCATTGTTGTCTACCTAATTGAATAGTTGAGAGAGAGATTTTACCGTAAAAAAGTATATAATAGTCAAAAAAGCGAACAACTTTATCACTCACCTCTTGACTTATAGGATGATGACTTTGCCTGAGAAAATTCCAGAAAATAGCGTTGGGCTGATTATGCCACAAGTTCAACACTTTACCGAACCCTTGCAGTTTGATTGTGGGCGTGTATTGGATTCTTATCAAATTGTGTATGAAACCTATGGTCAACTCAATGCTGATCATTCTAATGCTATCCTCATTTGTCATGCGTTAAGCGGCGATCATCATGCAGCCGGTTACCACAGTATGGACGATAAAAATCCGGGTTGGTGGGATAATTGTATTGGTCCAGGTAAACCGCTAGATACCAATCGTTTCTTTATCGTTTCTTTAAATAATTTAGGCGGTTGCAAAGGTTCTACTGGACCGAATACCATCAATCCTGAGACAAATAAACCTTACGGTCCCGATTTTCCGATTGTCACAGTCAACGATTGGGTACGTAGCCAAGTGCGTTTAGGTGAAGCGTTAGGAATTTCACAATGGGTTGCTATTGTTGGCGGCAGTTTAGGCGGTATGCAAGCGTTACAGTGGGCAATTGATTATCCTGATCGCTTACGTTACTGTGTTGTGATCGCTGCAACACCTAAATTGACTGCCCAAAATATTGCTTTTAATGAAGTTTCTCGCCAAGCAATTATGACCGATCCTGAATTTTACAACGGTCATTACTATGATCATAATGCGATTCCGCGTCAAGGTTTGATGTTAGCGCGTATGTTGGGACATATTACCTATTTATCCGACGAATCAATGCGGGCAAAATTTGGTCGAGAATTACGTGAAGGCAAAATTAAATTTGGTTTTGATGTTGAATTTCAAGTAGAAAGTTATTTACGTTACCAAGGTCGTTCATTTGTCGATCGTTTTGATGCTAATACCTATTTATTGATGACTAAAGCCTTAGACTACTTCGATCCAGCGCGTGAATATAGTCACAATTTATCCGCTGCATTAGCGCATGTCACAGCCAATTTTCTAGTGATTTCTTTTACCAGCGATTGGCGATTTTCTCCAGAGCGATCCGAAGAAATTGTGCGGGCATTGACTGATAATAAGAAAAATGTCAACTACATAGAAGTTAAAGCCCATCACGGACATGATGCTTTTTTAATGCCTATTCCTCACTATTTAAACGTATTTTCTGCTTATATGCGAAATATTAAAATATCAGGAGAAAATTCATGACAACAACTTTACGTTCAGATTTAGCATTGATTAGTGAATGGATAAAGCCCGGCACACACATTTTAGATTTAGGCTGCGGCGATGGTAAATTACTTGCGCACCTACGTGACACCCGTCAAGTCAGTGGTTATGGTTTAGAAATTAAAGAAAGCAATTTAGAACAGTGTGTTGCAGCTGATATCAATGTCATTCAGATGGATTTAAACGATTTACAAAAGGGTTTATGTCATTTTGTGCACGAAAGTTTTGATTATGTAGTGATGACACAAGCAATCCAAACGATACATCATCCTGACTTATTATTGGCAGAAATACTACGAATTGGGCGCGAATGTATCGTTACTTTTCCTAATTTTGGTCATTGGACCTGTCGTTTATCATTGGCGTTAAAAGGTAAAATGCCAGTTTCAACCACCTTGCCTAATCCTTGGTATGATACCGAAAATATTCATTTGTGTACTTTAGAAGACTTTGAAGAATTGTGTGATACAAAAAATATTGAAGTTTTACAAAGAGCTGTGGTTGATCCCAATCATCGTACACCGTTTATGATGCGTTTATTACCCAATTTATTTGGTGAAATTGCTGTGTATCGTATTCGACGTAAACCAGGTAAAGCAATTCCTGTAACACATTGAATAAAAATAAATTTATCAGGTGGATAAAATACATGATACCGTTATCCACCTATTCTTACTTAAAAGGTGCTGTAGTGCGCCTTCTCACCTTCACTTAATTATTTATCACTATATCTATTATGATTCCTGAACTTGGACATTTTGCATTAATTTTGGCATTTTGTTTAGCAGTAGCACAAACGATTTTTCCATTAGTCGGTGCTACCAAAAGAATGCCTAATTGGATGGCAGTGGCAAAACCCGCTGCAATTGGACAATTGATTTTCATTATTTTGGCTTATGGCTGCCTCACTTACGCTTTTATTTATAATGATTTTTCAGTCGTTTACGTCGCAAGCAATTCAAATAGCAGTTTACCGTTGATCTATCGCATTGTCAGCGTTTGGGGCGGACATGAAGGCTCATTACTTTTATGGACTTTGATTTTATCACTTTGGACCGTTGCCGTTGGGTTATTTAGTCGTAGCTTGCCAGATAATACTGCAGCCCGTGTTATCGGTGTCATGGGATTTATTAGCGTGGGATTCTTGCTATTTATGCTATTAACTTCCAATCCATTTGATCGTATTTTTCCCGCACCAATGAATGGGCGCGACCTTAATCCCCTATTACAAGACCCGGGCTTAATTATTCATCCACCGATGTTATATATGGGTTACGTGGGTTTTTCAGTGGCTTTTAGTTTTGCGATTGCCGCGCTATTAGGTGGTAATTTAGACAGTGCTTGGGCACGTTGGTCACGACCTTGGACATTGATTGCATGGATATTTTTAACTTTAGGCATTGCTTTAGGTAGTTGGTGGGCATATTACGAATTGGGTTGGGGCGGTTGGTGGTTTTGGGACCCGGTTGAAAATGCTTCATTTATGCCTTGGTTAGTCGGTACAGCATTACTGCACTCGTTGGCGGTGACTGAAAAACGCAGTGCTTTTAAAAATTGGACCGTATTATTAGCTATTACGACCTTTTCACTCAGTTTATTAGGTACATTCCTCGTACGTTCCGGTGTATTAACCTCCGTTCACGCATTTGCCACTGATCCTGAACGTGGAATTTTCATCTTGATTTTTTTAGCTATTGTGATTGGATTATCTTTCCTATTATATGCTTGGCGCGCACCTAAAGTGGGCACTGGCGGTAATTTCAGTTTATTGTCAAGAGAAACTTTATTATTAATCAACAATGTATTATTAGTCGTCATTTGCGCCAGCGTACTACTGGGAACTTTATATCCATTATTTTTAGATGCATTAGGCATGGGAAAAATTTCAGTCGGACCGCCCTACTTTGATCGAATATTCTTTTGGTTAATGATGCCATTAGTTTTCACTTTAGGTATTGGCACTTTGACACGTTGGAAAAGAGATGAATTTACTTCTCTCTTTAAAAACACGTGGTTATGTATAGTGTTAAGCGTTGGCTTAGGCATTTTCATTCCCGTATGGATAATGGGCAATGCCGGTTGGCAAGTGGTGCCCGGTGTTATCGCCGGCTTTTGGATTACTTTAACCAGTATGCGTGCAACTCGGGCTAAATTAACCAATAAATCTAACGGTTTGCTCGGTATTTTTAGCTTACCCCGTCATTTTCAAGGCATGATTATCGCGCATTTAGGTGTAGCAGTATCGATTATTGGAATTACTTTAACTAACGCTTATAGTATTGAAAAAGATTTGCGTGCTGAACCGCATAAACCCATTGATATTGGTGAATATACGTTTATTTTTGAAGGCACGCAAGCCACAGAAGGTGCAAATTATCATGCAGATCAAGGCACTGTGCGTGTTTTACAAGGTGAACAAGAAATTACTGTATTACACCCACAAAAACGCATTTATACCGTACAACAAATGCCAATGACTGAAGCGGCAATCGATCCTGGCTTTACGCGTGATATTTATGTTGCACTCGGTGAGGAATTAGGTGAAGGTGCGTGGAGTATGCGCGTTTATTATAAACCTTTTGTGCGTTGGATTTGGTTAGGCGGTTTATTAATGGTAGCTGGCGGATTATTAGCAGCAGCAGACAGACGTTATCGACAAACCAAAACACAATTAATTAACGTTATATCAACAACTTAAAGTAAATATAAGGTGTTATGAATTGTACCGATTAATAGCGATCGGTACGATTTGCAAATCACCATCAAATATCCCACTATCCCACGGACTTATTTATGCGTGACGAATTACAACATCGAAAAAATTTACAGAAAATGCTTGAGCAAGTGACTGTTCTGCTTAAAAAGCAAGAATTGGAAAAAAATTTAGTTCATAAACAACAACAGCCACGACATGATCTTGTAGAATCACTACTTTTTAAGCGACATTTAGTAGAATTACAGCAAAAATTGGAACAATTTCACCCAGCTGACATCGCTTTTGTCCTAGAAAATTTGCCATTAGAACAGAGAATGATTGTGTGGCAGTTGGTAAAAACTGAACATGATGGCACGGTTTTGTTGGAAGTTTCTGATGCAGTTAGGAAAACATTGATTGCGGATATGGATAATCATGAAATCCTTTGTGCTGCACAGCATTTAGATTCAGATGAAATTGCTGATTTAGTTGTTGATTTGCCTAAAGAAATTGCGTCAGAATTATTAATTTCCCTAGATAGTGAAGATCGTGCTAAAGTCCAATCGGCTCTCACTTTTCCAGAAAGTACGGTGGGTGCTTTGATGGATTTTGACATGGTGACCGTGCGAGAAGATGTTTCTTTTGATGTTATTATCAGATATTTACGGCGACTTAAAGAATTACCTGAACACACCGATCAATTATTTGTGATAGATCGTGCAGGCAATCTAAAAGGATTATTGCCACTCAAATATTTACTGATTCGAGCCGGTAAAACCCGTGTTAGTGAAGTCATGATTCAAAAACCTATCTTTTTTTACACCAATGATGTTGCTCGTGAAGCAGCGCAAGCCTTTAAACGATACAATTTAATTTCAGCCCCTATTATCAATATTCACAATCAATTAATCGGTCGTCTAAGTGTTGATAATATAATTGATTTTATTAATGAAACTTCTCAAAAAGAAATTCTCAGTCAAGTAGGGTTAAGTGAAGAAGAGGATTTATTTGCGCCTTTTTGGGTGTGTGCCAAACATCGTTGGCCTTGGATCGCGCTTAATTTAATGACCGCTTTTATTGCATCACGTGTGATTAATATTTTTGAAAGTTCGATTGAACAACTCGCTGCATTGGCTATTCTGATGCCGATTATTGCTGGCATTGGGGGTAATTCAGGTACTCAAACCATGACTTTAATTATCAGAGGGTTAGCACTTAATCAAATCACTACTCACAATTGGCTCCGTTTACTATTCAAAGAAGTCAGTGTGAGCCTAACGAATGGCTTACTATGGGGCAGTGTCGTCGGTTTATTTTCCTATTTACTGTATAAACAACTGTTATTGTCTTTGGTTATGATGGCTGCTATGATACTAAATTTGTTAGTTGCTTCATTTGCAGGTGTTTTTATTCCCTTGATTTTAGAAAAGTTAGGACGCGATCCCGCAATGGGTAGCAGTGTTATGCTGACAGCACTGACAGACAGTATGGGATTTTTTATTTTTCTAGGATTAGCAACCATTATTTTGCTTTAATTGGGGTACAATGCGATGCCATCGGATTTGGATGAATTACATATAGACTGTGAACGAGATTTTTATGGCTGGCTTCAACATCATATTGATTTACTTAAACAAGGTAAATTAAATGATCTTGATGTTGACATTCTAATTGATGAATTGGAAAGTATGGGGAAACGGGATAGACGCGAATTGACTAACCGATTGATGATCTTGATAGCGCATCTATTAAAATGGCAATTTCAATCAGAAAAACAATGCGGTAGCTGGAAAGGAACTATCCGTAAGCAACGTATTCAATTACTCGAACACTTAGAAGACAGCCCAAGTCTTAAGAATCATTTTGATGAAAGTGTGATGAAAGCTTATCCAAAGGCATTGATGCTAGCAGTTGATGAAACGGGCTTATCGATAGAAACATTTCCTCAAAATTGTCTTTATACATCTAAGCAATTGTTAAATGAGAATTTTTATCCTACAGCCCAGTAATAAAATCAGACCTATTGAACATAAGACAAAAAGATCAATATGACGCAAAAACGTATTATTTTCGCCGGTACTCCAGAGTTTTCAGTCAATTGTTTAGCCGCAATTTTACAATCAAATCATACAGTTTGCGCCGTTTATACCCAACCCGATCGTCAAGCTGGACGGGGGCGTAAATTACATGCCAGCCCAATCAAAGAATTAGCTTTGCAACATAATATTCCGATTTATCAGCCCAAAACTTTAAAAACACCAGAAGCACAAGCAGAATTGCAAGCTTTACAAGCAGATATGATGATTGTGGTGGCTTATGGATTACTTTTACCTAAAGCCGTATTGGATGCGCCGCGTTTGGGTTGTGTTAATGTACATGCTTCCATATTGCCGCGTTGGCGTGGGGCTGCACCGATTCAAAGAGCGTTATTAGCTGGTGATGCGGCAACTGGTATTACGTTGATGAAAATGGATGTGGGTTTAGACACGGGCGACATGCTAAAAATCGCTACAACCGATATTTTACCAACAGATACAGGTCAATCATTACACGATCGTTTAGCGCAATTAGGTGCCAATTTATTAGCGGAACAGCTTGATCAATTGGAAAATTTGCCGGCAACACCACAAGATCATGAGCAAGCGACTTATGCGGCTAAATTGGAAAAGAGTGAATCACTACTTAATTGGCAAGATGATGCAATATCGCTAGACAGAAAAATTAGAGCATTTAATCCGTGGCCCGGCACGCAAGTTAATTTATTTGACCAAACACTACGTATATGGGAAGCCAAAATAATAGAGATGGAAACAACGGCAATGCCTGCTACAATATTACGCAGCCAACGTGATGGCATCGATGTCGCCACCGGTAACGGCGTATTGCGTTTATTAAAAATACAAAAAGCGGGCGGGCGGGTACTCAGTGTAGCTGATTTTCTTAATGGACATCCTGAATTAATTAAACATTAAAATTATGAAAAATAGATGGAATGATGATGAAGCACATCAACTTAATCATGAGACAATGCCTGATGAATTATCCTTGCGTGTTTATTCTTCTCGCCTATTAGGACAAGAACCTGATTTGGTTTTGCACGGCGGTGGTAATACTTCAGTCAAAATGCAAGTGACTAATTTATTTGATGAAGTTGAAGAAATTTTATATGTCAAAGGCAGTGGTTGGGATTTAGCCACGATTGAAGCCGCTGGTTTTGCACCTGTTAAATTAGCAGTGTTACAAAAAATGGCTGCATTATCTCGTTTAACTGATACAGAAATGGTGAATGTTCAACGTACTGCGATGCTAGACCCGCAAGCTCCAACACCTTCAGTTGAGGCTATTTTACATGCGATTATTCCTCATAAATATGTTGATCATTCTCATGCCGATGCAGTCATCACTATCACTAATACGCCTAATGGCGAAGATAAAATACGTCAAATTTATGGTCCAAGAATACTGATTATTCCTTATGTGATGCCCGGGTTTATTTTGGCGAAAAAAGTCTATGAAATGACTAAAAATATTAATTGGCAAGCATATGATGGTATGATTTTGATGAATCACGGCGTGTTTAGTTTTGGTAAAACGGCGAAAGAAAGTTACGATCGCATGATTAATTTAGTCACCGTAGCAGAAAATTATTTGATTGAGCAAGGCGCGACTATCAAACATATTCGTTCGGTGGTGCGAGAAAATCTTCAATTATTCGCTTACTTACGCCGTGCTGTCTCTCGAATTTATGGCGCAGCATTGATTGCCAAATTAGACATGCATGATGCGGCAGCACATTTTTTATATTTGCCTGAGATGCGTGAAATAGTTAATCGTGGACCATTAACGCCGGATCATGTGGTTCGTACCAAACGCGTGCCCGTTGTGATTAAAGAAGAAACTCGAGAAGAAACTCGAGAAGAAATTGATAAAATGTTGGCTATTTATGTGAAAGATTATCATGAATATTTTGCACGCCATACCAATGGACAACAAACTTGTTTAAATCCAGCACCTTGCTGGGCAATTTGGCAACAACACGGTATTGTAAGTTTTGGCACTACTTTGCAGGAAGCAGCAATTATTTCAGACATTAAAGATCATACAATTCGTGCGATTCAACAAGCTGAATTGTTAGGAGGTTGGCAGGCTTTACCGGAAAAAGACATTTTTGATATGGAATATTGGGAATTAGAACAAGCCAAGTTACGCAAAAATACCCAATCGCCTCTATTTAAAGGAAAAATTGCCTTAGTGACTGGTGCAGCCAGTGGTATTGGGCGGGCGTGTGTTGAAGAATTTCATCGGCAAGGTGCCACTGTCGTTGCTTTAGATATTAATCCTCAAATTACGACTTTATTCCAATCTTCAACAATTTTAAGTTATGTCTGTGATTTAACTAACCAAATAGCAATTCAACAAGCCGTTGATAGTGCGGTTCGACGATTGGGTGGTTTGGATATTGTAGTGAGTAATGTAGGGCTGTTTCCTGTCAGTGAAACGATTGCAGATATGCACCAAAATACTTGGCAAAAAAGTTTGAATATTAATTTATCCGGTCATCAAATGTTGTTTCAAGCGAGTATTCCTTATTTAACTCTAGGTATTGATCCGACGATTATTGTGATTGGTTCTAAAAATGTGCCAGCCCCAGGACCAGGTGCTGCGGCTTATTCTGTAGCAAAAGCGGGTTTGACGCAGTTAGCACGTGTAGCTGCTTTGGAATGGGCTGAGGCTGGTGTTCGGGTTAATGTGATTCATCCTAACGCTGTGTTTGATACAGGCATTTGGACTGATGAAGTGTTGAAAAAACGCGCTAAACATTATGGTATGACGGTGGAAGCGTACAAAACCAATAACTTATTGAAAGTAAATATTTCTTCAAAAGACGTTGCTGTACTGGCTTGCGCAATGGCAGGTCCGGCTTTTGCCAAAACCACAGGTGCACAGGTGGCAATTGATGGCGGTAACGAACGAGTAATCTAACAATCCAATACATCAATCCGTAGAGACAAGGTTTTGCCTTATCTCTACAATAATACCGCGCTAAGGTTGTACTGCTTTTTCACATTCTTCTATTAGAGTATCTAATGCTTTCACTGAACTTTTTGCTTCTTGCTTGATTTCTTGCAAAAATTTAAGCTCACTTTGTGAAATACGACCGTCTGCAAAAAACTCAGTCCGTAATATCTCGACTTCTTTTTCAGAAACATGTCCATCTGCTAAAGCAAATGCTTTTGCAACTTTACGCCATTCTGCCATTTTGATTTTCTCCCAGCTAGAGTTTAAGTGAAATTTTGTAACACAAACGATCGGAATATAATCCTATTATTCCACTAAATCAACTGTTTTAATCACAAAACGGCAATCACTACTAATCATCATCCCAATTTTTGAAACCGGGTATTTTAATCTCGCGTTCTGAATAGCTACCCACAGCGGCACGCGTATGACATTTATCGCAATAACTCAATGATTTAACATCAGGATTTTCTGTTACCATTTGCTTGGACATTTCACGATGTTCCCGTTTCATATAGGGAATTTCAGTAATACGCAAAGGAGTCTCTGCCTCTGACAAACCGCGCATGAACTTCATCGGTATTTTATCCAAAGAATTATCTGCTGCATTTTCAGCTAGATATTGGGTTAATTCAGCTTGCATTTCAATAGATAACTCAGCATTTTCACCAAAATGATCTTCTAAACCAGTCATCAATTTTTCCCAAGAACGCTTGGGTAATAAACCGGCTTGATAAGCAAAATGACAAGCACTACATTCTTTAGCGTACATTTCATTGTCAACAGAGGCTACACCCGGGGTTTTACCTACAGTTGCAACAGATTCATGTTCTTCATGTTCTTCATCATCAGCAAATACAAACAACGTACTTGTTAAAACGGTGATCATAACGATCGAAGTCAGTGTAAATTTTAGTTTCATAATTTGCGCCTACGCATTATTGTGCATTGATAAAATTCAAGAAATTGCCTTTTTCCTGTGGTGTACATTCACGCCCAATCGTCCACTTACAATTGCGTTTGAACCATTTATTAATTTCTGCAATTTGAGTCAAACGTTCTGGATTCACTGACGGTGCAAGTGGTTTAATCACCTTGCCCGTTTTTTCATGTTTGCCTTCTTGCGTTAAATCGGCAGTATGACAAGTAGAACACTGACGCACTTTACCAGTTTCAGCATCAGTAAACTCTTGAGTCCACATTACTTTTCCATCTTCTAAGCTAAATTCAGTCACACCTTCACTCCGATATTCATCTAACAAAGTATCCACAGCTTCACTGGCAAAAACAGGTCGCCATAACGAAATGAGCACCATACCAGTTAATAAAGTCGTACTACGCATTATATTTGCTCCTTGTATTTGATTTTATTACTTATACTAACATTTTCCATTCAAACAGCTCACTACTCGCATACCATCATCGGCATGTCTTACATATCGGTAATATCTCAATCGATTGCCACAGTGACAGTCATCTATACCGTAACTCCATGAACAACCACGTAATACTGCGGTGCTTCCTAAATGTGGTGTACATTTTAATTCGTTACCATCGTAATTTGCGGTATAAGCAGAACAAGTCCATTCCCATACATTGCCTGACATATCATATAGTCCAAAAGCATTAGGTTTTTTCTGTCCAACAGGGTGTGTTTTCAAACGCGAATTTTTACTAAACCAAGCGTATTCTTCCAATTGGCTACCAGTTTCATCACCAGAACAATAGGCTGTATTAACTCCACCACGCGCTGCATACTCCCATTCGGCTTCTGTTGGTAGACGATATTGATTGGTTTTTTCTAAGGCATTTAAAGTACTAATAAATTGCTGGGCATCATCCCAACTGATTCTTTCTACTGGATGTTTTTGGAACTCTTTTCCAATTTTATCCTCTTTGAAATAAGCAGGATTCTCTTTCATCAATTTCATCCACTGTTCTTGAGTCACTTCATATTTACTCATATAGAACGCTTCTACTGTTACTTCATGCTTGGGATATTCATCGCCGACTGCTTTAACACAAGCCTCGCGCTCGCTTAAAACCTCATGATTAGAACAATCGCCTGTACCCATTGTAAATTGACCAGATGAAATCAGGACGAATTCCATACCAATACTATTAGTAAAAGTGGCTGCATTCTGAGAATCTTTCGTTATCTCAACTGCTGTCACGGAAAGTGGAAACATTAACAAAATAATGTAGAAGAATAAATTATACATTAACAATTCCTTTAATTAAGTTATAGCTAATCGATCAATTCTGGTATACGCATTGCGCCATCTTCAAATGTTCCTTGTTTGGCATCTAAATGGCAAGCCGAACAATTTGCTTTACTATTGACGTTCTGTTGTTGCCAAATAATATCTTCAATTTCATGATGCTGTTTCTTCCAATAAGTCGTTTCTGTGATGCGTAATGGAATATCATGTAACGGTACCGTGTGATTTATTTTCCAAGCAATTTCAGTAACTTCAGTTTCAGCCGCATAATTGATCGCAAAATTACCCAATTCAGTGAGTGTTTCTTCATCTAGTGCTAAATCATCACCAAAATGTTCGCTTTGCTCTTTAAAAATGCGCTGCCATGATCGTGATGGCAATAAACTAGGATGATAGGCAAGATGACAATCACTACATTCAGATTGCCACGTTTCATTACTAGCCAACTGAGGTCCAACAAAGGGTAAATAAGGCTTATCTGGTGTTTGAGTGAAATAACCTTGAAAATAAAATCCACTACTTATCAATAAGATAGTAAGTAATAATATAGCGACAGTTATATGTAAATTAACAGAAGGTTGTTCTGTTTCTGTCATCTTATAACCTGTGACCATTGAACGAACCAAATTTTCGCGATGCAAAAAACTAGAAACTACCACACCAGCAATGTGTACACCCACCACCCCAAGAAGCAACCACGCGCTTATTTCATGTATTTCATGGAAAATTTCACCTTCAGCAAAACTAAACAAACCAGCAAAAACACCATGTTGCTCCTCGCCTCCTAACGTCAATAATCCAGAAACCGCAACAATCAAACCCAATGAAATAATTGCAAAAATCGCCAAACTTCCCGCTGGATTATGCCCAACAAAATGCTGAGGATGAGAAGAGAACAGGCTCTTGCTATAATCGCGTATTGCTTTAAAACCATAGTGAAACTGAGCAAAACGCGCATAGTGACTGCCAACTATGCCCCAAATAAGGCGAAATAACAGCAAGCCAATGAAAAGATAACCGAAAAATACATGAAAGTCTAAATAACGATCATTATCTTCAGTTAACCATGTAGCGATGAAACTGAAGACTAATAGCCAATGAAATAGACGGATTGGCAAATCCCAAACACGTATGCGACTCATTTGATACGACCAACTTGGTTAAGATTTAAATAGAGCGTACAGTATAAATGAAATAAACTTAAGGATAACTTAACGGATTTTATGCTCGAAGCCCTCCTCAGACGTAATTCTTGACTCGTCTGAGAGAGTTTAAATTGAGAATTGCTGTTCAATACTATTTCATTGTTCAAGCTATAGAAACTTAGACACAATAGCATAAAGTTAAGGAAATTTTGCTTCCCCCTTTACCAAAGGGGGATTGAGGGGGATTTTTTATATTTCAATTACTTAAATCCCCCCTGCGCCCTTTAAAAAAGGGAGGGGAAACGCTTAACTTAATGGCATTGAAACTTAGACTACAGGAAAAGTGCATGATAATCAGGTATTTGAAAAGTTGCTGATGGGCAATGCTTTTGCTCTACTAAAAAAATTACAATATCTCTACTTTGTGTGCAAGGTGAGTTACTAAAGAAACCAATTCTTAATGCGTTTCACTTGATCTTGATTGAGTTGTGGTGAGCGAAAATAATTGATATAGCCTAATAAGTTATTAATTGGTAACACCTTCACATAATATTTACTATCCTTTGGAGGTAAGTGACCACTATAAGCCACAATACTACGTATCTTTACTTCAATATTCAATCCTTCTCTTAATAAACAATAACATAAATAATTTGCTCTGCTCACTTGTTCATAAGGATTATAAAATTGACCACTTTCTGCAAATTTCTGTGACCAGTGTTTTACCTCAATAATAAAAATCCCATAAGTTGCAATAACTATATGATCAATTTGCGCACCATGGATAACATGATTATTATATTTCATATAACGCATTGCTTTTAATTGAACATCATTCAACACATAATATTCATTTGATAATTTATTTAACTCTTCTATCGTTTGTAATTCGGCTTGTGCCCCAATAAACTCCCTTGAATGTAACAAGTTATTTACATCATAAATATGTGCATTTAACCGTTGGCAACGATTTTTAATAATTTCAGTCTTACTTTCAATCAGATAATTTACATGACCCTCTTTATCGCGAATTTCTTGGTGTAATGCAATTATCAAAGTAGATTCTTTCTCTTTTAAGTCTTTCTTTTCTGTCGCTAATGCAATAGAATTTCTTTCTGTTTTAATCGATAAATCAGAATATTGCTGTTTAAGTTGATTAAGTACACGATATTCCGCTACACATAAATCTTCTTTTACTTCATCAATCTCTGATTTTTTATCAAAAATTAACTGCTTTCTCTTGGATTCAAATTTTTGAAATCGGGCTATACGTGCTTTTTGCGCATTATTTACTGATTCTTCAGCGTCAAACAATCGTCTCCGATAATCCAACTCCATTTCTTGTTCCATCTTCGCTATTTTTTCTTCCTCCCTACGCTTCTCAGTATCTAATAGCAACAATTGCCACCAATAAGGCGTTCTCAATAAAAACCAAGGCTTTAACCAATCCCATGTTCTTTTGATAATATTTTGTTGCTTAATCAATGCAATTGCATCTTCAACAGCACAAATTTTAGCTTTTGTAAGAGATAATTTAGTGGAAACAATAGGTGCTAATACGGCATCACGGATAGCGGTTAATTTATTGTTAAGTTCAGAGAAATATACAACAAACTTTTCTTCAAACGTGCGTACTTCTTCTTCCAACATCATCGATCTTTCACTATACTTTTGCTCAACTTGTGTGATCGCTTGTTTTTCCTGTTCAGCATAAATAGCAACATGTTGTTTTAAACGTTCAGTTTCAGCAGAAATTTCCTCCCTAGCAATAGCAAGCTGTTCGGTTAATTTTTCTTTTTTATTAATAAGTTCAGCTTCTTCATTAAGAATCTGTTGTTTACAAGCAGCAATATTAATGGGTAAATCATTCACCATTTTAACAATTTCTTCAGACTTCAACTGAATATCTCGTTCAAGTTGACATCCAATTACCTCTTGTTGCTGCGTATACTGTTCTTTTAGCTTAGATAAATATTGCTGTACTTCTTGTGGAGAGTTTGCTGAAATATCCATTATCCGTAAATGACATAAAACATCTTTCCATGCGCCACTTTGTCCTAATATTTTTGCCATACCTATCTCACTACATTAAGAAATTTTTCAATAAATGAACTGATACAGTGCTTTCAGTGCATAACGATGCGTTTATGCCCCTATGAACTAGCTACTTTTCTATGACTCTTTGCGGGGTGTTTGAATGTCTCTCTAAATCTGCATAAAGGCGTTTCCAATCAAAAGCTTGTCCGGGATCAGTCTTTCGTCCCTGTGCAATGTCACAGTGTCCTACAATATATTCTTGCGTAATCGTTGGATAATGTTGTTGTATAATATAAATTAATTCAATAAGCGTTTCATATTGGTTGTCAGTATAGGCAAGTTCATCAGTGCCTTCTAATTCAATACCAATAGAAAAATCGTTGCAACGATCACGTCCCTTAAAATAAGATACACCTGCATGCCATGCACGTTTTTGTATATCAACATATTGAATTAAATGACCATTGCGGCGAATAAAAAAATGAGCAGAAACCCGTAAATTGGCAATATCTACGAAAGTAGGATGTGCATTTTTGTCTAATTGTCCCATAAATAGGTCATCAACAAAATTTCCGCCAAATTCGCCAGCCGGTAAACTAATACCGTGAATGACGATTAATGTGATTGCATTTTGCTCATTTCTATCATCATAATGGGGTGAATGACGATGAACAGCATTGGGTAACCAAGTTAAAGATGTCATAAAATTAAGTTCTAGTAGTAGTGAAATAATTCATTTGTCTGTAATAACTTTTCCTATTTTACCACTTTAAATGAATTGGAGTTTTAAATGCCTACAGATAAATTAAAAGCATTAGCCTTAGCCGTTATTAATATTGAAGCTCAAGCTGTGGCTGATTTGAGTCATCGTATTGATGATAATTTTGTGCGTGCTTGTGAATATATGTTGCAATGCGAAGGGCGTATTGTTGTATTGGGCATGGGAAAATCGGGTCATATTGGTGGTAAAATTGCGGCAACTTTAGCCAGTACGGGCAGTCCAGCTTTTTTTGTCCATCCCGGTGAAGCCAGTCATGGTGATTTAGGAATGATTACGGCTAAAGATGTGGTTTTGGCTTTGTCAAATTCAGGACATACTGAAGAAATTTTAATTTTATTACCTATTATCAAAAGATTACATGTGCCTTTAATCACTTTAACCGGTAATTGTGAATCACCATTGGCAAAGATGGCGACGGTGAATATTGATGTTAGTGTAGTGAAAGAAGCCTGTCCTTTGGGATTAGCACCTACATCAAGTACAACAGCGGCTTTGGCTATGGGTGATGCGCTGGCAATTGCTCTGTTGGAAGCGAAGGGGTTTGGGATAGAAGATTTTGCCCGTTCACATCCGGGCGGAAGATTGGGGCGTCGTTTACTTTTGTTGACGACTGATATTATGCATAAAGGGGCAGAAATTCCTGCGGTGCTTGCCACAGCGACTTTACGTGATACGATTGTTGAAATGAGCCATAAAGGTTTGGGATTTACTGCGATTGTTGATGAAAATAATGTCGTTAAAGGTATGTTTACTGATGGCGATTTACGTCGTGCTTTTGATAAACAATACGATGTACAAACGACGGTAATTGGCGATATTATGAAAAGACAATGCAAAACTTTATTAGTAACGACGTTAGCAGTAGAAGCGTTAGAAATGATGCAAATTTACAAAATTAGCTCATTATTGGTCGTTGATCAACAATATCAGCTAGTGGGCGCGTTAAATATGCATGATTTGTTACGCGCTGGGGTGATTTGAAGCGGTAATGTGTGAACCACATCAATTGTGTGGAATTGTGCGGTTCACATTGCTCATTACATTTTACGCAAATTTAGATTAAGCCTTTCTGAAAAAAACCGATCACTACTAAAACTAGTAAGAACAAGCCAAAACTAATAAAACTAAAGCCCAATATATAGGAAATAATGTTAACCATTTTAGAGGGTGGTTTTACTAAATATTGTGATAAAGTATTTGTTTTAACTAGGCGTTCATATTCTTCAGGACGTTCCTCTTTAAATTCTTCTAATGACCAACTGCCAGTAAACATGACTGTATCCAGCGGAAATTTACCCGGTCTAAAATGATTATTGAAAAAATGAACGACAAATAAAGTCGCTACTGCTAAAAAGGCTTCGATACCATGTGCAACAGTTGCAATATTAAAGACCCAGCCAGGTAAAAATTGACCGAAAAATTCAGAAAACCATAAAATTAATCCAGATAATCCAATCACTAATGCGCCCCAGTAAACTGCCCAATAATCGAATTTTTCCCAATAAGTCCAACGATCAAAGCGTGGTTTAGTTCCTTTACCAAAGAACCAACGGAATTGCGCTACCATATCAGATGCATCTTTCCAACGTGGTAATAGAGAATCTGGACCAAACCAAGCAAATTTTTGGTTACGATTAAAAATTAATTTATAAAACAAAGCGATAACATGTCCAACCACCGCTATTATGAAACCAATTGCTGCAAATCGGTGGACAATCGCAGACTGTTCAGGACTGCCAAACAATTGCACAATGTAGCCTGCCCAAACGCTATCAGCATACATGGCAGTCATTCCTGTAAATACTAGCGTCATTACCGAGATAACTAATAACCAATGATTTAATCGCCATCCCCAAGAAAAACGACGGTAATGTTTTGTTGAAGTCGGTTTGGGATGTTCTGAATGGTGAATATATCCTTGCTGACGTTCTCGCCATGAACGGTAGAACCATAACATGGAATGAATATAGAAGAAGATAAGCACGACAATAACCATACCTACCATAATTTTAGCAACCCACCATAATTCTGGATATTTTTCATAATCATGGGTATTACCATGTGGATGAAATTGCACGAAACTTGCCGTAGCTTCTTTGTGACATTCACGGCAGGTTGTTAGTAAATGATTTTTGTGAACTTTATCGTTGGGATCGTCTACTTTACGGGTATTATGTGAATAATGACAATCTGAACATTTGGCAACTTTCTCTCCACCTAACCACGCTAATTGTCCATGATAACTGTTCATATAACTATTCAGTGCTTCTTGATGACAGTTACCACAATTTTCTGTAATGATGCGATGTGCTACCAATCCCTCTGCTTTAGAAATTTTATGAGCAGAATGACAATCACTACATACAGCACTATCACCTTTCCAAGGCGTTTTTAATGTTGCTCCATGTACTGAATTTGTATATTCATTCAATGCTTTTTCATGACAACTTCCACATACTTCTGGCGAGGCTAAGCGGTGAGCTAAAGAGCGCGATTGTGTAGAAGGAAATATATTATGTGTTCCATGACAATCTTTACATTCAGCATTATATTGATTTGGCTTATTTTTTTGTGTTTGAGCGTGAATGGAATTAGTATAATCTATTGTAAATTCTTTCGCTTGTACTGCATTAGGCGTTGCCAATACCGTGATATTGACGATTTTTTTACCTTGAAAAGTGGTTTCTTTTCTAACGAGATTTTGATGACAAGTAATACAATCAACTGTCTTTAATTTTTCTTTGGAATGAGGGAGTTGTTTAATATCTTGATGACATTCTAAGCAAGTAATTTGAGCATGTACACTGTCATCAAAATCATCAGGATTGACATAAAGTTTTTGTTTAAGCGTTTCACCATGCTCACCAATAGGTACTGCAAATCCTTCAACTCCATGACATTCCATACAATCTTGATTCGTAATTTCATGACGCGGAATAATTTTATCTAAATTTGAAGATACTTCTTCTGCTTGAATGGAAAAAACACTGATGATTAAATATAACAGTAAGATTTTTATAGAAATTTTCATCATTTAATGCGGTTCTTAAACTTAGGTAGTATGAGGTACTTTCTCCCTCACTTAGGAAGGTCTTGGTAAGCTGGATAATACTTCATAGTGAAATAAAATATTTTTTTGTTCGGCACGCAATTTAAACAACTGTACAACATGTTGCAAAAATTCTTCAACTAATACAACCGTTGGATATAATTCAATTTTATCAGCTTCTACTTTAGCAAGGTCTAATACATCATTAATTAATGTTAGTAGATATTCTCCACTTTTTTCAATAAGTTGAATACCTTCTTTATGTTTTTCAGAAAGATCATTTTCCCAATTTAGCATTTGTACATAACCCAATATACCATTTAGCGGAGTGCGCAATTCATGACTCATATTGGCAAGAAAAATACTTTTTGCTTGATTAGCCACTTCAGCCGCTTCTTTGGCACGTTGCAATTCTAACTCCGCCTCTTTAAGTGCAGTCAAATCGGTATGTGTGCCTACCATTCTAGTTGCTCTATCTTCGTCATTCCATACAGCGATAGCTCTCCCCAAAATCCATACATAATGTCCTTGCTTATGCTGCATTTGAAAAATTGGTCTAAAATCAATTGTTTTTTTATTAATATAATTATTAAGCTGTAAGATTACCTTATCTATATCGTTTTGATGAACACGTTTGCGCCATTCTTCAAAATTATTGCTAATCTCGTGATCTGCATAGCCTAACATTTCTTTCCAGCGGGGTGAAAAATAAACTTTATTAGTTACTAGATTCCAATCCCACAAACCATCATTAGAACCACGCATTGCAAGATCAAAACGCTCTTCACTTTGACGTAAAGCTTGCTCTACTTTCTGACGCTCATGAATTTCTTTTTGTAATCTTATATTTGCACGTCGCTCTTCCGCCAATGAACGTGTTGTTTCTAGTGAACGTGTTATACCAAATAATAAAACACTCACGATCAAACCGCCAAATAATACGATATGAGCAATATAAGTTTTTGTTGTCACTTCAAAATTTGGTAAAGTGGCAAAAAATACAGTCCATGTGTGACCAGCAATCGTTAATTTGTCAAGTCGGGTAAATTGTGGTGTGTAACTGGGTGCATCATCTCCAATATGATATTCACTCACTTCATCATACATAAGATTATCCAACGGCAATATATCATCTTGATTACCATCGTAAATATGAAAATCAATTTCCATCGGTTGCTGCCCTAAAATACCATGCATCAAATCATTCATACGAAAGGGGCTATAAACGTAACCTACTAATGCAGAACGTTTTTCTTCAATTGTATTATGTGATTGCCCATTTTGATAAACCGGCAAATAAAGGAGGAAACCTGCTTGCACATTTTCATCAATCTCTTGCACTAAAGTCACTTTACCCGACAAAGCCGCCTCACCTGTATCGCGAGCACGCTCCATAGCTTCACGGCGCGTCGACTCTGAAAACATATCATAACCAATTGCTTGCTGATTACGCTCATCTAATGGTTCTAAATAGATAATTGAAGTATATTCTGCACGTTCTCCAGTTGGTTTGAGTGTATAATTAGCAAAAAAACCACCTTCTGCTTGAATTTTAGCGATATGCGCAATTTTTTCGTCAGGCGCAATCAGTTTACTAAAACCAACGCCTTGAATGCCCGGATAATTTTTATTGGTAGATAAACTATTAACATAATCATGCCACTCGTGACGTTCTACCGTATCAGAGGCAACAAATAAACCGACTCCTCCTTGTAACATTTGTTGGTAAATGAGCATTCTATTGATAATAGCTTCTTTGATTCGTTCTACTCGATAATCAAAAATATTACTTTTGGTTTGCTGCTCGCTGGTTTGTTTGACAGCGAACCAAGCGATACCGGTTGTCATAAATGAAATAGTGAGTACTAACCAAGCGATTGAAATACGATGCAATATATTGCTTAAATCTTTATTCAGTATTTTCATTCAAATAGCTCAAAAAAATCAATTAAATAGGAGTTATCAAGGAAAAATCTTTGTTAAAAATCAGCAGAAGTGCTAGAAAGGTGATCAGTCTGGCAGAAAAACGATTTACTTCAGTTTTAACACCCCGTTATTCTTGGTGAAATACATGCACTTGCCAAAACATATCCAGAGAGTAACACAGAAAGGTGACGCACATACAAAAATCACGCCATTAGATTTGCTAAAATACATAATACTGCGGTTTCATCACGAATTATTTACTATGCAAAACAACCTTATAAATTCGTTTACGCTGAATTAAAGGCTCAAATTCCTGCAATGCCATTTCATAAACTCTACGTTTAAAATAAACAACTTGTTCCAGCGGTTTCCAATAATCAACCCATTGCCAATGATCAAATTCTGGCACATCACCTTCTTCAAGATTAATTGCGTTGTCGCTGCTCAAGATACGTAATAGATACCAAACTTGTTTTTGTCCAATACAGACGGGCTTTTGGTAATAGCGGATGAGATGATTAGGTAGGCGGTAACTTAGCCAACGCTTAGTATACCCGATAATTTTGACCTGTTGTGCAGTTAAACCAATTTCTTCGCGCAATTCACGAAACAGAGCCTGCTTTGGAGTTTCAGCGGGTTTGATTCCACCCTGTGGAAATTGCCAAGCATCCTGTCCTACTCGTTTTGCCCACAGCAACTTACCTTCCTGATTACTAAGGATAATCCCTACATTTAATCTATAACCCTTTTGATCGATCATGATGGGCGAGCCTATGGTATTACGCGAAGTTAAATTTAGAAAATTGAGTACAACGAGTCAACACATCAGATATATGTCACATAGTTGTCACGACTGACAGCCATTCTACTAAAAATTATAGATAAAAAACAACCCTCTTGCCAATGAAAATAAGTAATTTTTTTGAAAAAATAGATAATCTCTACTCATTATCTTTAAAATAAATTACTTAGCCAGTGATCGACATTAAGAATTTACATCAAAGAGATCGTAGTAGACCGTAGGTCCAATAGCATTAAGTTAAGGAAATTTCGCTTCCCCCTTTGCCAAAGGGGGATTGAGGGGGATTTTTTATATTTCAATTACTTAAATCCCCCTGCCCCCTTTAAAAAAGGGGGGAAACGCTTAACTTAATGGCATTGGACCTACGCGGGTTCCAGTAAGCCACATCGATCGCGATTAAAAAACTACAAAGTATATTCCAATTGTAAAAAGATCGTTCTTTTTGGCATAGGATAAGCCCGAATAGTTTGATAATCTCTTGAAAAAATATTGTCTAAGCGTAGTCGCATAACCCAATTTTTGTCATACTGATATTCACTACGTGCATTAAATACACTATAACCGCTTAATTTCTGTGAATTACTGGCATCATCAAAACGATGACTTTGAGCAAGAAAATCGATGGTGAAACGGGTTTGTGCCATAATCCTAGTAATGGCTAAATAACCTTTATATTCAGAACGATAAGGTAATTTTTTTTGCGTCATATCATTTTCTGCATCAAGCCAACTGAATTGCCCAATCAATTCCCAATCAGATGATGACCATTGATCAGCCAATTCAATCCCGCTGATTTTCGCTTTTTCAAAATTATCAATTGGATAACCGCCGATCATATCTTTAATGCGACTATGAAACAAATTGGCAGTGAACTGATTTTCCCCATGTTGTCCGGTAATTCCTAGTTCTAAACTATCCGCTTTTTCCGGTTTTATCAATGAATTACCATAGTTAGGATAATAAAGTTGATTAAAAGAAGGTGCTTTAAAAGCAGTACCATAGGCAGTAAATGCGCGCCAATTGGGATCAATGGCATAACCAAAGCTGATATTGCCAGTATCGTGCGTACCAAACTGTTGATTTTTATCATGACGTAATCCAATGACGGCGTCAATTTCACCTAATTGGGTTTGATATTCAGCAAAAATACCATGGTTATCGCGTTCAGTCACAATATAGTCAGTAGTGCTGCGACTAATCTTATCTTTTTGATAATCGTAACCGATTGTGATAATAGCATTTTCTAAGAGAAAATTGTTTTGCCAACCGAACATATCGCGATTTTGATCAAAATAGGTCATTGGCGCATGTCCTATGTTTTCCATTTCATCAATGCTACGTCCGATGTTGAACTGACTTTCCCAAAAATCTTGAGGGTGTGTAGTGAGTTTAACGCCAAATACTTGTTGCACAATATCGCTTTCATTGTTAAAAGAAGAGTCGTATTGATTATTGGCTTGCGTGCTTAAAGCAGTGGCTTCTAATTGAGTTGATTGATTAAATTGGTAACCGATTTTGCTAGAAAAGCTTGTATTATCATAGCCATCTTTGTCAGGTTCAACCGTAAAACATCCTGCGGTTAAATTTCCTTCGCAGGTATTAACACCTTCAGAATTTAAATAACTTCCTTGTAAACTATAAAAAAAATTGTCAATCTCGTCAGACCAGCCACCAGCAGCTTGATAGGTGTTATGGTTACCTACACCAATACTCACGTGTTGTCCAGTACCATGACGGGTAAAAATTTGGATAACCCCACCAATCGCTTCAGAACCATATAAACTAGAACGTGGACCTTTTACGATTTCAATACGTTCGATATTGGCTAAAGGAATGTCTTGAAATGAAACAGTGCCCAAAGTCGCAGAGCCGATTTTCATACCATCAACTAAAACTAATACATGGTCAGTTTCACTACCTCGTATCAGCATGGAAGAAACTTTGCCCAACCCGCCGGTGCTGACAATATCTAAACCACTGATTGTACGTAATAATTCAGGTAAAGTTAAAGATTGATGGTGTTCAATTTGTTGTCGATCGATGACGGTAACAGAGGCAAGCGTTTCATCAACTGTTTGCGAGGTACGCGTGGCTGTGACGACTACTTCCTCTAATATTTCACTTAAATCTAGTGACAGTGCCTGAAGTAATGGGGCATAAACAATAGAAGAAAACGAACATAATAAAATGGGGAAACGTAAATTCACAAGAAATTCCTCTAAAACACAAGAAAAAATGTGCAGAGGTTAGGAGACAAGTGTGTTCACTAATCGCCCTCCGCAACCGTGAGTAACTTGTCTAAGGTCGGTCTCCGGACTCATAAGTTGGTTTACACCATGTTAATCGTCTTCCCGTATTATATACAGTGACTTAAGTGATTAACTTTGCCTTATTTACCGTTGCGGGGGCAGTGTTGAGTTTGCATCAACTTCCCGTTTACTTGATTGATTAGAATCAACACCTTAACAAGAAGTTGGCTATTTAACGCAGTTTTTGCTATCAAGTCAAGGTATTTTTTATCACCACGATAACTTTATTCTCAGCAAAAAATATCTCAATCTATGATTTTAGATTATGCGTAAGTCCTATATTAATCAAGACAGTTCGTTGACTAATGCCAATACTTTCTGTTCAATCATATCTCTGACTTGAGCAAATTCAGCTTCATCCATGTGTTTTGGATCGGGAATTCCCCAATCTACTCTTTGTTCTGCGATCACAAAGGGACATTCATCACCACAACCCATCGTAATTGCAAAATCATATTTTTCGTTAGGCACTTCATTGAGTGATTTTGAAACATGAGTATTTAAATCATAGCCAATAGCTTGCATGGATTTAATGGCTTTTTCATTCACTTTGCCAGAAGCACGAGAACCTGCGCTGTAACATTCCACTATTTCTTTACCATGTATTTTACCAAATGCTTCTGCCATCTGACTTCTACAGGAATTCTCTACACAGACAAATAAGACTTTTTTCATAGAAATTCTCTACTTTGGTGATGAGTTAAACCAATTATGAGTATTGTTAATAATTTTCACGATCAATAACATAACAGGGACTTCTACTAATACACCGACCACTGTTGCTAATGCTGCACCGGAATGCAAACCAAATAAACTGATTGCTACAGCAACCGCTAATTCAAAAAAGTTTGATGAACCAATTAAAGCCACTGGTCCCGCAATTTCTATCGGTACTTTCCATTGATACGCCCAAAAATAGGCGAGAAAGGCAACGCCTAAACTTTGAATAATAAGCGGAATTGCAATTAAAACAATAATAACCGGTTGCGCTAAAATAGTTGCTCCTTGAAATCCAAAGAGTAAGACTACAGTCAATAATAAACCCAAAATAGTCCAAATTTTCAGACGATCCGTGAATTGGGAAATTTGTCTTTCACCACCTCGTTTTAACAAGAAAAGACGTGTGAAATAACCAGCCAATAGAGGAATCACTACGTACAGACTGATTGATAAAAGTAAGGTTTCCCAAGGAATTGGAACATCGCTAATTCCCATTAAAAGTGCAACAATCGGTGCGTAAGCAAAGATCATGATAATATCATTTAATGACACTTGTACTAAGGTATAAGTTGCATCGCCACGCGTTAGTTGGCTCCACACAAAAACCATTGCGGTACAAGGTGCTGAACCCAGTAAAATCATACCGGCGATGTATTCTTTAGCTGTTTGGGGTTCAATCCATTGACGGAAAAGTATTTCAAAAAATAGCCATCCTAACAAAGCCATGGTAAAAGGTTTAACTAACCAATTAGTGACTGAGGTAATGATAAGCCCTTTGGGACGTTCGCCGATATGTTTGAGTGAATTAAAATCAACATTAACCATCATGGGATAAATCATAATCCAGATGAGTACCGCCACAACTAAGTTAATGTGATAAATTTCTAATTGACTAATAAATTCAAATAGTTTTGGTAAAAAATTTCCCAAAATAATGCCGATCACAATACACAGAAAAACCCATATTGTTAAATAACGTCCAAATAAACCCAATGGATCAGTATGGCGAGTGGCTGTAATTTCACATTGTATGCTCATGAATATACTCTACTAATTAATTTTTATTGAAGTTTCAACTCTGTTAAACATGACAGTAGGGACGATTTTCCATATCTTGTAAGCGTTGATTATCTTGTTCTAACTGATTTTTTGTTTCATTAACGCACAGTTGAATGATTTGTGTTTGCCATTGCGGTAACACAGGATTCATGGAATAAAATATCCATTGTTCTACCCGCCGTTGTAAGATAATTTTATGTAGCCTCATGATAGACAAATGACGAGATATTTTTGATTGTGGTAATTGTAAAGCGTGGCTCAATTCACAAACACACAATTCTTGATGTGTTGCTAATAGCACTAAACATCTTAATCTCGTTTCATCTGCTAATATTTTAAAAAATTCGTTCATGTGTTAATGTGAATTACCGTATATGTGGATATTCAAATATAATAACTAATTTAATATTGTGATGTCAACACGAGATTTATAGTTATTCACTCACCTTACGCAGACAAAATTTTGTAGCTTGTAGGGTGTATAAGCGCAGCGTCATACACCGATTTTTGGAACTTTCACACTTCTTGGTGCATGACACTTCGCTTATGCACCCCACCCAATTTTTCCTTAACTTAATGACATTGATCTTATCGAGTGGTTTCTTACTATCTTGAGATTGTTCACAAATGCGTGAGTTCTAAATTATTTAAATCCAGCATAAACCGCAAATTTTCTTTTCTTTTTATTAACATTAAGCGGTTTTTTAGCAAGTACAGGCGGTGTTGATGCCGTGGTAGAGGTAACAAGTGGTTCGTTTTTGGGAGCAGGTGTGGGAGTAGACGGTGGTGTAGTTTTTTGGGTTGATGCCATTGATTGGATCAATTTTCGTTGAAAAGGTAATAGTAAATCAATGGGGATCGGAAAAATAACCGTGTGACTTTTATCTTTACTAGCAATATCACTCATCGTTTGTAAATAGCGTAGTTGTAATGCTTGTGGTTGTTTTGCCATGGTATTGGCTGCTTGCACAAGTTTTTCAGCAGCTTCTAATTCACTAGTGGCATGAGTCATCTTCGCCCGACATTCACGTTCAGCTTCGGCTTGACGTGTCATTGCCCGAATCATAGCTTCATCCAAATCAATGTGTTTAATTTCTACTTTAGCAATTTTGACACCCCACACATCTGTTTGTTTATCTAGCAGTTGCTGTATATTTGTATTTAATTGATTACGTTCAGATAATATTTCATCTAACGAGTGACGACCCAATACAGAACGTAACGTGGTTTGCGCAAGTTGATTAGTGGCTTGGTGATAATTTTCAACTTGAATCACCGCTTTATCAGGTTCAACGATCCGAAAATAAATCACAGCATCGACTTTAACTAACACATTGTCACGCGAAATAATATCTTGGCTGGGCACATCCATCACTACTGTGCGTAAATCAACTTTAGCCATTTGTTGAATAAAAGGAATTACGATCACAACACCCGGACCTCTAATACCTTGATAACGTCCTAAAAAGAAAAAAACACCTCTTTCATATTCTCGTAATAGGCAAAAAATAGTGTAAAGTAAAATGAATAATGCCATAATTCCAAAATAATAAATAAGATTATCAAACATATTGATGCGTCCTTGTTAAAATAATTTTAGATAGATTTTTATCAAAAAGAAGGTATTTGCAGGAAAAAAGTAGGCAAAGTAGTTAAAATGAACATTAAGTGATAAAATAGACCATTAAAATAATGCACTGTCCACAACACAAAGAATACCACAAGAGATGGGTAAAAGCGATACAGCACCGCTGTGGCTTAGCTTAAGATAATTTTTAAATTCTAACGACCAACGTTCACACACTCTATTCAAAAGGCATTGAATTCATGCGTACCTCTCGTTTTTTATTATCAACTCTTAGAGAAACACCCGCTGACGCTGAAGTCATCAGTCATCAATTAATGCTACGTGCCGGTATGATACGCAAATTAGCAGCCGGTTTATACACATGGTTGCCGCTGGGTCTGCGCGTTTTGCGTAAAGTAGAAAATATTGTGCGTGAAGAAATGGATCGCTCAGGTGCGCAAGAAGTATTAATGCCCGCGATTCAACCAGCAGAATTATGGCAAGAATCAAAGCGTTGGGAACAATACGGTCCCGAATTATTGCGTATTACCGATCGACACCAACGAGAATTTTGTTTCGGTCCCACGCATGAAGAAATTATTACTGACTTAATCCGACGAGAAATTCGCAGTTACAAGCAACTTCCAGCTAACTTTTATCAAATTCAGACCAAGTTTCGTGATGAAATTCGTCCCCGTTTTGGAGTGATGCGCGCACGTGAATTTTTAATGAAAGACGCTTACTCCTTTCATTTAACAGAAGAATCTTTACAAGAAACTTACCAAGTGATGTATGAAACTTATCAGCGGATTTTTTCTCGTTTAGGCTTAACTTTTCGTCCCGTTGTTGCCGATTCTGGCAATATTGGTGGCAATCGTTCGCATGAATTTCACGTATTGGCTGATTCTGGTGAAGATGCCATTGCATATAGCACCGAAAGTGATTACGCCGCCAATGTAGAAATGGTTGAATTACCGGCACCTAGCGAAGAACGTCTAAAACCCACGACGCCCAGTTTAGCAATGGTAAATACACCCGATCAACACACCATTGAAGAAGTTGCCAAATTTTTACGTGTTTCTCCTCAACAATGCTTAAAAACCCTTATTGTTATCGGAGAAAATGACAGCTTAGTGGCACTGGTCCTACGCGGTGATCACAGTTTAAACGTAATTAAAGCAGCAAAACATCCAAAAGTTGCAAGTCCGCTGACCTTTGCCAGTGCTGAACAAATTCGTGCTGTAATCGGCTGTGATATTGGCTCTATTGGTCCAATAAGTTTAAATATTCCGGTATTAGTTGATTATGCAGCAACACAAGTTACTGATTTTGTTTGTGGTGCCAATAAAGAAGGACAACATTTAGTCGGAGTCAATTGGGGACGTGATTTACCCGAACCACACAAAGTTGATTTACGCAATGCAGAAACTGGCGATCCCAGTCCAGATGGTAAAGGAACGTTAGTAGTGACACGTGGCATTGAAGTAGGACATATTTTCCAATTAGGCGACAAATATAGTCATGCCATGCAAACCGCGGTGTTGGACGAACAAGGACGCTCTGTCACTTTAACCATGGGCTGTTATGGGATTGGAGTATCACGTGTAGTTGCCGCTGCGATTGAACAAAATCATGACGAACAAGGCATTATTTTCCCCACAGCAATCACCCCATTTGAAGTAGCAATTCTACCAATGAACATGCATAAATCGATACGATTACAAGAAGTCGTTGAAAATTTATATCAACAATTTCAAGCTGCTGGAGTCGATGTGTTACTTGATGATCGTAAAGAACGTCCCGGCGTTATGTTTGCTGACATAGAATTGATCGGCATTCCACATCGATTAGTGTTGGGAGAACGTGGTTTAGATGAAGGGCAAATTGAATACAAAGGACGACAAGACAAAGATACGCAATTGCTCGCTTTGGATCAAGTTGTTAATATAATTATTGGCAAAATTAACAGTGAAAAATAAAGGGATTTATCAATTAAAGACCTTTGCACGAGTAAGCACAATTTGTTATATTACAATTAGTTAGTAAAAATATCGCAATTGATTGTTTTTACTAAAATTTTGACAAAATTACAACTGATTCGTGCAAAAGTTTCTCAGAGAAAAATTACTCTTTATGCGCAATACTGCTTATCGTCAAGCGCGCTTGATTTCTCTTAATTATCATGTACTTCGCTTTAACTAAATCATGATATCTCTTGAGAACACCAAACGTTCTCTCCACCACGTAGCGCATGATATTTATCAACTTTAAATCCCCTGTGACTTTTTTAATAGTCAAATTTTAAGCAATATCGAGTGAATGTGCAAAGTATTAGAAGCCAAGCGCACCAATGCCATTAAGTTAAGCGTTTCCCCCTTTTTTAAAGGGGGCAGGGGGGATTTAAGTAATTGAAATATAAAAAATCCCCCTCAATCCCCCTTTGGTAAAGGGGAAAGCAAAATTTCCTTAACTTAATGCTATTGAGCCAAGCGCACACGTAACAGAAAGACTAAAATAGATATAAAAGCGTTAAGAACAGCACGTTTTAGAATAACGGAAGGAGCTCTCTACAGAATAATGTTACTATTTATGTAGAGTCTTACAGTTTCTATAATGAAATTATAATCATATTATTTATCACGGTAACATTAAGTATGACATCAAATAAGTACGAATCATGGGGACGTTTTCCCAAAGTTTCGCAATTTGCTCGTCCACTGCAATGGCAATTTGATAGTTTGCCAATCGAACAATTGCCGCTTCTACCCTTTGGTTTAGGGCGAAGTTATGGGGATATTTGTTTAAATCATCAGGGTATTATTCTGCCCACTCGTCAGTTGAATCACTTTATCAATTTTGATCAAGAACAAGGCGTCTTAATTTGTGAATCAGGTGTGAGTTTGGCTGAAATTCTGGCTTTATGCGTGCCACACGGTTGGTTTTTACCAACAACACCGGGTACCAAATTTGTTACAGTAGGCGGTGCAATTGCTAACGATGTGCATGGTAAAAATCATCATCGCGCTGGCACTTTTGGACAACACGTTACACAATTTGAATTAGTGCGTTCAAATAATGAAAGATTGATTTGTTCTCCTATTCAAAACAAAGAGTTATATCATGCAACAATCGGTGGTTTAGGATTGACGGGTTTGATTACTTGGGCTGAAATTCGCTTAAAGAAAATTGCCCATCGTGCCATGCACATCGAAACTATCAAATTTGCTAATTTAGAAGACTTTTTTAGCTTATCTGCCGAATCTGATCAAAATTATGAATATACGATGTCTTGGGTCGATTGTACTGCACAAGGGGAGCAATTGGGACGGGGTATTTTTTTTCGTGGCAATCATATTCATGCTGATGAAATTCCTAGAAAATGGCATATTCCTAGCGGTAAAAAGACAATGCCAATAGATTTACCCGGTTTTGCACTCAATCATTGGACAGTTAAGGCATTTAATTTTTTGTATTATCACCAACAATTTAAAGAAAGTGTTGTTAAATTAAGCGATTATGAACCTTTCTTTTATCCACTTGATGCTGTTTTAAAATGGAATCGCTTATATGGTAAACGCGGTTTTTTGCAATATCAATTTGTTGTTCCTTATGAAGATCATCGAGTTATTAGAGATATTTTACAAATTATTGCAGCATCTGGATTAAGTTCATTTTTAGCGGTATTAAAAACATTTGGTGATATAAAATCTCCGGGATTGCTTTCATTTCCACGCAAAGGTATCACGTTAGCATTGGATTTTCCGATTAAAAATGCAGTGACATTTGAATTACTTACACGTTTAGATGAGAAAGTTCATGCGGCGGGTGGTGTAGTTTATCCTTGTAAAGATGCCCGTTTATCAGCACATCATTTTAAATGTTACTATCCACAGTGGGAAACTTTTGCTCAGTACGTCGATCCGCATTTTTCTTCTGATTTTTGGCGACGTGTTATGAAAAAGTGATAAATTAGCCAGTTCTATAGAGCGCAATACGCTAACGCGCCCTATAGATTACGCCTTACACGGGTTAAAATGTCGGAAAAGGGTTTCCGACCTACATGCTAATTACAACCGTTTTGGTAACGGGAAATTACGCCTGTTTAACTTCATGGTAAATGTTCACGCTGCTTCAAAAAACATATTTAAATGTATGTATTTGATAATTCGCTTTCTGTT
>DYNN01000176.1 GCA_020721045.1 Thiomargarita sp. | reverse complement strand
TCATTAGGTCTGTATGTGTTCATAGTACATATTATTACATACATTTAAATATATTTAAATATATTTAAATATATTTAAAGCAATCTAGTTAAGATCTTTAAAATTACGCACTTTAGTATCCAATTGTTGCAATCGTTCTGGGGTACCAATGTCTATCCATTCCTTTGGATAATATTCTCCAGTGACTGCATCGATTTGCATGGCTTTTAATAATAAAGGTAGTAGTGGAAAAGGAGGTTTTGGACATTCTATAAATAAATCAGGATGATACACGCCAATTCCACTAAAAGTTAAACGCGGCGTTCCCTGTCGATAAATGCGCTGCTGTTCTAAGACAAAATCACCTTGCGGATGATGCGGTGGATTATCGACTAAGACAAGATGCGCTAATCCGTTAATTTTATTAATTAATTTTTCAAATGGATAATCAGTCCATATATCTCCGTTGACCACTAAAAAGGGTTGATTGCCCAATAAAGGGAGTGCGTGAAAAATACCGCCGCCGGTTTCTAAAGGCGTGTCACCTTCATGTGAATAAAACAATTGCGCATTGTAACGTGCACCCGTACCTAACGTTTGTTCAATCTGCTCTCCTAAATACGCCAGATTAATGACAATTTCATTAAAACCGGCTTGTACTAGACGCATAATGTGATATTCGATCAGACAGCGATCGGCGATTTTCAGCAATGGTTTTGGTGTATTATCTGTCAATGGGCGCATCCGTGTGCCCTTGCCAGCCGCTAAAATCATGGCACGCATTAATTCACCATTTTTTGCATGAAAACTGGAATAACATGTTTGCTCACGACTTGGTGTAATGTGTCCAATTCGGGATATTTTTCAGTTACTTCAACAATATAATTCAGTGTTCTTGGAATATCTTTAAGATAGCCGTCTTTGTTGTCGCGTCGATATAATCTGGCAAAAATACCACTGGCTTTTAGATGTCGTTGAATACCCATCCAATCAAACCATCGAGTCAATTGCGCTTCAGTCACGTCTTTTAATAAGCCGGTAGCCATTGCTTGTTGGTAATATTGGTGTAACCAAGTGGCTATTTGTTCAGGTTGCCAATTGATGTAACAGTCACGAAGTAGTGAGACTAAATCATAGGTGATTGCGCCTTTAACTGCGTCTTGAAAATCAAGGATTCCCGGGTTTTGCGTTGGCGTGACCATCAAATTGCGTGAATGGTAGTCACGATGTACAAAAACCTGTGGTTGCGATAAGGCTGATTCTATTAGTAAATTAAAACAACGATCTAAATCTTCTTGCGCAGCCGGATGAACTGGGACATTTAGATGGCGTTCTAATAACCAATGTGTAAATAGGTGCATTTCATTAAGCAATAGTTGATGATCATAGTGTGGTAATCCTATCGGATCAATTTGACTTTGCATAACGATTAAGGCTTGGATTGCATCACTATAGAGCGAATCGGCTTGGGTTTTATCTTGTAATGCTTTTAAATATAAGTGGTTACCCAAATCGGTTAAAATTAAAAAACCTTGTTCTTGTTCTATGGCGATCACGTTTGGTGCGTTTAATTGTGCACGACCTAAGCGAGTAGCGACATCGATAAAAGGTTGACAATTTTCGCCGTGATGTGCGGGTACATCGGCGACAATATAGGTAGTTTCTGC
The DNA here is from genome assembly GCA_020721045.1 of Thiomargarita sp. GTDB lineage: Bacteria > Pseudomonadota > Gammaproteobacteria > Beggiatoales > Beggiatoaceae > DYNN01. Next base: position 1,466 of record DYNN01000176.1, on the reverse strand, counting down.
AACTTCAATCCGGAAATAGCGTCGAAAACTGGCATCATTAACAATTGGAATTAAATGAATTGTCTGTAATTCAAAGTGTTGTTGTAGCCATTGGGTTAAGCGTTCTATACGTTCAGACATTTTTCAATTTTAGAGTGGTGAGTGGTTAATCTATCAGGTGACTAATATACCAAATTGAGGCGTGTGTAAGTATAGTTATTTATTTAATTCTGGAATTGTTCACGCTATGTCGTAATGTTCAATTGGCTTTAAGCACTTATCAAATTGCTTTACAAAAAATCTTATTGCAACCCTTTGAGCAATCTCAAAAACAAGCCATTGTCGAAATTTTAAAACTCATTTATGGATTAATGGCTCAACCCACAGAATGGTATAGTGATGGAGATGTTGATAAGAGTTTTCATAAAATCAGTGGTATAACGATTGGTCACGCACCTTATCAGAAACACTTATGGCATTACAAATTATTGAAACTGAACGTATAAAATGGCGTGAGATGCTGCTGAACAATCCAAAGAAAATGTCGAAGAGATGATTGACATTATTTACAAAAACCAACAAGATGGATTTTATCGTTATTTATTAACTGCTGTAGGAAATTAAATAGCAAAGGGCGTTCATCAATACCGGTGCTAAAAATTCGCCATAATTCTCCTTTATATACAATATATTATGCAGACATTGAACGCTTGATCGCACAATCAAGCAAAACCACCGATCATTTGATTTCGCACTAACTATGAGTTGAATCTTACTAAATGCAAGTGGGTTCTATCAGTAGCTTGTAGGATGCATACTACAATTTTTCCTTAATTTAATGGCATTGAGCTTATAGGGCCACGTTAGCGATTAAAACATTGTTTTTTACCATTTCTATCCAGACAACAGTCTAATTTTCCTTCTATTTTCATTTTTCCATCAATGCATTTAGGATAATTTGAAGGTAAACTTGATTCGTAAGGATACATTTTTGCTACGGTTTGTTTATCTAAATTGGATAGTTTATCAGTGGGTTCTACACACCAGTCACTTTTTGAAGAAGGGCAAAAAGAACGATTGGCTTTATCTGCAGATGATACCCAACTTGCCGGAATCCAATATACCATAATAGATTGTGGGTCAAAATATGTTACAAATAAAGTAGATTTATTAATGTGATCTAATCGATCAAGAGGGGTTGTTATATTGGCAATTGTTTGTGCCAATGACCAATTAAGATCATTCGCTATTTGTTGAGTATTCCAATGAAAGCGAGTTTTTGGGCTTTGATGTTCATGCTGAAAACCAATCGCGTGACCAAATTCATGTAAGACAGTACTACGTTGAAATTTAGCTCCACCTATTCTTAGTAACATAGTTGATTTATTTTTCCGTATTTTCAATGCATTATTGCCAACATATGAATGTCCTCCGCCTGCTTCAAAAAACATATTTAAATGTATGTATTTGATAATTCGCTTTCTGTT
>DYNN01000175.1 GCA_020721045.1 Thiomargarita sp. | reverse complement strand
AAGTTTTAGAACTTTGGCAAAGGTGAATTTTTTTAGTATGTTTCTACAAAAAAAAGGGCAAGTTCAAAACCACAACCTTTGCCAAAGTTTTAGAACTTTGGCAAAGGTGAATTTTTTTAGTATGTTTCTACAAAAAAAAGGGCAAGTTCAAAACCACAACCTTTGCCAAAGTTTTAGAACTTTGGCAAAGGTGATTAACACAAAACAATTTAACCATAGAACAATAAAAAATATATGAAAAAAGCATTATTAACATTGGCATTTGTAATAGCCTTAGGCATAACAAGTATGTTCGCACCCCCACCCGCAGACCCACCCGGCGGCGATGGCGGCGGCGACCCGATAGGCAATCCCGCAGGCGTACCGATTGATGGCGGTTTGGGCTTCCTTGCTGCCGCAGGCATTGCGTATGCTGGTAAAAAATTTTTCGATAAGAAAGAAGAAGAAAAGAATGATTAATGTTTAACGATTAATAAAACAAAATTGAGGGCGTAGCTTAAAGCGACACCCTCAATAAACTTTATAAACGACTATTTGAATATAATTTAACTATTTAATTTTAGTTAAAGGTCTGCCATTATTAGCCGAGAGTTTACCATTTTCTATTTTATAGCTATAGGTTGCAGATGCCTGTCCGTCAGGCGTTAGCGTGTAAGTGTCGTCAGAAGCTACAATTTTACCTTTGTGGCTATAGGAATTGTTCTTTCCTTTTGCAGTGTAGGAATAGGTATTGTTTTTATTCACTACAAAAGTAGCCATAGTGAGTTTATCATCTGTTTGATAACCTTGCCAAGTACCTACTAATTTGGAAGGTACTGTTGTTGGAACGGGAGTAATAACTTCTTTAGCTCCGGCAGCTTTTAAGGCTTTAATAATTTGTTCTTTATTTGCGATTGCTCTGTTGGCATAAGAAAATGCCGTTTCTTTTACTTTATTTTCGAGATTAACATCAGCTCCTTTTTTTATCAGTAGTTCTACCAATTCATCGTTTCCCGATGCTGAAGCGAACATAAGTGCTGTTTCGCCGGTGGTACTAACTAAATTCACATTAGCTCCTTTCTCAATCAACACTTCGCAATGGTCCACGGCAGCTTTCCAACCGGGTTTAGTGCCTAATTTTGCAGCACACATTAAGGCAGTCATATCTTGAGCATGCAAAACATTTGGATTAGCTCCCAGTTCAAGCAATTTTTTTAAAGTATTCAGTATTTTTTTCTTATCTAAAGGATTAAATGTCATGGCAATTCGAGCTAATGGGCCTGCCCATGGAGAGTCTAATGATACTGCATTTACATTCGCTCCGCTTTTTACCAGTAGCTCTATCATTTCGGTGTGATACATTACGGTAGCATAACTAATGGCATTCATATACATGGAATTATATCCGTCAAGAACTACACCCTGCGATATTAAATACTTTGCAAAATCTAAACTATTACTCGAAGCTGCTACTTGTATGGCATTAAGACCTTGTGAAGTAGAAAGATTAATATTAGCACCATGTTTGATTAAAACTTTTAATCCCTCAACATTGTTAAACCTTGCTGCATCACAAATTGCCGGCATATCACCCGAAAAACGTGCTTTCCCCAGATGGTTTACATCAACCTTGTGAGTTGTAATGAAATAATCAGCCCATTCGGCTTGTGTGGCATTCACCATTGCAAAGTTTAAAGGCAATGGACTTTCAGCATTGGGTCCATATTTATTGGCTTTGTATTTCATAAGTATATCTAATATATCATGATTAGCCTGCCCTATAGTTTCAGGAATTAAGCCAATGTGTACATCGCTTTGTTTAATATCCTCTACCTTTGCCCCGCGTTTCAAAAGTGCTTCTACCGCTTCCAAATGTTCTCCATTAACGGCATTGCGCAAAGGAGTAAGCTTATAAATGCCTACATAATTTACATCTAATTGAGTAGTTGCATTGTTTAATATAGCCATGGTAATGGCTTTTGATTCTTCGTTTTGTTTTCCAAAAGTAGAAATCCATAAAGCTGTTCCGTTGTTATTAAACGAGCTGTGATAATTGATATCTACCCCCATTTTTATGAGTTTGATTACATTATTCACTTTGGAAACTTTGGGGTTTCTATTTACATTAGAAATTAATGCAACTAATGGAGTAGTTGCCCATGTTTTGTCAATATCCGGCTCTAATAATGTGATTGTTTTTACATTAATACCTTTGGCATTCAGCAAAACTTCAACTATATCATTATCCAGCGCACCACCGCCGCAAGCATAGTTTAATAACGAAACACCTTGATATTTGGCATTTACATTGGCGCCCGACTTTATTAAGGCTTTTAATTGTTCCACATCCGCTTTTTCAACTGCCTCGAATATCGGCGGTTTTACTTCCGCTGTCTGAGCAGATGCTACAAAGGATACAAGTGATAAGAAAATAATCACAATACTATTTTTAATGTTTTTCATGATTTTGAATAATTTTATAAAGTGTATGAAAAAAAATAAAACTAATCTAAATTTAGAAAACAATCTAAATTAGTTTATACTAAGTTTTCAAAATTAGTTTATATTAAATTTAGAAAAATTAATAGTTAAGTTAATACCCACGTTGGCAAGGCAACGATTTGCAGCATAAGCTATTTTGTCATTTTCAAAATAGTCTTCTGGTCTGAGCAAATCTTCGTTTGCTTCCACCCCAAAGAGGCGTTTAAATCCAAAATCGGTGTCTGGATTGATGTATCGGGGTCTATTTTCTTTGTAGTCGGATATAAAAGTTATTTTTTTAAAGTTTTACTTTGTGCAAAGATACGGATTTTTATGTTTCTAAAAACACAATTATCCTTTTAGCTCTTTTATTAAGGCTTCAATTTGTTCTTTGCTAAGTTTTGTATATTTCATTATTTTCTCTATGGGTTCGTCATTTAATATCATTTCTTTTGCTGTGCCAATCTTTTCTGCTTCTTTACCTATTTCTACACCTATTCCTACACCTTCTCCTCTTCCTATTTCTTTTCCTATTTCTACACCTTCTCCTCTACCTATTTCTTTTCCTATTTCTACACCTATTTCTTTTCCTATTTCTTTACCTTCTTCTCTGCCTTCTTCTCTTGATGTGTCGATTGCACTTTTTAATTCTATGT
>DYNN01000095.1 GCA_020721045.1 Thiomargarita sp. | reverse complement strand
TTCATGACGCAGCGCGTCTTGATTGCATTCCCACATGGCATGTGGGAACGAGATATAAAAGATGATCCACAACGTTCTAATGAGAAGATTTTAGAGGCGATCCAAATGGTGTGGATAAGTGAAGTTTAAATAAGTATTTTAATAAATTAGAGGTGGCACCCTGTTGCTACACCTTTGCGACTCGAACCGACCACGGTTCAGGTGGGAACTTCGTAAGATAAATTAGGCTTCCCAAACATTGAATGATGGGCTTGCACACAATATCTTTAGTTTCAGTCCCCTATCGTTAGGTTTAAGGTTCACGAGTTCTATAGAATTCGCAACAGGATGCCAAAAACGGAAACAATACTCTATTGCTTAATTTTGCTAATTGCAAGCGTAATTTTGCTTTGTAAATCAGAAATCGCTTGATTAGGGCGTTGTTGATTTTCTTGTTCTTGTTTATATTGCAAATATTCATGCGCAATATTTAGAGCACTGACGGCTACAATACGTTCATTACTCACTACTTTGCCACCATCGCGTACTTGCTTAATTTTACCATTTAAAAATTCAGCTGCTGCAAGTAAAACAGCGCGTTCATCTTCGGGGCAAGCAAGCACATACTCTTTATCTAAAATACGCAAACTGAGTGGTGCGATTTTTTCTTTACTCATGTATCGGTTTCCATCAATTTTAGCCGCGCAATCATCGCTTCAATTCTCGTTGATGCTAACGCATTTTTGGCAATTAAGGTATCACGTTCAAAGGTAAGCTTGATTTGCTGCTCATGTAACTGATGGTTTTCTTCAGCTAATTGTTGGCAGAGTTGAATTAATTCATCAATGCATAGTGCTAACGTTTCAAGTGTAGGTTCGGCTGACATTGACCCTAATTTTAGGTATTAATTATAAATTTCTAATTCTTTAGCGATAAAATCATTTACCGAATCCCGCACATTTTAACAACAAGTAGAAGAATTCGCTAGTTGTTTGCAAGTAACGCAGTAAATTAAGAATCGCGGCATATCTATACCGCAATTCTCATACCATTTAGTTGGGCGGTGCAACCAAAAGTTCTTGTTGAGGATAGATGGTATAGGGACTACCAATACCATTCCACGAAATAAGTTCATGCGTAGTTACACCATATTTATTTGCCACAACCTGTAAGCTCTCACCTTGTTGTACTTTGTGAAAATTCAGTGAAGCGGGTGTTTGAGTCGTAGTTGCTACTGTTTGCGCTTTAAAACTCGGCGTTTCAAAAGTAGGCGCTTCTACTCCATTTGGAGATATACGCAATCTTTGTCCTACGCTTAAAGTGTAAGGTGGATATAAGCCATTCCAAGCTGCAATTTGAGCAACAGTATAGCCGTATTTCTTTGCGATGCGATAAACATTTTCACCGGCTGCTACTGTGTGATAGCCAGAACCAACCATGGAAAACGCAGAATAAGTAGAGTAACTAGATGCGCCTTGACCACCTGATGACACCGCTAAACGCATACCAACACTCAAAGTATAAGGGGGTGTTAAATTATTCCATGCTGCGACTTCGCCAACAGTACGTCCATATCGTTTAGCAATGCTATATAAAGTATCCCCAGGACCCACTATGTGATAACTACCACCAGAGATTGGGGGTGGATTAACTGTCGGTGCTACTGGTGGTTGATATCCGCCTCCCGATGATGATGAAACTAACAAGCTTTGTCCTATCGTTAAAGCATAAGGGGGAGGGATGTTGTTCCAAGCAGCAACATCACGAAAATTTTGCCCATATCGAGTTGAAATACCGTATAAACTTTCACCTTGTTGCACCGTATGATACGTAGGCGTGCCTGTGGGTGTAGGTGTATAAACAGGTGTTGGGCTGTAACTGGGTGTTGTCGGTGCTGGATAGCTGACTGTCCCACCGGCTGGTGCTGAAATAAGTAAGTGCTGCCCTACACTGAGAATATAAGGCGGTGGAATATTATTCCAAGCAGCAACGTCTTGATAATTACGACCATAACGAGTTGCAATACCGTATAAGGTTTCGCCCTGTTGTACCGTATGATAAGTCGAAGTATCAGTGCCAGATGGATAGTCAGGATATCCTGTACCCATAGTTGGATCGTTAAAAGGTGAATCATCGGAAATAGGTACTGTTTGTCCATCATTACTGTTAAATAAAGCACAACCATTTAGCGACAAAAGTGCCACAGAAATTAAGATAAACAACAGCTTGGTAAATGTAACATGCCAATACATTGTAAACTCCAAACTAAGGTAGATAAAATATAGATACGCTATAATTGAAAGCGTAATTATAGCTGATTGAGGTTTTCGTATGTAAAATATTAAAGGGATTAACTTTTACAACATATTGTAGTGAATATCATTGTAAACAGTACTACTCTTTAGTGTATCACGTTTGCGCATAATTAAGAAAAACTATATTCTGCACTGGGAAAACTACCTTCTTTAACTTCTCTGATAAAATAAATTATCGCATTTTCAATAGAATCAGTCTCTTGTAAGAAATTTTTTGCAAAAGAAGGGATTTTTTCACGAGTAATGCCCAATAAATCGTATAACACCAACACTTGCCCATCGCATTCTTTACCCGCACCAATACCGATGGTGGGAATTGATAATTCTTGCGTTAATTCTTTAGCCAATTGTGTCGGAATACATTCTAAAACTAATAAAGAAATGCCAGCTCCTTGTAAAGCCAATGCATCATGACGTAATTGCTCAGCCGCTGAAATAGAACGCCCTTGTACTCGATAACCGCCTAATTGATGTACAGATTGAGGTGTTAAGCCTAAATGTCCACAAACTGGAATACCACATTGCGTTAACCGTTGTATTGTTTCAATTAACCAACGCCCACCTTCCAATTTCACCATATGTACCTGTCCTACTTGCATTAAACAGGCAGCGTTTTGCAAAGCTTGTTCTGGCGTGGTATAACTCATAAATGGCATATCCGCAATTAAAAAAGCACGTTGGCTCCCGCGCGAAACTGCCTGACTGTGATACACCATATTTTCAATCGTCACGGGTAAAGTACTATCATGTCCTTGCACCGTCATCCCTAAAGAATCGCCCACTAACAAAATTTCAATACCTGCCTGATCAAGCACATGGGCAAAACTGGCATCATAGGCAGTGAGGCAAGTTATTTTCTCGCCTTTTTCTTTCAATTTTTGCAAGTAATGTAAAGTAATACGTTTCATGAAAGTAATTTTTCCAATCCTTGAGGAATGCGCTTTTGTATCATAGTCTGTAACACTTGTCCATTAGGTAAAATCAAATCAGGCTCACACTCATACAACGGATATAAGACAAAATTTCTCAAATATAAGCCAGGATGTGGTAGAGTTAACCTAGGGTCTTGCGAATCCATTTGATTATACAACAAAATATCCAAATCTAACGTACGTGCAGACCAACGTTCAGACGTTCTTACACGCCCTTGTTGGATTTCAAGTCGTTGTAATTCAGATAATAACTGTAGTGCCGACAATGTCGTTTCCAATTTAGCCACCGCATTAATATAATCCGGCTGATCCATTGCACCTAACGGCACACTGCGATACAAAGAAGAATGGCAACACAACCGCGTGTCGGGTAACTCCGTCAAACGGTGCAATGCCAACCGTATTTGTTGAATTGGATTATCGAGATTACTACCTAAACCAATATAAGTCATTTTACTCACGGACAACACGCAACACCCATTGAGTTAAAAAATTAAATGCCAATGCCAAATTAGTAGAAGCCTCTACACTCAATGGCTCACCCAATTCAAACGCATACCCTTTAATCGTTAATAAAAAACAAGGTGGAGGTGAACGATGCATAATTTGCTCATATACATATAAAATTTCTTTGGGATGTAACGCATGACTGGTATATGTCACATCTTGTTCGGCAATCAATTGATTAAAACAAAATGGTTTTTCACAATCAACACTGGCATCAATAAATACCGCCCTTTCTGTTTGTTCCAAATCTAAAGCATGTTCAATTTGCAGTTGAAAATCAGTTAATAATTTGATTTTTTTAGAATTATACGCCTCACTGTGTTCAAATAAATGCAACAATTCAGGTGCCAACGCATCATCTCCCCGACTGGGATTACCGTAAGCAAAAAGTGTTAATTGCAAAAAACCTCCTCAATTGATATAAAACACAACTACTCGCCAACTTTAACTAAACATTTCAAACCACTACGCAATTTACTCTTGTTATTAGTTAAATTAATTTCGACTTTGACCGTATCACTACTTGCATCAGTAATCGGAGAAATAGTGGCAATTTTAGCCTGTAACGGTGCTAACTCAACCCCGGGAAAAGTAACGCTAACAGATTGATCTGTTTTCAAAGATAAAGCTTGGGCTGTAGGCACACGAATTGCCACCACTAATTGATCTAATACGGCAATCGTCATGACATGAAAATCATTACCACCCACTATTTCACCTACTTCCTTTATTACATCAGTCACTACACCACTGATTGGACTATATATTTGTCGATGTGCAATTTGTGCTTGAATTTGCTTATACTCTAACGAACTGATATTTAAAGTATCGCGTGCAGCAATCACTTCAGCAGCGGCGGCTTCCAATTCGATTTGCGCTTGAGTAACTTCATACTGTTGGGCATTACCTTGTGATAATAAAGGCAATAATCGATTCAATTTATCTTTTCTCAACTTTTCAATTGATTGTGCTGATTTTAATCGACCTTGCGCATTCATTTTAGCCTTTGCCACAGAAAGTGCAGCGTCCAATACTTGCGTTTCTAATGAAGCTAATAATTGCCCCTTTTTAACCCGATTTCCCTCTTTCACCGAAATTTTTTGTAAAATACCCAATTCTGGGGCAGCAACTTTAATTTCCCGCTCAGGTTCAGCAAATCCTTCATATTCAGCAGCATAACCAGTAATAGCAATGGAAGATAACAGCAATACAACTAAATATTTCATTTTAAAACCTATGATAATTTAATAAATTTCCGCAAAGATCAAATAATTATGTAATTGATGATCAAGCTTGCGAACTGCATCACTTAGAAATGACTTGATTGATGCAATTCACACTGTTCATTACATTCCACATACTAATTCATTATCACGACACTAATTTAATATAACGCCCATGCACCCAACCTTGCACATTGCCACCAGCATCTAAGACATTCATTTCTTTCCAAGCACCGGATTCATTGCCTGTAGCTTCCAAACGTGTACCTGTACTTAAAGGTGCTTGTGGCAATAAAGCATACTCTGCACTGGGTCCTCTACGAATATTTACCATGGTAGTAGTGACATAATTTCTAGTATCTTGTTCATTTTCTTGACGACCGAATAAGCGTGCTCGAAACGTATCCATAGGAAAAGCAGGTCCCGGATCGGTTTTGGCTCTCGGCGCAATATCATCGTGTCCCAATACATCTTGCAAATGATATTGCTCTACCAGTAGACTGGCTAAATCTAATGCAATATACAACTGTTCCGCTGTATACAAATGCCATCCACGGGCAACCGTTTCATTTTTATGAATAGCTTCAATCACCTCTTCATCAGAATAGGTGCTGCCAAACCAAGAACGCCATTGACTGCCTGCACGTACCAATGTACCTGCATTATCCAACTCAATACCAATAGAATATTTGTTCAATCCATTATAACCTTGCCACGTACTGGCTCCGGCGTGCCATGCAACTACGTTAAATGGAATCAATTGAGTAACACTACCATCACGCCCAATGACTATGTGTGCAGAAGCTTTAGCGCGTGGATTAATAAGCCAATTGATTGAAGCTTGTGCACTAGAACCGGCAGTATAATGCATGATTAAAAACTTAGGATCGAATGTTCCCGAACGATTGGGACTAGAGCGATAGGGATAAGGCGTGTCATCATCATGATACAATAGATGATCAATAATTTTCATTTCAATGTCCTTTTTATCATATTAATTAATGAGTTACTTTCTTACCAATAACGCAAATTTTATACCGTGTGAAAATCAGCAATTTTAAACGATGAGTGATGAAAGGTTCGGTTAGATCAGTAAATAAATTAAGCAAACGTTATGGCAAAATGCTACAATAATCTTAAATGAGCTGGGCTATGATTACAAGTTGGTTAGCGATTTTGCGAAAAAATAGATGAGTTAAAGATGAAGTTTTGAGCAGAAATTTTCCCAATTACTAAATCACAATCAGGAGAGGTACCGAAGTGGTCACAACGGCGCCGACTCGAAATCGGATGGGGGCTAACGCTCCACGCGGGTTCGAATCCCGCCCTCTCCGCCATCCATTTTTTTCACCTTAAAATAATTTCCAATCAATCACAATTATTCAGCAGACTTTAGTGCAAGTCTTTGTTTCTCTAATAAATAATTAATACCTTCTTTAGCCAAATTAAGCATTGTCTGCAATTCATCTTGACGAAAAGCATGACCTTCTGCAGTGCCCTGAATTTCTACAAACGCCTCCGCATCATTCATCACAATATTCATATCAGTTTCTGCTTCAGAATCCTCACTATAATCTAAATCTAAAACCGGCGTACCCTTATAAATACCCACAGAAACAGCGGCAATTGCACCATGAATAGGAGATTCTGACAAAATTTTTCGATTCTGTAATGTACGCATTGCATCCGCTAAAGCAACGTAAGCACCCGTAATTGCTGCTGTTCTTGTACCGCCATCGGCTTGAATAACATCACAATCTAAAGTGATCGTGCGTTCTCCCAAAGCTTCTAAATCCACCACAGCACGCAGTGCCCGACCGATTAAACGTTGAATTTCTTGCGTTCTGCCACCTTGTTTACCAGTCGCCGCTTCACGTGAAGTCCGTTGTTGGGTTGCACGCGGTAGCATACCATATTCCGCGGTGATCCAACCTTTTCCTTTACCTTTAAGAAAGCGTGGAATTTTTTCATCAACGCTGGCAGTACAAATAACTTTAGTATCACCAAATTGCACTAATACCGAACCTTCAGCATGAGGAATGTAGTGACGAGTCAAACTAATTTTTCGTAATTCATAGGGTTTTCTACCACTCGGGCGCATATTATTAAATCCTTGTTTATAAGTAGTGATTTTAATTGGTATCAACTTGACTAAACTAGATTGTATCTTATTTCGTTAAAATCAACTGATTAATATATTGAATATCATTATTGTTTATTGCGCAAACGCAAGCTGTTACTAACGACAGTGACCGAACTGAGAGCCATTGCCAGTGCGGCGGCAATAGGATGCAATTCTCGTAAATAAATAGGTAACGTTGGAACAATCGCTAAAATACCGGCTGCTAATGGAATTAACAATATATTATACGCAAATGCCCAAAACATATTCTGCTTAATAATGCGCATGGTAACACGACTCAATTGAATCGCATTACGTACGCCCAATAAATTGCCCTTAATTAAAGTAATATCAGCGGTTTCCATTGCCACATCAGCACCAGTTCCAATGGCAATACCCACATTGGCTTGTGCTAAAGCAGGCGCATCATTAACGCCATCACCGACCATCGCAACAATTTGACCTTGTTGTTGTAATTGTTTGATATATTGTGCTTTTTCATCTGGCAAAACTTCAGCAAAAACAGTTTCAATGCCAACAGATTGTGCAATCGTTTGTGCAGTTGCTTGATTATCTCCTGTCAACATGACAACATGTAAACCCAATTGTTTTAATGCGGTAATCGCTTCTTTTGCTTCAACTTTTACTTGATCCGCAATTCCTAAAATTGCACTGATTTTTCCATCAATCGCAACGCACATGACAGTTTTTGCTTGATGTTGTAACATCGTAATTTGAGCGTGTACAGTAGTGATATCAATCTGATTCATTTGTAACAAACGCGAATTACCGATAACAAATTGTTTATTATTAACAACGGCTTGAATTCCATGACCGGTCATAGCTTGGAATTGTTCTGGCTCTATTAATGTCAATTGACGACTTTGTGCTAATTTAATAATCGCCTGTCCCAAAGGATGTTCGGAACCACGCTCAGCTGAAGCAATTTGTTGTAATAATTGATTTTCCGTCAAATCAGTTAAATTGATCACATCTGTCAGCATCGGTTCACCTTGCGTAATAGTACCCGTTTTATCTAAAACAATTGTATGTAATTCATGAGCTTGTTGTAATGCTGCGCTATTGCGAAATAAAATCCCTTGCCTTGCCGCATTACCCATACCGACAACCATTGCCGTTGGCGTTGCTAATCCCAATGCGCACGGGCAAGCAATCACCAGCACTGCCACCATGCGCACTAAAGCTTGAGTAAACTCGGCACCACTGAATAACCAAACAATAAAAGTCAATATGGCTAACATGATAACTGTAGGCACAAAAATAGCTGAAACGCGGTCAGCTAATGCTTGAATCGGTGCTTTAGACCCTTGTGCAGTTTCTACCAAACGAATAATTTGGGCTAACGTGGTTTCATTACCCACTTGCGTTGCAGTGATTTTGAGCAAACCTTGTTTATTTAAAGTAGAACCAATGACTTGATCACCTTTAATTTTATCAATCGGTAAACTTTCACCTGTTAGTAGTGATTCATCAACAGCAGATGCCCCCATAATCACAATGCCATCAACTGGAATTTTTTCGCCTGCCCGCACAATCACAATATCTCCAACTTGCACTTGCTCAGTAAGCACGCTCATTTCTACGCCATTGCGTTCAATTAAAGCGATTTTTGCTTGCAATCCAATCAGTGCTTTAATGGCTTCACTGGTTTTGCCTTTTGCTTGAACTTCAAGTAATTTTCCTATTTTAATCAATGTGATAATTGCAGCAGATGTTTCAAAATAGACGTGTCCTTCTAATCCACCGAATAAAATAAACATTGAGTAGAAATACGCCACTGAAGAACCTAAAGCAACCAATACATCCATGTTGGCGGAGCCGTGTCGTAAGCTTTTATAGCCACCAATGTAGTAATCCAATCCTACGTAAAATTGTACCGGTGTTGCCAACAACCAAAACAAATAATTAACCCAAATAGCATGGCTCCACATACCAATCAAATTAAAATCCCGCGCCATACTGAATAAAAATAGTGGCACAGTGAAAAATACACCAATCCATAAGTAGTGAATTTGTTGCTGCACTTCACGTTGACGGGCTATTTTTTCAGCATCCACTAAATCATGTGTCGCTTGCACCACCCTATAACCCGCTTGCTCAATGATTTTAACCATATCGGTTTGAGTAACCGTACTCGGAATATAACGAATTATCGCTTTTTCAGTCGCAAAATTAACCGTCGCACTGATAATGCCCGCAATATGTTGTTGCAAAGCTTGCTCAACCGCTGCGGCACAATTGACACAACTTAAACCGAGAATAGGTAATTCTAGTGTCGCAATCGGAATTTCGTATCCTAACTCTTGAATATGTTGAATTAAAATATCAGTAGTCACGACAGCGGCATCATAAGTAATCATGGCTTTTTCATTGCCAAAATTCACATTAATTGTGTCTACGCCCGTCAATTGTTGCGTGCTACGTTCAATCGCATTGGCACAATTAACACAACTCATTCCAATAATGGGTAAAGTAATTTGCGTCATTGTATTTTTTGTCCGATGAGTAAAACTTGATCGCGGAAACCTTGTGTAATATTGCCTACTCGCCCTTCCTCATGATAGATCAATAATCGTAATTCATGACATAATCGCAGCAATTCATTGTTAGATAAACGAAATTCTGCTCTTTTGGGACCACGATCGCTGACTTGTTCTTGAATAAACGTTTGATAAAATAATAAACCATTTGGTTTCAATGCGTTGATAATTGGCGTTATCAATGCACGCTCTAAAAAATGACAAACGACAATAACATCGTAACTTGTGGGTGCGGGAGGTTGTTGAATAATATCTTTGACTTGCGTATGAATTGTAGAGTCGTGCTGTTGTAATTGTGCAATTGCAACATCCGCATAATCCCATGCGTGCGTTTCTAATCCATGTTGTGATAATAACCGCGCGTTTGCACCGAATCCACAAGCTAAATCGAGTGCTTTACCAGTAGCAGGCAATAAATGTGTGTAGTTCGCTAAAACTTCACAAGCAACGGGTTGTTCATTGTTGGCTTGATAGCGAGCGTTCCATTCAATTGAAGTTGGCATAAAATTATTACCATTAAGTGTGGGTATGCAACCATTTCAAAGCTTCTCGCTGACTCAATTTTGCCAACGACTGGGTTGCGACGAATTGTTGTACGGCGGCAGCATCGGTTTTAGAATATTCACGTAATGCCCAACCGATGGCTTTTTGAATAAAAAATTCTTTAGAATCAGCTAATTGTGTGCAATAAGAAAACAGTCTATCCGCATCAGTTGCCTGTTTATATCGCAATTGATACAAAATGGCACTACGTTGCAACCAAAAATTTTCTGAATCAATCCATTTATCCATCTTTTTGATTAAAATAGGATTATCTCGTACCAATTGACCAACAATTTTACTCGCAATAGTATCCACCGTATCCCACCACGATTTTTGGGTAATCATAAACTCAATTGTTTGGATAAATTCCTTTGTTAATAACAAGTTAGCAGTTAAATCACAGGCAAAATACTGCCATTCTCGCTGCGGTTTAGCGTAACAAAATTGAATAATATTGGTGAGTTGCGACAGCGAAGTTATTTGCTGTAAACAGAGATATTGTAAGCGGCGACGTTGGGGAGTTTGAATACCGTAAAAGGCAAATTGGTCACGCATATATTTTGACATAAAATGCGCACATTCTACATCAGCATGTTCTTCATACGATTGTTCAAGCTGTTGAATTAATTCATTGACTAAAAATGACATGATTTCTAGCATTAATTTTGGTACCGATGGCCGGACTTGAACCGGCACGGCTTGCGCCACCACCCCCTCAAGATGGCGTGTCTACCAATTCCACCACATCGGCTTTATGCAGGGTCTTTCAGAAAGATAGCAAAGATGGCGTAGTATATTCGATGATCATACCATTAAGCAACAACAATTCTTAATTTTAACTCACTTATTTGAATTTCTATCAATCACTGCTATCATAGGATAATACTTTAAATTTGACAGTAAATATTAACTTTATAGGATACTTTAATTTAAGGGGAAAAAATGAGTTCTTTACAAACGCTTTATCAAAAAGATTATGCGGCATGGGCTGAAAAAATGGCTGAATTGTTGAAAGCAGGTAAATTTTCTGAGTTAGATATTGAGCATTTGTTGGAGGAATTGGCGAGTATGGGCACGAGTGAACGTAATGAATTAGAAAGCCGTCTCACGATTTTAATTGCTCACTTGCTTAAATGGCAATTTCAATATCAATATCTATCTGATAAATGGAAAGAATTTGACGGTAGAAGTTGGCGTGCGACTATTATTGAGCAACGCGTAAGATTAAGGAAACGTTTACGCAAATCACCCGGTCTAAAGGCAAATTTACCTGAAATCACGTTAGAGGCTTACGAAGACGCTTTAGAATTAGCCATCAAAGAAACACAATTATCCGCTGCGACTTTTCCAAGCGAATGTCCATATACACTTGAACAATTACTGGATGATGATTTTTACCCCTAATTTAGAGTTATAAAATTACGAAAATGGCAAACAAAAAAAAACCAACTACGAAAAAAATAGCAAAACGTGAGCAATCGCCAAAAACAAGCGAAACGCTTACTGTAGAACAAGCCTATGAAATTGCAGTCAAACATTTTAAAAATGATAATTTAGAACAAGCAGAATTATTCTGTCGAGAAATCTTAAAAGTGGCACCCAATTATTCAAGTGCATTGGATATGTTAGGTGTTGTTTTGGCGAAAGCGGGGAAACTTGATGAAGCAGAGGAACTGATTAAAAAAGCGATTGAAATTGCACCTCATGAGCAGAATTATCATCGTAATTTGTCTGTTGTGCATCATTTACGTAAAAAAACCCAATTAGCCAGTGTTGCGATTAATGAATCTCCCAAAGTGAAAACTCAATCGTGGGAGAAACTTGTCCATTGCTTTTTACCTTTTTCTGCCATTCCACAATTAAATAATGAAAATCCTTTTGATATTATCATACCTATCTACAACGGTTTAAATTTTCTCACAAAACTGATTCCACAACTGTTAGAAAATACTAAAATAACGTGAGTTCGATATAAGCAAAGAAATAACTGTTTGTATCTCCTGAAAAATA
>DYNN01000094.1 GCA_020721045.1 Thiomargarita sp. | reverse complement strand
CCCCCTTTGGTAAAGGGGGAAGCAAAATTTCCTTAACTTAATGCTATTGACGCTTCGCTTATACGCCTTACACCACTTCAGAAATCGGTAATTCTTTTGCCATATCACATTCATAAGGTGTGTCTGACTCTTCTTTAATTGGAATGATTTTTTGCGGATTTAATTCTGCGATTGGTAAGTGATTTGCTTCGACAATACCTTGCCAACTTATTTTAAGTAATTCTGCTAAATGTGTGTATAATTTACCGATTTCACTAATTTTTTTGCAGAATAAAGTGAGCCATCCACTGGTGTGATCAAAGCAAAAAGCCGCTAAAGCATCATAAGTCACCGTTCTCGCTTCTTCTGTTTCTGCTTTGGCTAATCTGACCAGCAACAAGGCTATAAATTCTAATTCACAAATTAAATGATCACATTTTTCTGTTGCATTTTCAGAGAGTTGCATATTAAAAGCTAAATAAAAACCGGCAATATCTGCTAAAATTGCACCTTTATCTCGTCGATCATAACCGGTTTCATTGATCGCACAAGCCACATTGCCTTCAAATAAATAATTGTATTCCGCTTGCCAATCCGCTAAATCAGTTGATTCCATTTGTTGTAAAACTTGTTGATAGAGTTGATTTATTTTGTCTGATTCTGGCAATTGAGTTTGTTGAATGAGTTCGTCAAATGTAAGTGATGTGATGAGTGTTTTGGTGTCAACAGTGGGTGGCGCAAATAATTTGGTCAGTAAAAATAATAAATCTGCTTGTGCGAGTAAAGTCACTTGTTCAGACATAATTGATTTTCCTAAATAAATGAATTAAAAAACGGATAACACCACCTATGCAATGTTATCCGTATTCAACTTTAGGGCTGCAATTGATAAGTTACCCAATTTGCCCAATGTTTCCGACCACCTACATTTTTATCGCCGCCTTGCCATACCGCAAAAGCAATTTGTCCTTTGTCATTGAATTGATGATCATTTATATCGTCTGTTTTCAAAGGACGTGTAAATGTCACTACCCATTGACCATTTTGCCATACGCCTTTACCCGTAGTAACCGATTCTTTTTGGTGAGTCAACGTGCCCCAACCTTCTGCACTTAACTCTTCAATCGGTTGCGACCGTTCAAAACTGGACATAGGATTGCCCGCTTGTTTGGCAACAAACCATTGATGTGAAACTGGATTTTTAAAAGACGCAGGTATTTTGTAAGGAAATTCACCTTCTGCAAACCAGTATAAATCACTCCAAAAGTTAGGATATAGGTTTTGTACATCTTGAAAACCTTCATCAATATCTTTTTGCCATAAGCCTTTCCAGTAGAGAATTTGCACTTTTCCACCTTTATTACCCATCATCGGTGCAGCCGCTTGATCTAAAGGAAATTCTAAGGCAACTGCATCAGCAAAACGAGCAGTATCCACATTGCCATCTGCTGTTGCATCTGCCCAAGAAACGCGCCATACAATATTATTGCTGTCATGCATGGCTTGTACGCTCAATTTGTCAATCGATGCAGTCGCCAATGTGGGCATCGTCATTTGTTGCGCTAACATAGCAACGGTTTGTACCGGTGTTTGTTGCCAAAGCGTATCTTGTGGATTTATCGGCAAATCGCCCGTGACTTTAGTGATTACAATATCTTCTGCCACTGCGATGCTGCTGACACAACAAAATAAACTTGAGAGGATAAATAGTTTAATTTTCATAAAGTTGTTCTCCAAGTGAAATTTATCTCTAGGTTGTATTATGTCGATAAACATCGAAGCGTTGATCGTAGTGATCGCGGACATACGTCGGTTCGGTAAAGGGTACACGTGTGATTTCTTCACCTTTTGCATCCCAACCGATGACTTCGTCGCCTTCTACTTTAAATTTCGTCACAATGCGATTGGTTGAACCAAAAAGTAACAATGCACCGAGTAACTGCTTGTCATCTTTCAAATTTTTGTACATCGCTTTGGCTTGTTCCACATTAGGTCCAAATAACTGTTCTAAGAAACCATCTGGCACGTGAACCGGTGGAATGTAGTAGACGTTAGGACTGGTACCAAATTGTGGGTAAAGGGGTAATGCTAATTTGCGAATTTTAACGATGTAATCCAATGGGTTGTCTTCACGCGGTGCTTCTTGCGTACTCAAAAAACCGTGCATCCGAATTTTACCAATGCAAGATTCTACGCATAAAGCTACTTCTCCTTGTTCAACTCTGGGATAGCAGCCGATACATTTTTCACTGGTACGGCTGATCATGTTGAAAAAAGTTTTTTTGTAAGGACAAGCTTTAACGCATTCTTGATAACCACGACAACGTTCTTGATCGATAAGGACAATCCCGTCCTCATCGCGTTTATACACCGCTTTACGAGGACAAGCAGCCACGCAAGCGGGATAGGTGCAATGATTACAAATCCGTGCTAAATAAAACATCCACATGGGATGTACACCAGAGAAATGCGCACCTTTTTCAATGATACCAGTAATATCATCTTCGCCTAGATTAACCGCTGAATAATCTTCAGGTGTTGGCATATGACCTGTGGGCGCATCTAAAGGACCATGATCTTCAAAAATGGTTTTGGTTTGTAATACGCCTTTATCCCATTTTGCCGCTTCACGTTGTTCTAATAATTTTAAATCCCACGTGGTTGGATAGCCGCCATACGGTTTAGTTTCGACATTATTCCAGAAAATCGTTTCTTCACCTTTACCGCTAGTCCAAGCAGTTTTACAAGCAACAGTACAGGTTTGACATTCAATACATTTATTAATATCAAATACATAAGCGACTTGCTTTTGAGGTAATGGCGCATCATAGGGATATTCTATATCGCGACCGAGTTGCCAATTGTGATGTGTAGGCATCGTTTGTCTCCTTTTTCATCCTGTAACATGATTTAATCAACTAATAATTGAAATAAATTCACCAGCAATAAACTGTTTCAAAGTCTCACGTTCATAGGTAGGACGTAACCCATTGGCAGCCGCAGCCCATAAGCCTTTACCGTTTAAACCACCGTCTTCTGCTTTAGTAATTTTGACATAAGATTCACGCGGCGCACCGGTAGGACAATGTACATCGGGCACAAAGCCTTGCGTGATTTTTTGTCCCATTAAGTCTTTGACATATAAGGAATCTGTCATCCACGTTGGTTTTAACCAGCCACGTGTACAACTTTGATGACTACCACCACGGAATAGGGATTGATAACCTGTCGTCTGTGATTTAGCTAAACCTGTTGGATTGTTTTTTTGCCCAAGTACCGTACCAAATGAAGCACTGTACATGTTATGCCACATACGAGTAACACCGCGCGGCGTACCAGAATAATAACGCGCTCTAACAAGCAAGCGTGCTACTTCATAGCCTTCAGGGTAGTTTTGCCAACCTTTAAAAGGACGATCGTGTGGATCAGCATCAACAAAGACATAATCACCATCTTCAATTTTCAAACCTTTAGCATCTAGCGGATTAATATCAATGTAAGCTTCTGTAACAAAAGGCATTCTCTTATCACGACGTAACATATCGCCAAAAGGTCCAAACCAGATAGCCACAACATCTGTATCTACTGCAGTAGTATGTGCGCCATGTCGATATTTAGGCGTATGGAAAATAAATCCATGTCCTATCGCATTCAATGGATGCTGGCTACTGAGTACTTCTGCGACTGTTTTAATCACGTGACGGGCTTGACGAGTATCACCGGAAACATCACTACGTGCTACGCCATAATCTTCTGGCGTTTTTGGACGTAACAAAGGATGCGCATGAGCCACAATCACATTCGGTTCATAGAAAGTCGAATCAATCGGTTCACGATGGACAACCAAATTTTCACCGCTATCACGAAATTCCACTTCTTCCCGATAAAACTCTAAACGACCGCTCTTGGTATACCACGGTTTATTTTCATTCCCTTGTTCCCATGCACCAATTTTGGGATAAGTTCGAGTTTGAATAATCGCAGGAATTCCAGCTTCGGCTTTCTTTTCTAAGTCATTAATTTCATAACCTTTCATCACGTTAGAATGATCTAAAACGCGTTGAATATAAGTGCGCATTTGCCCATTTTCGACAAAGTGCCAATAGGGTTCATGACGCGGATCATCAGTGACTTTACCAATCGCACGACAAATTCCAGCAGCCACTTCAGTATCAGAACGGGTGTCATGAATGCGTTTTAATGGTGTTATTGGAAAAGTGTATAAAAATGGATTCGTCACACTGATGGTCATGTCGGGATATTTGAATTCTGCCCAACTGTCTACGGCAAATACGATATCTGAATATTCACAACTGGCTGTCCACCACCATTCATTTTGTGCAATAAATTCAACCCGTTTTAAAGTATTGATAACAAAATCATAATGACCTTTTACATTACCAATCAATGAATTAGAATTGCTGACATGCACTGATTTAGTCGGTACTGGAATATGCGTTTTACCAGTCAATACGGTTTTACCCATACGCAAAATCGTGTCACCATGATTAAAATAGTGAACACTTTCCCCTTTCCACCGTTTATTGACTTTAGCGGGTTTAGTCGGGTCTAATTCAGGATTAAAGGGGTCTTCACCAATATATTGCGGTAAGCCATTGGAAAAGCTAGCACGATAATTACCGGCATAACTACCGACATTACCACCGATTTTACCTAAATTGCGGGTTAAAGCGGCGACTAAGAAAACAGCACGATCTTTTAAGTCATTGTTAAAGAACTGATTAGGTCCCATACCGGTGACAAAAGAAGTCATGTCCATGTTGGCAGCAATTTGTCTAGCTAAACCCTGAATAGCTTCAACTGATGCCCAAGTTAATTTTTCTACATTATCAGGCGTATAACTTTGATCTAACAACTCTTTAGTCGCATCAAAAACAGTACGGCAAGTGATCGTTTCGCCTGAAACCAATTTAACGCTGACTTCACCTACTAATTGTGGATTTACACCTAATTCATTGAAATGAGTGCCAATTTTATCACGACTGATAGCAACGGCTGCATTTTTATCCGCATCCCACATCACAAAATCGCCCCAATCTTCACGTTGGGTATCATCTAAAACTAAAGCGGGTTGCAAATGAATAGCGGGACCTTTTTCACCGGCTTTCACTCTCACAATACTATTCGTTAAATCAGCCAGTTGATAATCTGCAAAGACATCGCTGGCTCGCAACATTTCCGTGGTATCATTGCGTATTAATAACGGTAAATCAGTATTGGCTTTGACATAATTCATATCAAATAAATTTTCACTGATTAACACTTGCGCAATACCCAAAGCTAAAGCGGGTGTTGTACCAGGACGTACCACAATGGCTTCATCGGCTTTACTACTGGTTGCACTATATTCTGCTGCAATAACTACAACTTTAGTGCCTTTCATGCGTGCTTCAGTCAACCAATGTGAATCAGGCATTTTCGTCGTAATCCAATTCATGCCCCATACTAGGACTAAATTAGACCGCTCTACATTACATAAATCAAAATCAACAGTTTGTTGACCAGTAACCATCGGATGACCCGGTGGTAAATCGGTGTGCCAACTGTAGTTATCAAAACCACGTCCACCAAATGATTCTTTAGGTCCTTTACCACGAATTTTATCATCTAATAAAGCCATGGCATTGGCTTCGCGATATTGCACAAACACCCGTGTCATGCCTAAAGGTGGCATACCACCTCTGAATTTCAAAGTTTGCGTACCCGCTCCTTCGACCTTATCAACCATGACTTCATCATAGCCTTGAGCTAGTAAACGTTGCTTACCTTCTTCACCTGAATAAGTTTGGGCAATATTGACCATTGCTTTTGCTGCTAATTCAAAGGCTTGATCCCAAGTAGCCGCAACCCAAGTATCACGTCCACGTTGCATATATTGTTGATCAACAGCACCAGAATTAGGATCACGTGGAAAACCGGCATTAACCCAATCTAAAAAGCCTTTACGTACCATCGGACGTTTACAACGACGATCACCATAAAAACGTCTGACTAGAGATAAACCTTTTTGACAACAGCGTGGGTCCCAACGGCGACTGGCAGAATTTCCATCTAAATCAGTAGCTTGATTGTAACCATAAGTAGGTGCAATACGAGTTACGACACCATTCTTGACATAACCCCGTAATAAGCAATTATGCGTATCATTGGGCGCACATAAAAAAACGAAAGAAGAATCATAATGATACAAATCACGATAAGTCTTTTCCCAATCTCGATTAGGATAATTAGCCAGTGGATTATCAATAGAAACGGGAGAAAGTAGCGTGGTTGCAGAAACAGCTTGTTGAGAGATCAAAGCAGTACTTGCGCCAGCGGCTGCCATTTGAAATAAAAATCGGCGACGCGAAGGATCAAGCAATTGATCTTTTTCGAGTTGAGATGACATCAGAAAACACTCCTTAGCGGTTAGTGACGTGCTTAAAATAGCATTACTGACTATCAAATCACCTTGACATAGATCAAGATTGATAGTAGACAGCAAGCGAACGTAATCTGCTGCTTGCGTGTCTACAAATAACTAAAAATTATCAATTAACC
Organism: Thiomargarita sp.; assembly: GCA_020721045.1. GTDB lineage: Bacteria > Pseudomonadota > Gammaproteobacteria > Beggiatoales > Beggiatoaceae > DYNN01. Next base: position 5,656 of record DYNN01000094.1, on the reverse strand, counting down.
CAACGTTTGGCATTAAAAAACAATTGCATCCATGGACTTTCAACTGATTGCCATGTTTTTGGTAACCATGAAAATTGCCTACTTAAAAATAACCGTTCTGGATGCGGCATCATAATCGTAAAACGTCCGTCCATTGTGGTTAAACCCGTAATTCCTAACGCTGAACCATTGGGATTAAACGGATAAAGCTCTGTCGCTTGACCATAATTATCTACATAACGCAACGTAGCCATTTTTGATTCAACTAACTGATTTATTTGATTATTATCACTTATACTAATCTTTCCTTCCCCATGTGCAACAGCAATGGGCAAATAAGACCCTGCCATTCCTTGCAAAAATAAAGACGGCGAATCTAACACTTCTACCATCACCAAACGCGCTTCAAATTGTTCGGAAATATTACGCTTGAAATCAACCCAATGTTCAGCCCCCGGAATTAAATTTTTCAATTGCGCCATCATCTGACAACCATTACAAATTCCTAAAGCAAACGTATCCTTTCGTTGAAAAAAAGCAGAAAAGATATCAAACGCCAGAGAATTCCATAAAATTGATTTAGCCCAACCACTGCCAGCACCCAATACATCGCCATATGAAAAACCACCACAAGCAACAAAACCTTGAAAATCAGCTAAAGTTACTTGACCGGTCAAAATATCGCTCATATGAACATCAACACAGCTAAACCCTGCTTTATCAAACGCTGCAGCCATTTCTATTTGTCCATTTACCCCTTGTTCACGTAAAATAGCTAAACGTAGCTTATTTTTACCAATTATCGATGGAGTCAGCGTAAAGGTTGTTTTTACAAATAAACCAGGATTATCGACAAGTAAGCTGTCATATTCTTGCTGTGCACAAATAGGGTTGTCACGTAATTTTTGCAACTGATAACTGGTTTCACTCCAATAACGGTGTAATATATTACGTGGAAAACTAACCAATTCCTTATTTTGATAAGAAAAACGAATGTGGTCATCAGTGTTCACGTAACCTAAGCGATAAACTGAAATTGGTGAAAATTGAGTAATAATGCTATCTACATCTGATTGATTTACTTCAATAACTGCACCTAATTCTTCGTTAAATAAGCCAATAATCGGAGAAATGGGTAATGTTGACAAATCGATATCAAGACCACAATGACCCGCAAAAGCCATTTCACATAAAGTCGTTAATAATCCACCATCTGAACGATCATGATAAGCTAAAATTTTACCTAGCCGATTTAATTGTTGCACAGTGTTAAAAAAATGTACCAATGCACTAGGATCATCAAGATCAGGTGTTATATTAGTAAATTTATTGTACACTTGTTCTAAAATTGAACCGCCTAAACGATTTTTTCCTAAATCAATCAACAACAAACTAGTATTTCTACCATGTAACTGAGGTGTTAAACTAAGACGAATATCACTGACACGCGCAAATGCAGAAATAATCAACGATAACGGCGCGGTTACTGATTTATCATCCCACACCGTGCGCATAGACAAAGAATCTTTACCCACTGGAATGGCAATGCCTAATTGTGGACATAATTCCATAGCCACCGCTTTAACTGTAGCAAATAAAGCCGCATCTTCACCTGTTTGTCCACATGCAGCCATCCAATTAGCTGATAAAACAATATCTTGTAAAGAATCAATGGTAGCAGCGGCAATATTAGTAATTGCTTCTCCAATTGCCATGCGACCAGAAGCCGGTGCATTTACCACTGCCAACGGTGTTCTTTCGCCCATTGCCATTGCTTCACCGGTGATTGTTTGAAAACCTGTTGCCGTCACTGCACAATCGGCTACGGGAACTTGCCAAGGTCCAACCATTTGATCGCGAACGACTAAACCCGTAATTGTGCGATCTCCAATAGTAATTAAAAAGTTTTTGCTGGCAACGGTCGGATGTTGCAACACACGAATAATTGCTTCTTTAACATCAATTTGAGTCACATTTTCCCATGTAACAGTTTTGATTGGTTGCGTTGTCACTTGACGTAACATTTTTGGCGGTTTACCTAATAATACAGCCAATGGCATATCAATTACGGCTTTGTCGCCATCTAACAATAATAAACGGCGTTCCTCAGTGGCTTGACCGACTACTGCGAAGGGACAACGTTCTCTGTTACATAAAGCGTTAAATTTTTCTAATTGATTAGGTGCAATGGCTAATACGTAACGTTCTTGGGCTTCATTACACCAAATTTCCATGGGCGATAAGCTAGGATCAGCCGTCGGAATTGCGCGTAAATCAAAGCGACCACCACATTGACTGTCGTTCACTAATTCTGGTAACGCATTGGACAAACCACCGGCACCCACGTCGTGAATAGAAATAATTGGATTTTTTTCAGCCAGTTGGCAGCAGGCATCAATCACTTCTTGACAGCGACGTTGCATTTCAGGATTTTCACGTTGTACTGAGGCAAAATCTAACTCAGATTGACTGTGTCCTGAACTGACTGAAGAGGCAGCACCGCCACCTAAGCCAATCAGCATAGCCGGACCACCCAATACGATAAGTAAATCTTCCGAATTAATTTTATTTTTTTCAATATGTTGTGGTGTAATTTGCCCTACGCCACCGGCGATCATAATGGGTTTATGATAACCACGTTGTTGCCCGTCAATTTCTTGTTCAAATGCGCGAAAATAACCAGCTAAAGCGGGTCGTCCAAATTCGTTGTTAAATCGACTGGCACCAATAGGGGCTTCTAACATGATTTGTAATGGGGTGGCAATACGGGCAGGGCTACCGTAACATTTTTCCCAAACTTGAGGTAAATCAGGAATCTGTAAATTGGACACTGAAAAACCGGTTAATCCCGCCTTAGGCTTAGAACCACGACCTGTCGCACCTTCATCACGAATTTCACCGCCTGAACCTGTAGCAGCCCCGGGAAATGGAGAAATTGCCGTTGGATGATTATGGGTTTCTACTTTCATTAAAATCGCTGTATTTTCAGCATGATATTCATATTGTTTGGTCAATGGATTAGGAGTAAATCGTTGGTTAGCAAATCCATTAATCACAGCGGCATTGTCATGATAAGCAGATAATACCTGACCGGGTGCAACTTGATGGGTATGACGGATCATATTGAATAAAGTGGTTGTTTGCGCTTGACTGTCAATAATCCAATCGGCATTAAATATTTTGTGACGACAATGTTCAGAATTAGCTTGCGCAAACATCATCAATTCTACATCTGTGGGATTGCGTTGCATTGCTGTAAAATGTGTCACTAAATAATCAATTTCTTCTTCTGACAAAGCTAAACCTTGTTCTTGATTGGCAGTGATTAAAGCTTCCCGACCTTGTTGTAAAATATCGACAGTACGCAAAGAACGCGGTTGAATTCGGTGAATAAATAGTGAATTTTCGGCTTGCTCAATCTCTGTAATCACCATTTCTGTCATACGATCGTGTAACAGTGGGTAGATATTTGTTATATTATTATTAAATGTTACACTATCCAATTGCCATAAAATGCCACGTTCAATCCGCTTAATTTCTGTAAAACCGCACAATGTCATAATTTCTGTTGCTTTACTTGACCAAGGCGAAATAGTACCTACACGCGGAATAACCAGTAAATATTCTGTAATATGAGTCAGTGGTGTTGTGGTTAAGTCGGGCAATAACTGCTGTAATTTTGCTATTTGGTCAATAGGTTGATCAGTGTCTAAAAAATAGATGTAATGAGCTGTTAAATCAGTGAGTTGAGGTAAATAGATTTTGGCTAAGGACAGTAGTTTTTCACAACGAAACGGAGATAACGCAGGACCACCAAGATAATACATGAAATATTCCTTCTTTTTAATACGAAGAGAGCTAACTAATTATTTTTAATCAAGAAGAGATAAATGGTGAGGAAAATGAATATAGTATTATATTCCAAAGATATTGCAATGACAGATTTAGTTTTTTGTTATTCTTTATAAAGCGTGATAAGTTCTTTAAGATGTTCAATTTCTTGTTTTAAATAGCCAATTTCTTTATCCCGTTCTTGCAATAATAAACGAAATTTTTCTAATTCATGAACACATTGCGTTTCGGTGAGATAAATATTATTACTACCTTGTGAAGAATGGTCGATAATATTAAAAATATTTTTTTCGTTTAAACCCAATAATTGTTGCAAATCAATGCCTAACACATCAGCAATATTACTAAGTTTTTCTACTTTAATATCTGTTTCTCCACGTTCAATTTTAGCGTATCCATTTGCAGAATAACCCAACTTTTCAGCCATTTCCTCTTGCGACCAACTCTTACACAAACGCATCACTTTTAATTTTTCGTGAAGTTGCATGAAATACGCCTAAAAGTAGTGAAAATTAACCTATTTATTGGTGTTATTTTACCTTGATTTGAGTCTATCATAGTTTCACGTTGATATATTTGTCAAGATTCACGTTATTTTTAATTTGGAGGTTAAAGAATGCGATTGAAAAATATAAGTTTATTATGTAGTTTGGGATTATTAACCAGTATGACAACCCAAGCTGCAACAACCACTTTGATAGACCCCGCTACCTTAGAAATTGGTGCAAGAGTTGGGGAAAATCTTGAAGTCAAAGGGGAATGCCCTAACAACAAAAGTAATTGTTTGCCCGAAGAAAAAGTTAAGTATATCACAGCCGTTGCTGATCGGGTAGGTCAAATCGAATTTGATGTGAATCTCACAGATAATTTTGAGTTGGATGTGAATGTTGATTGGGATAATCCAGGTAATCATCAAGCTATTACTTTATATAAAGCTGAAGACGAAAATACCAGTGCACTGTATGTCAGTTGGTATTATGGTAATGCTAGAGATGGTATAATATTTAATAATTCGCAACGATTCAACACTGGTCAAGGGAATATTGGTTGGAATAATGGTTCAATCAATGATGTTGAATTATTAGCAAAAAACGGCATTGCCTACTTAAATATTAACGGCGTTCCTTTTAAAGATGGTTTTGGTGATGAAGGGGATACTGTCAATTTGGATACCAGTAGACCATTTATTAAATTAGTAATTACTAACATTCAACCTAACGATAAGTTGTATGAAATTACTCTTAAAGGTGGAGGTACCACAACTCCAACTACTACACCTACAACGACAACACCAACCATTCCCATAACTACAACGACAAACTCATCAAGCAGTAATAATTGTTTTGCAGAGTACAATGCAGTGACTGGTAACTTACATGTTCCTTGTGTTTTAGTACCGATTGTTTCTGGTTTTAGCAATGCACAAATTGCAATTTACGATGTGCAAATGCAACAACGGACTGGTAATTTAACGTTTGATTTGGATGTCAATAAGTTGAAACAAAAAGAGGCACTTACACCTGAGAAACAATATGTATCCGATGGTAAGAATTGCACGGATATCAGGGCAGATACCTATGACAGTACCGGCACTACGATCACAAAAACTGAATATATTACGAATTGTAAGTAGCAAGCGCAAGGTGCATAAACGCGGCGTCATACACCAATGAACGTGAGTGTTCCAAAAATCGGTATATAACACTTTGATTATACACCTAAACGCTACAATATATATGCGTGGGTCTTACAGAGATTAAAAGCGTTCTACATTGAAATATAAAAAATCCCCCTCAATCCCCCTTTGGTAAAGGGGGAAGCAAAA
>DYNN01000174.1 GCA_020721045.1 Thiomargarita sp. | reverse complement strand
ATAACCGCTGAAAGCATCTAAGCGGGAAGCCTCCTTCAAGATTAGATTTCCCGAGAGTTTATCTCTCCTAAAGGTTCGTCGAAGACTACGACGTTGATAGGCAAGGTGTGGAAGCGCAGTAATGTGTGAAGCTAACTTGTACTAATTGACCGTGAGGCTTGATCATATAACACCCAAAGGTTTTGGGTGAGTTAATGAAGTAGACAAATTCATCAGTTTCCGATTTCAGTTAAGTAATCAATTTTGTTATAATTGTCAAATGATTACTAACATAGCCGTTTTCCTGGCGATAATAGCAAGTGTGAACCACCCGATTCCATCTCGAACTCGGAAGTGAAACCTCTTAGCGCCGATGATAGTGTGGGGCTTCCCCATGTGAAAGTAGGACATTGCCAGGTTCTTGATATACACCCTCTTAGGTAATTTTACTTAAGAGGGTTTTTTTTCGTGCCTAATTTAATATTTATCTAAGAATTACGCAGTTTAAACGTTAATTAACTGATTTGATTGAAATATCTAAAAATCCGTCGAGTTGAACAATACGTAAATAAACACAAAACTTCATTTCAACGTAGCACAACGAATAATTATTCATTATTTATATTGGGCTACGGCTCTCAGACCCAACATCTGGGTTCACCCTCAACATCAGTGGTATATTGGGTTTGAATCCCACGACGAATTTGACCGTTAGCACAAAATGGATGATGCTGATCTCAATATAAGTGATGTCATAATCGGGAACAAACGTGGCCAAATTTACTCCGTTGCCAACTTCTTTTAACATTACTAATGGTAGTTCTGCGCAAATGGTAACAATCACATGTGACGGCACAAATATGGGTACGTTTACCACAACTCTAATCATAACATACGATGCAACGGGTATTTTTTTACGTATATAGAATAAATATAACTCGTTATGTAAAATCTGCTGTAATACTAGCCTAACAGATAATCAAAAATGTTTTGCATAGTTGACTATTCTTTGCTATTTTGTGGAGATTAAAAATGTCATCTAAATCGGGCATTTCGCTTTCATTTCAAACTATATCGCTTAATATATAATTGACTAAATTTATATAAATAATATGACTTTTAAAGATTATTACCATATTTTAGGTATTGCCGTCAATGCAACGCCAGAGGAAATCAAACAAGCTTATCGGCGATTAGCACAGAAATATCATCCTGATGTGAGTCAAGAAGCTGATGCAGAAGAACAATTTAAAGAAGTTTGTGCAGCTTACGAGATTTTGAAAGACCCTGAAAAACGCTCATTATATAACATGAAGCGTGAGATATTGTTGCCTAAAAAGCAAAATAGCTGGCAAGTTTGTCTGGCTTGGTTGCGAACCAAGGAAAATCATATTAATCAAAAAATTAATCTTTTTTATGCTAAGAAACAAGCCGATGCCAATGCATTTCGTACGAAAAATTATAAAAGTAATGAATCACAATTTCATGCAGGTTATCAGTTCGATACTAGTGTAGGGGAAAAAATAACCACTTTTTACAGTAATTACAGTATTTTTCTTAATATTGCTATCATTGCCGCTATGGGCGTTGGTATCGTTATGTTTTTTCTTTCTTTAATTGAGAATTTTCAGTTATATACGCGACAACAACAGTTGACAGAATCGATTTTAAATAATGATGCGGCAGTTGTTGCAGAATTAGAGCAAACTGAGGCTGTAATACAACGCGCTTTACTGGAAAATCAAGAGCTAAAGACAGCATTATTACAATTTTATTTACATCAAGTGGGTGATAAAACTATTGAAAAATTACTTATCTTAGATAAAAATACACAAACTCAGCTTTTTAATGATGATGAAAGTAAAAATTTATTGATTAATTATTATGTTAATCAAATTAAAACAGCTACTGATCGGCATGATTTTACACATGCAACCCAATTATTAAGAGTAGCGAGTAATTATTATCCGAATATAAAACAATTTATTGAAAAACAAGAACAAATAGAGCATCAGCGAGAAAAACAGTTGGTGTTACTCACAAAGAGATATGTGCGTTGTTTGCAACCGAATATTGCACCTTCTAATTGTCATATTGAGCAGGGACAAATTTATTTTGATTTACAATTGATTTCACAGTATGATACTGATTTAGTGAATAAAGTTTATGAAAAATACGTTTTAGAAGCACTGACGCAACAGCAGTATTCAGTCGTTGAACAATTGGTTGGCGATTGGGAACGAATTTTACCAAGTACTGTAGCGCAACGTACTGAATTAAAAACTTTTATATCAGATGAACCACAAAATTTTGCCTTATGGTTAAAATATCCTTATCTAATACCTAAAAAGTCAAGAATTTCAAAAATTAATCAATCAATTGCCAACTGGTTGTTGCCCTTGGAGTATTGGAAGCAAACTTTAATTAAACAAATAAATACACAACAAATAACTCAAATATTGTCTGCATTTATGCATGCGATGCCTGCTCCTGTTATCGAAGAAACGATAGTTGCGGATATCCCTGAAACGCTTATTATTACTGATATTGATAACCAAGAAATAGTTATGGAAGAAGCTGTCACCATAGAACAACCTGATGAAATTACACAATTATTAAGTACTTGCCAAGCACATTTGGATGCTAACCGACTTGCGACCGGCAAAGAGGGCACTGCATTAAAATGTTATCAAACCGTATTAGCAAAAGAAGCTGGTAACGCAACAGCACAGGTAGGGTTGCAAAAAATAGAACAAACGTATCGTTTATGGTTAGAAACTGCTTTATATAGAAGAAATATCGAGGATGCAAAGACGTATTTGGATAGATTACAGATAGTTAATGCGTACGCCGTTGATTTGGAAAAATTTCAACAGCAAGTTGCGCAGTTAGTTAAAGAAAATATAGCGATAGAAAAGAAGCCATTGGTTGAATCAACGACGGTAAAAACACCTTTGGCTACTCCACCTCCCACCACATTGGTACAAAAAGAGCCCAGTGCCGGTACCTGTGAAAACTGTAATTGTGCTGATTTGTATCGTCAACTTTCTATTAACATTACTCCATTAACTATAGAACAACGTGCTTTTTTAGATGATTGTCGTCTTTTCTAAAATGATTATAAAGTATGTTCAAAACAAAGGAATGTTGACAGATAGTAAATAATTATCTACCACAATCTACCATAAGATATAAATCTCA
>DYNN01000173.1 GCA_020721045.1 Thiomargarita sp. | reverse complement strand
TTAGTTGAAAATATAACGAATACCTAGTTGCATTTGCCATTTTGAATATACCGAAACATTGTCGATATAAGTTTCTTTCAGATTGGTATTGAAGCTAAAATAAGGTACATTGTTAGAGTCTAAGCCATTGAAAGTTATAGGAGCTGTGGTTGCAACTAACTTTCTAACGCCCCATTTAGAGCTAATCATATTTCCAAAATTCAAAATATCTAAACTCAAACGAAGCGTATTTTTGCTTTCTTTAACCATGAAATTAAAATCGTGAACTAATTTCACGTCCATTTGTGCAAACCAAGGAAGCATAGCTCCATGACGCTCAGCATAATCGCCTCTGCGAGTGCTCAAATAAGGGTCTTGCTCAATGAATGCATTCAGTGCAGTCCATTGCTCTGCTGCATTTGCAGCTGTAACTCCTACACCATCCGAAACTGTTCCAAAATGAATATCACTTTGATTGGCAGGTACATAAAGCAAATCGTTGTTCGTAGCTATTCCGTCTTGGTTTACATCGCCCGAATAAAGGTAAGAGTAACGTCCGCCTTGACCTGCTTCAAAAAATGCTGCAATTGAAGTAGCCATGTTTTTATAGGCAACTTGGTAAGCCAAAGTAGCTATCACTCTGTGTTTCATACCATAACGCGAATATGACAAAATCGGTTGATTTGGATCGCCTATTACCGGATTGCGTTGGAAAGCATCAGCAGCAATTTCGGCAGGAATTGAAGTATAATCAGTTGATTTTAAGTAAGTATAAGCTGCGCTCATGCTCAAGCCAAACGAAAATTCTTTTTTCAATTGAGCAGTTAAAGTATATTGGTAACCTTCTTTTACGTTGTCCATTACAATAACTCCGGCATCTAAGAAAGTTTGATTGCCAGAAGTAGCGTAAATATGCGTTTCGTTAAAACCACCAAAAACAGCTCTAGTATCTCCAGTTCCTGTTAAACTTGACGAAGGTTTAAGCATATCGTAGTTTCTGTGAACCACAGCATTGATGTCTTTTGTGTAAATTCCTTCAAAAGTAGCTAACCAGCCATTTCCAAATTTGTAATCAACGGCTAAATTATTTTTCCAAGCTTGTGGAAATTTGAAACCTTCGGCAGTTGAATTAATTTGGAAAGTGTAGCCGCCTGATTTTTCAACCATTTGTGAATTTGTAGATTGGTTGCCTAACCAAACAAAAGGAATACGACCTGTGAAAATACCCGAACCTCCGCGTACTTTGAGCGTATTGTCGCCTTTAGCGTCCCAATTAAAACCAAAACGAGGAGCCCACATTACATTTGAATTAGGCCAAACTGATGGGTCGATGCTTACACTTTCGCCATTTTCATTTTTCCAACCGGTAAAATCTTGAATGTCGCTACTTTCAGCTATTTTGTTTAAATAAACAGGGAAATCGATACGTAAACCAAATGTTAAATTCAAATTGTCAGAAGCTTTAAATTCGTCTTGGGCATAAAAACCAACTTGAGCAACATCTACTTCAGACATTGCAAATGGCTTTTTTTGACTTTCTGTAACCTCTGCGTTGAAATCCACATCAGCAGAAGTAGTAGCTAAAAATTGATCTACACCACCAAAATACATGTGCCAAGGATAATAAAATAGGTTGAAAGAGTTGTTAAATTTGAAAATTTCTACGTTTACACCACCTGTAATAGTATGTTTATCAGCATAATAAGTTAAATTGTCAGTAAATTGAAATACATCTTGGTCAAGAATGTTGTTTGTAGAAAACATTTCTGAACCCGCAGTAATAGCTAAATTTCCGTTTGCATCGAATATATCAATAACCGGAAAAGGTTTTGAATGTGGCTCGCGATTATCGCGGAAAGCAGTGTAACCAACTAAAAGTTTGTTTGCCAATTGGTTGCTAAAACGAGAGTTCAACTCGCTCACTATCGAATTGATTTTGTTGTTGATAGTATAGGAAGAATTTTCGAAAGGCAAACGATAACTTGTTGGACCACGACCTATAATTGCTTCAGGGTGAGGAAGAATATCTTTCCAAGCATCGAGCATATTGTAGCGAATCGAAAATTTATGTTTGCTGCTTATGTTCCAATCCAGTTTTGCCAAAAATTTATTGTTGAAAGTTTCGTGGTTATAACCTTGATATTCACCGGCATCGTAACCCCATTCGTCGAGTAAATGTTGTTTTACAGCTTTAATATCATCTTCATTAACAGAAGTTACGTTGTCGCCAGAATTTGTACCATTGTCTGCTACAAAACCGTGAGCAAGTTCGTCTCTGCGTTCTGCTTCAGCGTTTAAGAAGAAAAATAATTTGTTTTTGATAATTGGTCCACCCACAGTAATTCCCGAAAGTGAAGTATTAAAATCTAAATTTGGAACTTCCAATTCGTTCACTTTTTTACCTACCATTTTTTCATTTCTAAAATAATAGTAAGCAGAAGCTTTAACGGTGTTAGTTCCTGATTTAGTTACAGCATTGATACCTGCACCAGTGAATCCACCTTCTCTAACATCAAAAGGCGCAATTGAAACTTGAATTTGCTCAATAGCATCGAGCGAAACTGGTTGAGCATCAGCTTGTCCGCCCGGAGTAGCATAGTCTAACCCGAAAGAATTGTTGAAAATAGAACCATCAAGAGAGAAGTTGTTGTACAAATTGTTTCTACCACCAAAACTGTAACCATCTGATTGAGGAGTTAAACGAGTAAAGTCCTTTTGTCCACGCGAAATTGTGGGCATAGAGTTTAATTCTTTGCTGTTTACGTAAGTTTCAGCACCTGTACGTTCCGAATTTAACAAATCGGTTTTGTCGTAACTAACAGTAACTTCTTCTAATTGTTGGTCTGTTTGCGAAAGTGCAAAATCGATGTTTAGCGTTTCATTCAAATTTAAGTAAACATCAGATTTTTCTTGCTTTGCAAAACCTACCGAAGTAGCTACTACTGTGTATGGACCTCCCACACGAACTCCTTGAAGGTCATAGCCTCCATCGGCACGGCTCATAGTTCCGTACTGTGTACCTGACGGTACGTGTATTAAAGCAATAGTAACGCCATCAAGTGGTTTTCCACTGACATCAACTACTTTGCCTTTAAGCGATGAAGTGGTAACTCCTTGACTATAAGACATAATTGTAGAAAAAACTAGTACACTAAGTAGTAGTAATTTTTGAATTGTTTTCATTAAATTGTTTTAGTTTGGTTTGTATTGATTTAATTTTTTTACA
>DYNN01000093.1 GCA_020721045.1 Thiomargarita sp. | reverse complement strand
TTATTTTTCAGGAGATACAAACAGTTATTTCTTTGCTTATATCGAACTCACGTTAAGTTATGAAATTTTACAGATTACGTGATACCAGCGTTAAAGTGCGATCACTTTTGTCTAATTCCATCGTAAAATTCAATTTTTCCATCAACTTAAGCATACCATAATTATTACTTAACACTTCGCCTTGCATAATTTTTAAGCCACGGGTGCGTGCTGCATCCATCAGAGAATGCATTAATTTTTGCGCCAATCCACGATGTTGCCATTGATCTGCCACAACTAAGGCAAATTCACAACTTCTACCATCGGGATTCGTAGAGTAACGTGCCACACTGATTTGCAAATCTTTACCTTCAAATTGAACGACTGCGATCAAAGCCATTTCTCGATCGTAATCAATTTGAGTAAAGCGCACTAACATTTCTGGCGTTAATTCGTGCACGGCTTGCATAAAACGAAAATAGCGGGATTCATCAGATAAGTTGCGCACAAATTCTTGTTCCATATCAGCATCTTCTGGACGAATCGGGCGAATGGTGATATCCGTACCATCAGGTAATTGCCACTGTTGCACCAAGTGAACAGGATAAGGATAAATCGCCATATGTGTGTAGCGATCTTGTGCCATCGGTGCATAATCCACGCGCATCCGTACATCCACAGCGATAATTCCTTCTTCGTCAATAATTAACGGATTAATATCCATTTCATATAACCAAGGCAATTCGCAAACCATTTCCGAAACACGCAACATGACATTAGTCAATGCTTCCAATTTAGCAGGTGGCATATTACGGAATTGTTTCAATAAGTTAGCTGCTTTAGTTTTCGCAATGGTACAATTGGCTAAATAAGTATTCAATGGCGGCAAGGTAATTGCGATATCGCCCGTGATTTCAACCATTGTGCCTCCCATGCCAAAACTGATGACTGGACCAAAAATGGGATCACGGATGACACTCACCATCAATTCACGCCCATTGGGTTTAGTCACCATGCGTTCCACTGTTACACCATTTAATTTGGCTTGCGGCATTCTGGTTTGCACATCTTGCATCAAATTTTTAAATATTTCTCGGATCAAATGTGGATTATTCACGTTTAATTTCACGCCCCCCACATCACTTTTATGCGAAATATCAGGCGAATCAATTTTCATTGCTACGGGAAAACCAATTGATTCAGCAATCACTAACGCTTCAGTTGGTGTGTGTGCCAGTGTGGTAGCGACAAATGGGATTCTAAATGCACCTAAAATCGCCTTAGATTCCATTTCAGTCAATATCTTACGTCGTTCAGCTAATACACTTTCAATGATAATACGCGCCCCTTCTACATCCGGCGGATCAAAACGACCTAATGAACCCGGAGTTTGTAGCAATAATTGCTGATTTTGATGATAAGCCGATAAATAATAGAAAGATTCAACTGCTGCTTCTGGTGTACGAAAATCTGGAATACGCGCTTGTACGAATAATTCTCTACTTTCATAAACTTGCGTCCCACCCATCCAACATGAAATGATAGGTTTAGGCGATTTTTTAGCCAATTCAATCATTGCCTTAGCCGCATCAATAGGATGAGTCATGGCTTGTGGCGTTAAAATAACCAGCAATGCGTCCACATTTGGGTCTTTTAAACACAATTCTATGGCGGTTTGATAACGCTCTGCCGTGGCATCACTACCTACATCAATCGGATTACCATGTGACCAAGTGCTGGGTAACTGCTTGTTTAAAATATCTAAACTGTTTTTTGATAAAGTCGCTAATGGAATGCAAAAATCTGCGGCGCGATCGGTTGCCATCACGCCAGGTCCGCCGCCATTAGTGATGATTGCTAAACGATTGCCATTGGCTTTATAACGAGAAGCTAATGTTTTTGCCGCAGAAAATAATTGTCCAAAAGTTGCTACCCGCACGGCACCGGCGCGTTGCAATGCAGCATCAAATGCATCATCACGTCCCACCATCGCACCACTGTGAGACATCGCGGCTTTGCATCCACTTTCATGACGACCGGTTTTAATAACGATCACTGGTTTTATCCGAGCGGCTGCGCGTAATCCACTCATAAAAGTCCGCGCATTATGAATTCCTTCAATATACAACAAGATACCTTGCGTTTTAGGATCAGAAACTAAATAATCGAGTATATCGCCAAAATCCAAATCAGCAGAAGTTCCCAATGAAATTACGGTAGAAAATCCCACATCATTAGGGACTGCCCAATCTAAAATCGCAGTACACAATGCGCCAGATTGCGACACTAATGCTAAATTGCCTGCTTTTGCTGTTCCTTTAATAAAAGTCGCATTCAAATTGATATTTGGGCGCATGATACCTAGACAATTAGGTCCGATAAAGCGTAAACCATAACGCTTTGCTCGCGTAATAATGAATTGTTCTAATTTAGTACCTTGACTACCAATTTCTCGAAAACCCGCTGATAAAATGACAGCCGTTTTAACGCCATATTCACCGCAAGCTTCTATAATACTTGGAATTGTTTTTGCCGGAGTCGTAATGACGGCTAAATCAACGGATTTACCAATTTCATGTAGTGATTTATAGACCGGCTGCCCTTGAACTGTGTCATGTTTAGGATTAATCGCATACAATTTGCCCTTATAACCACTTTCAAGCAAATTTTTAAATACAACTTGTCCTACAGCATCTTGGGTATTACTGGCACCAAATACCGCAACGGAATTAGGCGAAAATAATGAATTGAGATAGTGCTTACTTTCCATGTGATTTAGCAAATTATCCAAAATAAATGATGACTCAAAATGAAGCTGTTTTTGAAAACTTCAAACTATCTCAATAGTATAGCAAACAAATTTAGTTTTTGTGCATTGCAGCAAAAAATAAAATTGCCATTATATTCAAGTTATTTTTGATATAATTAATCGCTGTATAATTGCAAATCGACTCATTCAACTTTTTAAATACACTCAGTGAAATAGATTAACTTGTTGAATTTAATCGCTAAATTAATACAAATTAAATGACAAAAGTGAGGATTGATTCAATGACGAAAAAACGTAAAATTTTCCTTCTGTTACGACCGCTATGCCTAATAAGTTGGCTATTTTTGGCGGGCTATGTGACAGCGACTGAGCTTGATGTGCAACGTGAACAATTTTTGCGTGCATATGATGCGTTGACAACACATGATATTGCTACTTATCAATTACTTGAACCTCAATTACGTGATTATTTACTGCACTATTACTTGGATTATATGCGGTTACAATCACAATTACAATCTGCCGATCCCTTTGAAATTCAAGCATTTTTACAACAGCATGGCAATACTGCTTTTGGCGAATCTTTACGTAATAATTGGTTGTATATATTAGCAAAACAGGAGAATTGGTCGACATTTATTAATACTTATGTCCCACAAAAATCGACTGGTTTACAATGTCTTTATACAGTTGCTCGTTTAAAAACTGATCGTGATACTGAACAAGCGTTGGAAGATGCAAAAGGTTTGTGGTTAGTGGGCAAATCTCAGCCCAATGCTTGTGATACCGCCTTTGATTATCTATATGCTAGCCCATTGATAAACGATGATTTATTGTGGCAACGTATTCGTTTGGCAATGGCAAAAAATCAAGTGGGATTAGCAACTTCATTGGCTAAACGTTTGGGTGACAATGGACAAGCTTGGTTTGGTTTATGGCAAAAAATAGATGCTAAACCTGTTGATTCATTAGCTAATTTTTCAGAATCCGACATACCGATTGTGCGAGAAATTATTCTGCATGGTATTAGAAAAATTGCTAAAAAACAGTTTGAATTAGCTGATGAATATTGGAAAGCACTACAATTAAAATACGCATTTTCTGTTGATCAAATCGGTGAAATGAATCGGGATTTAGCCATTGCCTGTGGTGAGCAAAATTGTCCCGAGGCTTTTCGTCGTTTAACTGCCGTTGATAAACGCTATATTACTGATAGTTTCCATGAAAAACGGTTAAAAATTGCTTTAGAGCGAGAAAATTGGCAAGCAGTGCTTGATTTTATTACCGAATTACCGGTTGATAAAAGAGAAGATTTACAATGGCAATATTGGCACGCGCGTGCATTGGAACAATTAAAGCAACCTAATGAAGCTAAACAACTTTATCAACAAGTCGCTGCAAAACGTGATTATTATAGTTTCTTAGCTGCCGATCGTATTAATTCGCCTTATCAGATGGAAAATTATCCTATTCAATTTACTGCTGATGAAGAAAATAAAATTCTTAAAAATACCAGTGTTGCGAAAGCGTTAGAGTTCTACGCAATTGGCATGAATACCATTGGACGTAAAGAATGGCAATATGCGGTCAATCAGATGGGACCGCGTCAACAGGAAATTGCAGCAGTACTTGCCAGTCGCAAAGGATGGCATGATCGTGCGATTATTACAGCGGCTACAGCAGGTTCCTATGATGATTTAACTGTGCGTTTTCCTCTGCCTTACCGCCCACAATTGATGACAGGCGCTGAAACACAAGATTTAGACCTTGCTTGGGTATATGGTATTGTGCGTCAAGAAAGTGCATTTATGGCAGATATCAAATCACATGCAGGTGCGTTAGGATTAATGCAATTGATGCCCAGCACGGGACGCTATGTTGCTAAAGAAATTGGAATTTCGGTGAATAATAATCAAGATATTTTAGAAATTGACACCAACATCGCGTTAGGTACTGCATACTTACGGCAAGTATTAGACAAATTTGACGGCAATTATATGCTAGCCACTGCGGCTTACAATGCGGGACCTGGGCGCGCAAAACGTTGGTCTGAAATTTATCGTTGTCTACCTGCTGATATTTGGGTAGAACTGATTCCATTTGATGAAACACGCAATTATGTGCAAAAAGTACTTTTTTACACCAGTGTATTTGAAGCCCGCTTGGGACAACCTACACGCCCATTTCGTGTAGCATTAAACCAATATGACGATTGTGAAGCAGTCACAACAAAAGACCCGTCAGAATCAACAAAAACTTCTTATAAAACAGAAAATTGGTAAATTTTTGGTGGGCAATACTTTACTTTTGCTCACCTTGTTTGACCGCAGTTAGTTTTAACTTCATTCGTTCTATAATTTGTCTTCTAACACGACACTTGAGACGGAAAAATATGCCGATTTATGAATATGAACATATAGGAACTCCCTGTTCTTGGGGAAAAATATTTGAAATTAAACAATCGATTAATGATGAACCTCTCTCACATTGCCTCAACTGTGGTGGCGAAGTGCGCAAAAAAATCTCATTGGTCGCAGTTAATATCACTAAAAGTAACAGAGAGTTGCGTGATCTAGGCTTTACCAAATTGATTAAACGTGAAGATGGTGTATATGAAAATATGACCAGACGGAATAACGATAGTCGTTATGTAAAACAAGATGATGCCAGTACATTACCTAATTTAAGTCATTTGGATTGACCGACTTTAGAAATCTAACTGACAAATGAGTAATCAATTTTTAACCTTTATGGAAAGTGATGTCTTCTCCTATCGTAACTGCTCATACATTATCAAAAATAATTGATCGCACTCATCTAGTTGATAATATAAGTTTTTCTGTTGAACAAGGCGAATTTTGTGGGATTTTAGGTCCCAATGGTGCGGGTAAAACAACGACTTTACGTATGCTTATTGGGCATACGCCACCCACGCAAGGTTATTTATCTGTACTTAATTGGCGTATTCCGGGACAAGAGCGCGCTATGCGACAGCAGTTAGGCGTTGTCTCACAGACGGATAACCTTGATCCGGATTTTACAGTAACTGAAAATTTGCTGAATTATGGGCGTTATTTTGGGCTTACTCATTCAATTATGACTCAGAGAATTCCAGAATTATTGGCATTTGCTGCCTTAGAAAAAAAAGCCCATGCGCTTATTCCAACGCTTTCTGGTGGAATGCAGCGTCGTTTATCGTTAGCAAGAGCGTTGATTAATCAACCTAAGTTATTGATTTTAGATGAACCCACGACGGGACTTGATCCGCAAGCGCGTCAACTGATTTGGCAACGATTGCGTCAGTTGAAAAATGCAGGTATGACTTTGATTTTAACTACGCATTATATGGAAGAAGCTGAACGGCTTTGTGATCGTTTGATTATTATGGATAATGGGCGGATTTTAGATGAAGGTGCGCCGCGTGCGCTTATTCAACAACATATTGAACCTCAAGTAATTGAAATACATGGTAATAATGCTGAAAAATGGCATTTGCAACAAAGAAAAAATTTAGGCTTGCGTTATGAACATGTCGGTGATACTTGGTTTTATTATGGTTATCAAGTAGAATCTATACTATCGCAATTACAGGCATTCCCAGAACTCTATTTTCTGCATCGTCCGGCTAATTTGGAAGATGTGTTTGTCAAACTGACTGGGCGTGAGTTGCGTGAAAATTAAAAACTTGAATAAATAACAAGTTATGATAAATTATCTGAGATTTGTTTGTTTTTACGCTTAAGTAAGGCAAAAAAATGCTGACACAATCTTGCTTGTTGTGTAAAATAAACGACTCGTGACTGACGGGGTGTAGCGCAGCCTGGTAGCGTACCTGAATGGGGTTCAGGTGGTCGGAGGTTCAAATCCTCTCATCCCGACCAATTTAATAAGAATAATCATCTCTGTTCCTCAACTATTTAATGTTGTGTGCGACTCAAGTTAAAACTAAGGAGATATCTACATGTTTGGTGAAAGTCATGATATTCCGCATGAATTCCCTGAATACCGAGAATTAGCAAAACAGCTTTGTGACGCTGATCCTGAATTTAAAAGTATGTATTCTGAGTATCATCAACTAGATGAAGAAATTCGCCAGATTGAGCAAAATGTTGAAGCAGTTTCTGATCTTTACGCCGAAGAATTAAAAAAGAAAAGAGTTGTATTGAAAGATAAGATTTATGACATTTTAATCCACCACAAGAATTAATCCTATTCTTTGATGAACATGATATATCGTCATGTTTGTCAAAACCGCAGTATTTACCCTCTTCACGTGTACCTGTTCATGAATAATCGCCTCTCTCGTTTTACTACTAGTTTGTATACGAATGAAACCGTTAATCGCGCATTCGATAGACAAGTTAAACTGGCTGTTACTGGTTTAAGCCGTAGTGGTAAGACAGTTTTTATTACTTCTTTGATTCATCAATTGATTCATAGTTTAGATAATCCGCGTTTACCCTTTTTTTCTGTCATCAATGCTGGGCGTTTGCAAGGCGCGAAAATTATACCGCAACCCGATATTTGTATTCCTTCTTTTCGTTATGATCAAGCGATTGAACAGTTGTGTGGTGATCCTCCTAATTGGCCTCAACCTACTAGTGGAATTAGTGAAATTCGCTTAGCTATTCGCTATCGTTCGCAGCATCCATTAACACGCCATATCTCACCAATTAATACCTTATATTTGGATATTATTGATTATCCGGGTGAATGGTTGCTGGATTTGCAATTGCTGGAATTGACTTATGAACAGTGGTCTGAACAGATTATACGTTTATGTGATAAAGAGCCGCGTTTTTCGCTTTCTCAAACATGGCGCGATTTTTTTAATCAAATTGATATTACAGCTGTTTGTGATGATGCGATATTGCGTAAAGCCAGTCAATTGTATACTGATTTTTTACATCAATGTAAATCGGCACAATATGGTTTGACCTTGTTGCAGCCCGGGCGTTTTACCATGGCAGGTGATTTAAAAGGCGCACCTATTTTGGAATTTTGCCCATTATTGTATATTCCTGAACAAACTGGCGAAGAAAATAGCTTTTACTTAACCATGAAAAAACGCTATGAAGCTTATAAAGAACTGGTAGTTAGAAAATTTTATAATGAACATTTTGCCAGTTTTGATCGACAAATTGTATTAGCCGATGTTTTGAAAACTTTTAACATTGGTTACACCGCATTTACCGACATGCGCGACGCAATTAATATGGTATTGACAAGTTTTCGTTACGGTAAAGTTGGTTTGTTTAAACGTTTATTTGGTCTAAAAATTGATAAATTACTTTTTGCAGCAACAAAAGCCGATCATGTAACACCTAATCAATTGTCAAATATAGAAAATTTCTTACAATTAATGCTAAGTAAAGCGCATAATGATGTTACATTTGAAGGCGTAACTACTGAAACCTTAGCCATTGCTGCGGTCAAATGTACCCAAGCGGCGACGACTATGTTTCAAGGGCAAAAAATATCTTGTATCAAAGGAGTGCCTATTGATAAAGAAACACCCATCGCCCTCTTTCCGGGTGAAATTCCGACGGAAATTCCAATGCCAGAAGACTGGATTGCCGAACGGTTTAATTTTGTGGAATTTAAACCCCCACGTTTAGCTAATGTACATGGGGGTGGATTGCCGCATATTCGTATGGATCGGGCGTTAGAATTTCTATTAGGCGATAAATTTTAGTGTCATTGTAATTGCTGAATTTCTAACAAACCAATTCCCGCTTGATCCATTGGTGCCATTTCAATGGTGTAATATCCCGCAGTTAAATTGATAATCATACCGGCATCAGTGCTGGCTGGCGGAACATATTGATACTGTTGCATTTCTGTTGCGCTGGAATGTTCTGCCCAATCATTGTTACGTCCTATCAATTGTCTATCAGGAAAAGTCAACACTTCAATCCGTGGGTCTAATGCAGTATTTAATCCGGGGCGCAATCCTTGTCCAATCGCGCGAATCCCCACTTTTACTTGCCCTCTGACTAATAAACCCACATACAGATAATAAACGGGATCAGCCGTCACCAATGCGCGTGTACTGATACTATTGACTCTGGCATCTTGAGTAGTGACAGGTGAATTTAAATCATATAAATCGATCAACACAATACCGGCTTGATTGGCTGAAGAAGCTTGCAAAGTATAATAACCGCTGGTTAAATCCTTTAATAAAGCAGCATCACTTATATCAGTCGGTGCTAATCCTAACTGCTCTATTTGTGCCGCCGATGCATCTGTTTGCCAATTATTGTTGTTACCTAATAAAGCCTGTTTGGGATAAGTGCGCAACTCTATGATTGGGTCTAACAGGGTTGAACTTAAATGTAAACCAAATCCACGCATAGCTAATTGCTTAGTCGTTATCCCTTGTACATTAAAACCGATAAAGATATTATTTTCCGGCTTTTTTCCAACAAAACCGCGCGCACTTAAACCATTCAAGCTGCCCGTTATTATAGGATCAGTCAGTAAGGTAGTTACACTCATTTCCGTGCTATCTGTACTCGTTAATTCATTTGGTTGTCCGGTATGCGCAGGTGTATAAGTTTCCACTACAAAATAATAGGTCGTGTTTTGGGTTAAACCGGTCACAGTATAACTGCTCACCATTTTACTCGCTGTAACGCCGATTTCAGTATAAAAACCTTCACTAAAACTAGTCGCATATTTAACCCGATAAAATCCTTTATCTTCGGTGTAAGCGATTGGATTCCAACTAATTTGTACACTGGTGGTTGATAAAGCTGTCAGACTGGTAATAACTGGTGGTACAGTCTGGGTATTTTTCCAATTAGGCGTTATTGCAGACAGAAAACGATCCACCGTATCTGATGCAGTTAATTTGTTATAATTCAGATTAATACTGGTAGATGAATTAAATTGAGTAATAGATTCAGGTAATTGCCCGCCAAATTTGTTACCGGATAAATTAATTTCAGTTAAAGAACGCGGTAAATCACTAGGAAAATAACCTGTCAATTTATTTTCTTCTAAAGAAAGCGTCTTCAAATACGTCAAACGACTTAAACTCGGTAAAGAACCCACTAAATTCTTTTTAGGACGAATAATTTTCGTAACATGTCCACCACTACAAGCAACCCCTTCCCAATTACAAGGTAAGTTATTCTTTTTCCAACGATTAACCGGACTATCCGTCCATTCTTCACCTTTGGTACTGGTATAGAGATCGACTAAAGTTAAACATTCCGCTTGAGTAATACCCGTAGTCGCAGTATCACCACAATTCGTTTGACTGGTATTACTACCCTCAGTTGGCTTAGCAGTCGGTGCGCTTAACAAATCACTCTGTTGCTTGCCATGTTTAGGCGTAAATGTATCAACAAAAAAGAAATAATTCAGTTGATTTTGCGATAAATTTTGCACTACAAAACTACTTTCAGTCTTACTTTTGGTTTGACCAGCGATAACGGCTGCACCAGATGCGCTAGTTGCATAACGAACTTGGTAATAACCACCATCTTTGGTATATTTAATCGGTGTCCAGTAAATTTCCATACTGGTAGCAGATAATTTTTTCACTTCAGTAATTTCAGGAGAAATAGTTTGTGTATCCAACCAATTAGGACTTTTTTTAGTTAATAATTGAATTACACCGGCATCTGTAGCAGTTAATTTATTATAACTCAGTTCCAAAACGCTTAATTCTGACAAACTAGACAAAGAGCCAGGAATCGCCCCGCTAAACTGATTATTATCCAAATAGAGAGAACGTAAACTGGTTGGAAAGGTAGGCAATGTACCGGTTAACTGATTGGCACTTAAAGACAATTTACTCAAACGCTCAGGCATCGCCGGAATAGCACCGGAAAATTGGTTAGTGTCTAAAACCAATTCTGTTAACATACTCGCAGTTGTCAAATTGGGTAAAGCACCAGTGAGTTGATTTGTCGATAAATTCAACGATTGTAATTTAGTCAAATTTTTGAAACTATTTGTGATAGAACCACTTAACTGATTGTTATTTAACGCAATATATTCCAACTCTGATGGAAAATTAGTAGGTAAACTACTCAGTTGATTTTTCGATAAATTCAATCGGCGCAATTTAATTTGTGTTGCCAAATTGGGAATACTGCCTTTTAACTGATTGTTAGACAAAGATAAATTTTCTATTTCAGTTAAACTTGTCAAAGAAGGCAAACTACCAGATAAATTTTTGCCATCTCTCGCAATTTCACTCACATGTCCACCACTACAAGTGACACCCGTCCAGCTACAGGGCGTATTATTCTGATTCCATTGATTCGTACTTTGATCCGTCCAAGTAATACCCATCAGATTTTTATAAAATGCGATTAAGGTTTCGCATTCTTGAACAGGTAGCTGAGATTGCGCACTACAATCGGTTGCTGCATAACTATATGTGCTGATATTCAGCATACTGACCAATAAAAGGTATTTTAATGAATGAGTTAAGTGATAGTATTTTACATTTTTTACTAAAAGAGGTAAATTTCTATCTAACTCAATTAAAAATAAGTTTATTAACATTGTTTACAGTCCTCGATAAGTTTTATAACTTATTATTTAAATTGTAATTTTAATTATTAATATCTAAAAAAATTAAATCTTAATTACTCATTTATTTTGCTTTACAAATAATATGTAAACACAAATTATGTTTTAATAATTTAAAGTATATTAAAGAGTTTAGGGGCGATAACAAATTCAAAGATAAGTGGCATATTTTTTCTGCTTAATGGTAAAACTGCTAAAAATAACTTAAATTTAGATTTTTATATTAAATGGAGAATAAATTGCAATAAGATAAATGATAACCGCATAAGATTTACGATAAAAAGATGCTGCTCAAGCACACGTAGAAAAAATGTGAATTTAAGCTTATCATTTATAATAATTCTTATTAATCAATGAATTGTTAGTAATGTTTACTTAATGTACTTAGTAACTTCATTTCCTTAATCGCAAAAAGCTAGCCATATTAATTTGCTAGGACATTCCCTTGTATTGTTGCTATCGATTAACTATACTTAAAGATTGGATTGATTGCTTAATGAATCGAGAAAATTCATCAATCCAATACTAATGTAGTAGCGAATTACTAATCATATATGATTAACTTAAAGGGTATAATATGTGCACGTATAAAAAAACGACATTAGCTTTATTGATTGGTGGCGTGTTTGGCATGATGCCATTAGCGAATTCTGCAATCGCAGACGAAGTTGCAGTTCCAACCCCTGAAACCGCAGGAAAAGTACAAGCCGCTCATCAAGCAGCCGATACGGCGACTGCTGCAGCTATTGCAGCTGATACTGCCGTTGCGGCTGCAAATAAAGCTGCTGATGTTGCTACAGCAACTGCGCAAAAAGCAGATGCTGCTAAAGCCGCAGCAGATGCAGCAATACAAGCTGCGGGTACAACTGCGCCTGAAGTTGTGCAAGCGGCGACAAGTGATGCCGATGAAGCTGTCAGCGATGCTAATCAAACAGCTGATGTGGCTACTGCCGTTGCAACCACTGCTGATAAAGCAGTTGCCGCTGCAAACATCGCAGCTGATACGGCAAAAGCAGCTGCTGAAAAGGCAGATGCTGCTTTGGTTGCTGAAGGATTGACTCCACCTACCGCAGAAACTGCACCGCCAGCACCGGAAGCAGCAGTTGCACCGCCAGCTCCCGTGGTTGAAGCACCCGCTGAAGAAGTCGTTGCACCCGCAATGCAATAAGAGCTTAACCAGCAATTCTCAATTTAAACCCTCTCAAACGAGTCAAGAATTACGCCTGAGAAG
>DYNN01000172.1 GCA_020721045.1 Thiomargarita sp. | reverse complement strand
TGTATATATATAATATTAACATATCAATGGTTATCAATATTTTTATAGACTATATTTACATCCTCTACAATTCAACAAATTATGATTTCCTTAGACAAATTACCTCCTTTACTACAACCAGAAGTTAATCGTTTTTGGCAAAATTACCAACAAACCGCTAGTAATCTTAAACTGATAACATCCTCTGAAGTGATTCAAACATTGCCTATTGTATGGGCATGTAGTCCTTTCGTGGCACAAGCTTGCGTTCAAAATCCCTCTTTGTTGACAGAATTGATTCAATCTTGCGATCTATTTGTCGAAAAAGTCCCCTATGCTGAACGATTGCAAAACTTACCCGATGATGAAAATGGATTAATGCAAGCGTTACGTGCTTTTCGGTTGCAAGCCATGGTACGGATTGCGTGGCGTGATTTAGCAGGTTGGGCAACATTGAATGAAACGCTCGCTTCACTGTCTGATTTGGCAGATGCATTAATTGATGCTGCATTGCAAAAAATTTATACGCTACACACTGCTCAATGGGGCACACCTTGCGATTTGGTTGGCAATCCGCAGCAATTGGTTGTGTTAGGATTGGGTAAATTGGGTGGGCAAGAGCTTAATTTTTCTTCTGATGTTGATCTGATCTTCACCTATCCTGAAAATGGAGAAACTACCGATACACCACGTCCTCGCTCTAATCAAGAATTTTTTCTGCGTTTGGGACAACGTTTGATTTATGTATTAAATCATATGACAGCCGATGGTTTTGTGTTTCGTGTGGATATGCGCTTGAGACCCTTTGGTGATAGTGGTCCTTTGGTGATGAATTTCGCGGCGTGCGAGGAGTATTATCAAAATCATGCGCGTGATTGGGAACGCTATGCTTTGGTTAAAGCGCGAGTGATTGCAGGCGACAAAATAGCCGGAAAATCTCTGCTTATAGCACTTAAACCTTTTATTTATCGACGTTATTTGGATTATAATGCGTTTGAAGCTTTGCGATCGATGAAATTATTAATTGATCAAGAAGCACAACGTAAAGGTTTGTTAAATAATCTAAAATTGGGAAAAGGAGGCATTAGAGAAGCAGAATTCACCTGTCAAGTTTTTCAATTAATTCGTGGCGGTCGCCAACCCGCGTTACAAAATACACATTTTCTTTCTACGTTAAAGCAATTAGCACAATATCAATTGTTAGAGTCCGATGTTGTTCACCAACTCTATGAAGCTTATTGCTTTTTACGTAAAACAGAAAATCATTTGCAAGCCATTGCTGATCAACAAACCCAAACTTTACCGATTGATGAATTAGATCGTACGCGCTTAGCATTTGGTATGGGTTTTATTGATTGGGATCAACTCGTTAAGCAATTACAATTTCATCAACAAATCGTGCATCACCAATTTGAACAAGTGATCGCGCCACCCGCTATCACAGAATCAGAAACTTCATCAATTCCGAATCATTGGCAAACCTTATGGTTAGCGGGTTTGCAAGATGATGATCAATCTTTACTATTATTAACACAAGCCGGATTTCAAGACCCACCTGAGATTTTAAAACATTTACGCACTTTACTTAATTCTAGTAGTGTAGCCAAAATGTCGCTGCGTGGGCGTGAACGATTTGATAAATTAATTCCTTTGCTATTAGCTGCTGTTTTAGGGCAACCCGATATTGCTTTACATCGTTTGTTGGATTTAGTGGAAGCTATCGCCTTGCGCAGTGTGTATTTAGCGTTGTTGTTAGAGCGTCCTCAAGTACTCAAACAATTGGTACATCTGTGTGCGAATAGTCAGTGGATCGCTGCACAAATCACCCGTTATCCCTTGTTATTAGACGAATTATTAGACCCACGTCGTTTATATGATCCACTCAAGCCTGCTGAATTAGACAGTGCTTTACAAGCTCAGTTAGCGCATTTACCAATGGATGATTTGGAGATGTTACTGGATTGTATGCGACAATTTAAGCGCGGTTATGTATTGCAAGTGGCTGCCAGTGAAATTTCAGCTAATTTATCTGTGGAAGTGGCTAGTGATTATTTAGCCGCAATTGCAGATACTTTGGTAAAACAAGCTTTGAACATTGCTTATCAATATCTCGTTGAAAAACATGGTAAACCTTACTGTAACGATAATGGCGTATTACGAGAAGCTAATTTTTGCGTTGTTGCCTATGGTAAAGCGGGTGGTATTGAAATGAGCTATGAATCTGATTTAGATATTGTTTTCCTACACAATAGTCGTGGCTCTGCACAAATGACAGAGGGTGAAAAACCATTAAACAATGACGTATTTTTCAGTCGCTTAGCGCAACGTATTATCCATATTTTGACTATTAACACGCCAGCTGGTATTTTATACGAAGTTGATCCACGCCTACGTCCTGGTGGGGCTTCAGGTTTATTAGTCAGTAGTTTGGATGCTTTTCGACAATATCAACAGGAAAGTGCTTGGACGTGGGAACATCAAGCTTTGGTGCGTGCACGGGTTATTACGGGCGATGTTTCAATGGTTGCGCATTTTGAGTCAATTCGTCGTTCTGTTTTAGCAGTATCGCGTGATGTCCAACAATTAAAGCAGGATGTATATGATATGCGCTTGAAAATGCGGCAAAATTTAGATAAAAGCAATGATAATATCTTTGATCTCAAACAGGGTCAAGGCGGTATTACTGACATCGAATTTATCGTTCAATATGGCATACTCCGCTGGGCAGTCGATTATCCGCAGTTATTGGAAACAACGGGTATGTTACCAATGCTAAAACTGTTTGTTAAATATAAGCTTTTTGATGAATTACTTTGTCAACAACTGAGTGAGGCTTATCGCATTTATCGACGAGAAACTCATCATTTGGCTTTACAGGGTCAACCCGCACAGGTATCTTATGATAAGTTTGAAATCCAACGTCAACAAGTCACACACTGGTGGACAGTACTATTCGGCGATAAAACATTAAATTAATCAATGTATATTGTTGTGAATTTTGGTAGATTTTAGTAAAAAAATAGGATCGAAATTGAATATGCGATGGACTGATGTGCAAGAAATTGCGATTGAACTATACGAAAAGTATCCCGATGTGAACCCACAATACGTTAATTTCGTGGATATGCATCGTTGGATTTGTGGATTGGAGGGTTTTGAAGATGATCCACAACGTTCTAATGAGAAGATTTTAGAGGCGATCCAAATGGCGTGGATAAGTGAAGTTTAATGAGTTTAGG
>DYNN01000171.1 GCA_020721045.1 Thiomargarita sp. | reverse complement strand
AATTTAACAAATTTTTTATTAATTAGCCATAACTAATGGAAAAATAAATCAAATAGAGTCATTTCATGGGTGCAACCCAAAGGGCACAACAACCTTATATTGCTAAGTTACTGTAGCTAGGACTTAACCAGTTTTTAAAACTTGCCAAGTCTGAATTTAGCAAACTAAAGTTGGTGGTGATAGATATTTCGGTTAGTGGTGGCGAATAACATGCGTCCGATTACGCTATGCTAATCGCACCTACGCGGGCTCACATCCTTGTCGCGCAAATGATAGCCCGTTGTTTGAATTAATTTTTTTGCTTTTTCTAAATGCGTGGCGGCTTCGGAAGGCTGTTGTAAGCGCGCATAACGACACATTGCCAAGTGATAATCGACCTCATACAATTTCATGCCACTGCGCTCAATAATCTGCCACGCTTCGTCTAAATCCTGCTGTGCCTGCTCAAGTTGCTGTTGTTGCAAGTAAAAATTGGCGCGCTCAATAAATATTAGTGGAACATATTGTATTTTATCTAGTTTTACTAAATATTGTAACGAGTTATCCAAATAAAAAATAGCTTCTCGATTTAAATCTAATTTTATAAGCACTTTAGCGAGATTTAATTGATCAAGTGCTTTTGGTATCAGCCATTGCATATTCTCAGAAACTTTTATACTGTTAATTATATCGTTTTTTAGATTTGCTAACTGATCCTCTTCTTTTAGATAATCTATTAAAATAGACCTATATTGAACCCCTGCCAGTGAATACTGTTTTGGAAAAACTGATGTAGTAGATTCCTGCAAAGAATGAAAATCTATTTTACCGATCTCACTTAGAAAATCAATCTGGACAATTCCTTGTTTATGCAAGGTAGTAGCAAGTCGAAGTTCACTAGATACTCGGCGGAAGAGGTCACCTGTATATTGAGAATATCTAATAGATTCTCTAGCTGCAGCTTCTGAATTCTTTAGTTCACCAATGAGTAGATATGTATCAGATAAGTTTCTAGCTGCTAAGGCTGCATCTTTCCAACTTTCCATCGATACAAATAGCTCAATACTTTTTTTCCGGGGAAAAATTGATTCACGCATACGTCCTAATGACATCAGACAAAATGAAGCATCTAACAGTAAAATTGCTTTGTCTTCTTGAGATATTTCAGAATGCTTAAATTCCCATTCAGGGTGAAAAAAATAAGAAAGAGTTGAGGAATTTTGAGCATAGCTACCTAATATACTAATACTATGAGGGAATAATTCATTTTTTGGACGTATATAACTCCAATATACCTCGTCTAAAGCTCTTTTAAATTGGTTAGAGAGGCAACCATGAGATATGGAAAGATAGAATGAACCAGTATGTTGATAATATTCAAATAAAACCAAGTGCGCTTGTCGAAATTCAGCCGGGTGGCGGGTGTTGAACTGTTGCGCAAAATAATCACGAATCAACGGGTGACAATCCCACTGAAAACCATCGCAAGACAACAAAATCCCGGCGGCTTTCAAATGCGTTTCTAACATTTCCCAGCCCACATCATCCAAATCACGCAACGGCGCAGCACATTCCGCGTTGGCAACCAAAACTTCTTTTTCGCCCAAGCCCATCGGACGGTCAAACAAGCCCAACAACTGCAAAAATGCCAATTCTGGCGTATTTTCCAACCAATAACGCTCGACATAAAATTGCAACACCCGCCGCGCATGAGCCCCCTGTTTCCGCGCTTCCCACAACGGAGGCAATTGATCACGCCGCTCCACTCGCCCAGCAAACTTTTCTTTCAACAACTTACCTAACAACACCACTGCTAAGGCATGTCCGCCCATTTCCTGCGTTGCCTGTTGTAATTCCGCCTCAGTACCGCGCACGCCCAAGGTTTTCAATAACTTCGCGCCATCGTGATTCGGCAAAGTCTGCAAATCCCGCTTGACATATTTCTTCGTTTCCCACGCTTCTAATTCCTGCAACGGTTGCCGCGACGAAATCAAAATCAAACTGGGCGAATGTGCCAAACCTTCCCGCCGAATCGCACCGAACAAAGCGTTTAATCCAGTATCTTTCAATTCTCCGTCCAAAATATGCGCGGGGTGCTGCAACGGCTCTAAACCATCTAAAATTAAAATAAAACGCTGTTGCGACAATAATTTAGCCAACGCCCGCCCCTGAGCAACATCATCTTTCGGCAATTCCCCCGTCCACCCAAAAAATGGCAGGGCAACTTGAAAAAATGGCGCGGCAGAAGTCTGTGTATCGTGCGCACCTTGCGAATAAAACGACCATGCAAATACCCGCTGAACGCCCTGATAATGTGGCTGAATCGACTTTAACCATGCGTCACTCAATGCCGATTTTCCAATCCCACCCGCTGCCACAATGATGGCTAAAAAAGTTTCTGATTGCTCAAAAGCACGTTGAATTTGCTCTAATTCTTGCTCCCGTCCGATTAATTCTGTCAACGGGGTTGGCAAACGGTCGATGTCAACGATGGACGCGGCTGTCACTGCATCTTGAGTTGGCATGTGCCATTGTTTAAACTTAACCACGTACCAATGCAACACCCGTTCTAAAGCCACCAACACCTCACGAATTTGTTTTGGATCGTAGGGTTTATCATGTGCGCCGGGCGTTGCCAAACCATTGATATGATCCATCGAACGGTAAATGTCATCGGGTACAACGTCCGGAACGATATTTTTTGTCTTTTCTCGAAATTTACTCAAAATCGAGCCGACCATCTCATTGTTTGCAATTGGTAAATTCACTTCCTTACAAATTTGTTTTAACAAGATTTCCAACAATATCCGTACAGAACCCAGAGTCGCTTTTTCATCATGAGACACTTTAAACAGGCGCGCCATTCATCCGCTAATTTTTGAAAATCGCGCTGCAATGTGGCTTGATAATGTTTAAGTTGCGCTAATTCCTGTTCGCAATTCATCATGATGAACTCCATAATTTTGACCTGTAAGCCCGCGTACGGATGCATGTTATTCGCTAATCGGAATATCAATATTACCACACCACAAGGTAAATAAATACTTTGCGCAACCTGTTGATAAAACGCGGATTACTGCTAATCTGCTACACGTTTTACAAACCCATATTTCAAATGATTCAACATGCACATAATCCACTAAACATGCGTCCGATTACGCTACGCTAATCGGACCTACACGGTCTTAGTATAAAAATCAAAACCGATACCCCGCATTCACCATCAAACGCCGTCCCAGTCCCGGTATCGGCGCACCG
>DYNN01000170.1 GCA_020721045.1 Thiomargarita sp. | reverse complement strand
CAACAGAAAGCGAATTATCAAATACATACATTTAAATATGTTTTTTGAAGCAGAAGAAGTGTTTTAGCTTATTTGTCTTTTTGAGTTGGTTTAACCGCAAAAATTTGATCGCGATGTTGTTGATAGTAGATAAGTGTATTATAAACTGCTTTGACTACGGCACGCGGTGTTATTGTCGCACCACTGAATTGATCAAAAACCCCGCCGTCACGTTTCACTTTCCATAAGTCTTTGCTCAGTGTAGTAAGAGATTGGTGATTAAAGCCCAAAATCCAATCGCTTTTTCTAATTTCAATGCCATCTCCTAATCCCGGTGTTTCTTGGTGAGCGATGATTCTAACACCTAATACCGAACCCTGATAATTCACTCCGACTAATAATAAGATACGCCCGTTATAACCATCTGGCGCAATTGCTGTCAATACCGCTGCAACGGGTTTACCCTGTTTACGCGCGCGATAAATTGTCATCGGCTCATCTGAACCCAGTAATGTATCATTCGTCACCGTCAAAGTATCAGTGAATAATTTATTGTCGTATTGATTAGGTATGACTAAGGCACTGAGTGTGCGTAATAAAGCTGCTTGTTCATTCAATTTAATCTGTTGTTCAGTATGTGAATGGGTCAAGCTTACTAAACCTGCACCGGTTATCGCAAATAAAGCCAGCATTATCGCTGAACGTAGCATTTTTTCTTTTATCATCGCTAATAACCAAAAACACGTGGTTTAGTATAATAATCAATCAGTGGAGCTGCCATATTCATCAGCAATACTGCAAAAGCAACACCGTCGGGATAACCGCCCCAAGTACGAATAATATAGATTAAAATCCCAATGCCCGCCCCATAAAATAAACGTCCTTTAATTGAAGTCGCTGCAGTGACTGGGTCTGTTGCAATAAAGAAAGCCGCTAAAATGGAAGCACCACTGAATACATGGAATAAGGGAGAAGGATGTACATCGGGATCAATTAGGAAGAAAAATCCGGCGATAATAAATAAGCTGCCTAATACCGCGAAAGGAATGTGCCAATTGATGACGCGTTTATACAATAGCCAACAACCACCTAGAAAAAACGCATTACTTATCCATTCCCAACCTTTAGCACCAAAATCACCAAATAACGGATTTTGCTTAATTTCTTGCACGGTATGAAAGTGTTTTAATTGCGTTCTCATTGTGTCTAGTGAAGTTGCACTACTTAAGGCATCTATACCAATAGACGAATGCCAAGGATGTCCGGTAAAAATCACACTTACACTATCAAGTAACCCCGGATGATAGCCACTGAGCATTGCTAAAGCGGGCCATTGCGTCATTTGATAAGGAAATGAAATTAACAGTACAACATAACCTACCATAGCTGGATTAAACGGATTAAAACCCAAACCACCATATAAATGTTTTGCAAAAATAACCGCAAATGCAGTACCAATAACAGTCATCCACCAAGGAAGTAGTGGCGGAATAGCTAACGCTAACAACCATGCAGTTACTAAGACGCTAAAATCGGTCAAAAAGGGACGCAATGGGCGATCGCGCATCCATAACATGAGAGCTTCACATAACAAGGCGGTAATACTGGTTAATAAGATATTGATAACAATACCCCAACCAAAAAAATAGACATATAATATAATGCCGGGTAACAACGCATACAACACTTGCCGCATCAAATTGGGCACTGTTTGCATTGTATGTAAATACGGAGAAACTGAAAGTTTAAAATGCATAATTTAGGACTGTTTTAAATAAATAATCTTTAAATATTAACTAGATAAACGATTTTCAATATAAGCTTCATCACGCAACTGTCTTTGCCAAGATTGCAATTCCTCTTCTACCTTACGTTGTTTAATGTATTGCGTAGCTTGTGTGCGTAAAGCAGTATCCGTATTATCATGTTGGCGACGTTCTAAAACTTGCACAACATGCCAACCAAAACGACTTTTAAACGGTTGACTGACTTCATTAATGGATAAGCTATCCATGACAGTTTCAAATTCTGGTACCATCGTGCCCGGTGTAACCCAATCTAATAAACCGCCATCAAATGCACTGCTACTGTCTTCAGAATTTGCTCGTGCTACTTCTGAAAAATCTTCTCCTTGATCAATACGATATTTCAAACGATCCAATCGTATTTTCGCATCATCATCAGATACAGCCTCATTGGTTTGAATTAAAATGTGGCGTACTTTGGATTGAGTAACCACATTTTGTTCAGCACTACGTTTATCTGCAACTTTAACAATATGAAAACCACTGGTATCTCGCACCGGATCGCTGATTTCACCCACGGATAATTGATTGACAACAGCCACAAGCACGGTAGGAATTTGTGGAACGGCTAACCAACCTAAATCACCGCCTTCCAATGCTTGACTGCTATTAGAAACTGCCATTGCTGTACTTCGAAAATCTTCACCTGCACGTAACTTAGCAACTACAGCTTCAGCTTCTTTTCTTTTAATATCAATAATTTCTGGAGAGGCTGCTTCAGGTAAACCGATTAAAATATGTTGCAAATGATATTCTACGGCAATCGCGCCTTGTTGTTCTTGATTAGCGATAAAATTATCAATTTCTCGATCGGTGACATTAATGCGGCTGATTATTTCTCTTTGAATCAAGCGCGTAATTATCATTTGATTTAAACTGTTTTTTCTAAACAATTCATAATCATAACCTTCTTCTTCCAAACGGGCTTTAAAACCTTCAAGTGTCAAATCTTCCTTCTTAGCAATATTGAGAAGCGCATCGTTTAATTCGTTATCTGAAACAGAAATACCTGTATTTTTAGCCGCTTGCAATTGTAATGTGGTCAGAATCATATTATCTAACACTTGCTTTTCTAATGCTGATTGTGGAGGTAAAGTCAAACCTTTACGCTCGTTTTCTTGCACAATAATTGTTAGATCTTGTTGTAAAGCAGTGTGAGTAATCACTTCATTATTCACAACAGCAACAATATGGTCAATTAATAAAGGGTCTGCATGTACCGTATAAGTTAATAAATTTAGTAAAAATAGTAAATTAAGTAATTTCATGTGATTTTAGTGATTGGATCAAAAGGTTTGGTATTATGCGATAAATTAAGCAGTGAACGCAATGTCATGCAGCAAATACTAAAAGGTGTGACGTTTATACACCATTAAGAATGGATTACTATTTTTGTTAGAGTAATTTTCGTGAAAATACCATTAAGTTAAAACAGATAATTGCTTAACTTAATGGAATACTGCTTCAAAAAACATATTTAAATGTATGTATTTGATAATTCGCTTTCTGTT
>DYNN01000092.1 GCA_020721045.1 Thiomargarita sp. | reverse complement strand
ATCCCCCTTTGGTAAAGGGGGAAGCAAAATTTCCTTAACTTAATGCTATTGAGGCTGTCCCCTTGTTACGATTGTTGGTAATTAACTAGGACGATTAAAATCTAAGTGAATATCGCCAATATCTTCATGTAAAGCAATCACTTCTTTAGTTGGTACTGTGGACATTTCCATCTTATAAGCTAAAAACCACATCATGAAAACGCCAAGTGCCCACCATAATAGTTGCCACGCCCAAATGGAAGGCATGTTAAATATCCAAGTGCTAGGGTCGTGCGGGCTGCCAAAAATGGTATTACCAATGACAGCACCGGGTCCAATACCAAAGAAGAACCAAATTAAGGTGATAATCCAAGCAATTGGAATTAAAGCACGTTTAGATTCGGGTAAACTGGCGTGTTCTCGTAAAAATTTGTGATAAATCATACGGTGTGCCAAACCTTCTTTGTTTTGAGTGACTGCAGAAATTAAGACGGCTGTGATTAAGTTAAAAATAATTCCCCAACCCGCGGAATGTATTGTCCAGGGCCAACGTCCCCAAGGGGCTTGTTCTGGCGTAATTCCAAATAGTTGGAAAATATAAACATTGGTGCTATCCGTCATAGTGACGGCGATGAGACCGACGATAAGCCCCGTTCTGACACCGGCTCTGGTCAAAAAGGGCCACCAGCAAATGCCAATTAATGCGGGCCACATTTGTAAACCATAGGCAACTGCAAGTCCACCTAATAATACCAACGCATTACTGGCACTACTAGCAACACCTAATGCAGCTAATACAATGAATATAATACCTATTCTACCTAGTAACTTTTGTTGCGCATGAGTGGCATTCGGTATAACGTAACGTTTTAATAAATCACGCGTTAGCATTCCACCGGCAGTTGACATATAGGCGGCACCCGTTGATTGCATTGCAGCCAGTGCGCAAACTGAAAGTAATCCCACTAACCAAGGTGCGGTTTCTCCCATTAAATTAATTAGTTGCGGGACTAACATGTCTTGTTTGCCTTCTAACGCCATCAAATCGCTTCCGCCTAAACTGGCAGCCATGATATTATTTGCTAAATCAGGATATTGTGCAAGAAATTGTAAATCAGCACCTAAGAAGTGTGCCCCAATGCCTTGTATTGCGGTAAATACAAATAAAATGAGACCAATAGCAAATGAAGATGCCCAAACCTGTTGTGGCGCAAAAGGTCTTGGATTGGTGTTAGCAAATGCCCACATAGAAAATGCGGGTGCAGATTGAATTCCCATTAATCCAAACATATAGGTCAAAATCATAACACCTGTCCAGATGCCGCCTGACGCTTTAGTGCCATCACTGACGAATTGAATGACGCCGGGTATAGCAACGTAATGACTGTAACCATCGGGCGTTTTATTGGTATCCATTTGAGCGAGTGCTGCAATGCCGTCGTTGAGTTGTTGCCAACTACCAATGTAGTGAAATGCAATTATACCGATGGCAATAATACCAATCGCTAATAAAATAGCCTGCATCGTGTCAACATAGGCAACAGCCCTTAATCCACCAGAGGTGACGTAAATAATAACGACGATTGACAACAACCACATGCCCGCCTCAATATCTAGCATACCATCGGTTAATACGTTGAATAATAAGCCCGAAGCGCGTAATTGCACACCTAAATAGGGAATTGAGAAAATCAAAGCCACTAAAACAACGAGTAAGCGAATAGTGTCAGAATGAAAATAAGTTGCAAACATTTCACCGGGCGTAATAAAACCAAAGCGTTTTCCTAACATCCATTGCCGTTTTAGAAACATAACACCAGTAAAAGGAATGGTAATCGCGTAAAACGAGGCATACGCATATTGAAAGCCATCTCGATAAATGAGTCCTGGATGTCCCATAAAAGTCCAGCCAGAAAATGAAGTGGCGGTAGCGGCGAGTACAAAAACCCATAATGAAATCGTGCGTCCAGCAATAAAATAATCACTGGCTGTTCGTGCAGATAATGCGCCTTTAATACCCCAAAAAATACAATAAGACCAATACAAAGCAACAAATATAAAGAGCCAAATAATTTTTGGATCCATTCAGCCTGTCCTCCTTTAGTTAATTTTTAAGTGAATTAGTGTATAATTTTTATTAAGTTATTGACATGAAAACTATTAAAAATACAGTGTAAACGATCAAATCAATCCTAACTACTTTCCATTGACTATATTAAGTGAAAATTAAACTAACTGCTACTGTAAATGGTTTATCAATAATGCTTAAAGCCGCCTACTCGTTTTATCAAACTAAAATAACATACTAAAATTATTAAAATTATGTTGCAATCCATTCAGGTTGAAAATTTTGCCATTGTCGAACAATTAAAATTAAATCTTAACAATGGGTTAATTATTATTAGTGGAGAAACGGGTTCGGGTAAATCTATTTTGATTGATGCCTTGAGTTTAGTATTAGGGGAGAGAGCAGATAGTTCTGTAGTAAGACCGGGTAGCGAAACCGCACGTGTCAGTGCCATTTTTACAATTTCCACTGCGACAAAAAATTGGTTGCAACAACAAGATTTACAAAATACTGATAATGAAGATGAATGTTTTATTCGACGTGTTATTAAAAATAATGGGCGTTCTCGCGGTTATATTAATGATTTACCAGTATCTTTGCAAACATTAAAGCAGTTAGGCGAATTTTTAGTCGATATTCATGGACAACATGCACATCAATCACTACTTCGTTCAGATAGTCAACGTCAATTATTAGATGACGTGCTCGAAGATAAAACCGCGTTAATGACCTTACAATACGCTTATCAACAATGGCATGATTTACACACAGAATTGGATAAACTTGCCAGTGGTGTACAAGATCGTGATGCCAATTTGACTTTATTGCGTTATCAAGTAGAAGAATTAGAAGAGTTTGAATTAACTGAAGAATCAGTAATTTCTCTGAATGAAGAACACCGCCGACTTGCCAATGCTAATGAATTGTTAGAAAAAAATCAACAAGCGTTAAATTTACTCGGTGCCGATCACGCGAATTCCGCTTTATCTTGTTTGAATCAAGCACACTCGTATTTAAGTAGTGTTGAAAAATACGATCCGCAATTAAGTAATATTATCAGTTTAATTGAAGCGGCTGATATTCAAACTCAAGAAGCAGTCAATGAATTGCGTCACTATGTTGAGCATTTACATATGGACCCCGAACGGTTGAATTGGATTGATGAACGTATTGGTGCTTTGCAAAATTTAGCCCGCAAACATAAAGTAGGTTTTATCGAATTACCGCAATATTTTCAACGCTTAACCATGCAATTGCAAGAACTAGAAGCGTATAAAGAAAGGGCACGTGATTTAGAAATTCAAGTCACTGAAACATTAATTAACTATCGTATTGCAGCAAAAGCATTGCATGAACAACGACTTAAGCAAGCCAAACCTTTAGCGGATGAAATCACTACAAACATGCAGCAACTAGGATTGCCGGGTGGTTATTTAACAATAGAAGTTCATGCCAATCAATCAACTACGCCGACTTCGGTGGGCACTGATAAAGTAGAATTTTTGGTGAATACCAATCCCGGTCAATTACCTAAACCATTGCAAAAAATTGTCTCAGGTGGAGAATTATCCCGTATTAGTTTAGCAATTCAAGTGATTACAGCTAAAACAACGGGTGTACCAACTTTAATTTTTGATGAAGTGGACGTAGGGATTGGCGGTGGAGTGGCTGAAATCGTAGGACAATTATTACGACAATTAGGTGAACAACGTCAAGTGATTTGCATCACCCACTTACCACAAGTTGCCTGTCATGGACACCATCATCTGCAAGTGACAAAAAAAGCCGATACCAATTCTACACATGCAACAATTAAGATTTTAACAAAAAAACAACGGCTTGAAGAAATTGCTCGCATGTTAGGTGGGATAAAAATTACTCCGCAAACACTGGCACACGCGAAAGAAATGTTACAACGTTGTGCTGGTCTTTGAATTGTTAGCCCGCGTAGGTCGGATTAGCGACGCGTAATCGGACGCATGTTATTCGCCGCCACTAACCGAAATATCTATATCACTACATCAATTTAGTAAATAAATGCCTTGCGTGATTGGGCATGATTTAATGATTTTTTTGTTTTGAGAAAATTGAGATTATCAATGAGATTATTAATCTGATAAACATGCGTCCGATTACGCTACGCTAATCGGACCTACGGTCCTATAGCTCTCAAAAAAATGACTCTATTGCCTTCTAAGCAAAAATTTAGATGCTTTTGCAAGGGTCTCTATGATATATTTAACGATAAATTTCGTTTTATTCAGCCTTATAATGGTGGTCATAATCACATTACCCGCACCCTCACGAGAAATCGTTTTCAAAGTAGGTCACAAATTCTAAACAAGGAGTCCTTAAAAATGAAAGCAATACACGCTTCTTTCGTAACATTGATAACTATGTGCTCTTCTACGTTAGTTAATGCGGATAATGCGGATGCAGAAACTATTAAACGTCTCCGTGACTTATCTTTAGAAGATTTAATGAATATTGAAATTTCTGTTGCTTCAAAAACTAAGGATAAATCATTGAGAGAAACACCAGGCATTGTTTCGATTATTACCGATGAAGAAATCGCTCAAAGTGGCGCAAGAGATTTAATTGATGTATTAAGATTAGTACCCGGATTTGATTTTGGGGTAGATATGCTGAATGTTGTTGGAATTGGCATACGAGGAACGTGGGTGCATGAAGGTAAAATGCTCATGCTTATTGACGGCATTGAAATGAATGAGCGAAATTATGGTAATTTAGCCTTAGGAAATCATTATCCTTTAGAACATATCAAACGCATTGAAATTATGCGCGGTCCGGGTTCAGTTAATTATGGTGGATTTGCTGAATTAGGGGTTATTAATATTATTACAAAAAATGCAGAAGATATTGATGGTGTACAAATCAATTTAACGCATGGAAAAATGCTAAAAACTACTGGACGACAAAACATTAGTTTGATGTATGGAAATAAAATAAATAAAGAACTAGAAATCACCGCAGCGGGTTATGTGGGGAAAGGACAACGTAGCGACGGTGAATATATTGATTCAAATGGAAAAACCGTTAATATGGCGGAAACAAGCCAATTAACGCCTCATTTTGTTAATCTAGGTTTGAAATATGGAAATTTTAGTAGTCGTTTTCTAAGTGATAATTACCGTCTTCATTCTTATGATGGATATGGAGAAATTGTTGAAAATCCTTGGAAAGTTGATTTCCAAATATGGGCATATTTAGCAAAATATCATTATGATTTTAATCAAGATTTGAAATTAAATATTGAGAGTGGTTATCAACGCGATCAATCTTGGACAATTGATAATGGAGTACC
This sequence comes from Thiomargarita sp., assembly GCA_020721045.1. GTDB lineage: Bacteria > Pseudomonadota > Gammaproteobacteria > Beggiatoales > Beggiatoaceae > DYNN01. The sequence goes on along the minus strand of DYNN01000092.1, from coordinate 7,685 downwards.
TCAAAGATTTTCAAAAAATATTGTTGAACATTCGTGGTTGAAAAGTCGTTTGAATTATATTTTTAATGATCAATTTCAATTTGCAACTGGCGTGGAGTTTTATTCAGATAAATCAACGAATAAATCACCGGATAATTTATTTGTTGAATCTAAATCAATCCCAAATTTTCAAAATTATACATTATTTTTAGAAAGCGATTACAAATCAAACTGGGGAAATATTACAGGCGGCGTTCGTTATGAACATCATAATCTTTTTGGAAGTGCAATTGTTCCTCGTTTAGCATTAACAAATATTGTTGATCAATTTCATTATAAGTTGTTATATGGACATTCATTTCGTACCCCAGCTGCTTATAACGTTTATTTAAATCAAGAAATTCAAACCGAGAAAAATAAAGTTTTTGAAGCAGAAATCGGTTATCAAATTCATAAGAACATGACTTTAACAATGAATGTTTTTAATAATATGGCAACCAATAACATTACCTACGATGTTTTATCAACAACGGGGTTAGTTACTTATTTCAATTCAACAGAGAAAATGGGTTCACGCGGTATTGAAACAGAATGGCGTTTTAAGGAGAAATGGGGAAGTGTTACTTTAAATCATTCGTTTTATCAAAAAATCTATGGTTCTGCTGAAAATCAAAAAGTCATCGATTTTCAAACGGGCAATGAAATAAAAACCGCTAGTTTAGCATTTCCAACCCATAAAACAACTTTAAATACTACTTTTAATCTTTCTCCTCAATTAACGTTAAATTCTTCGCTTATTTTTTATGGTTCTCGTTATGGTTATGATGGGATAGATGAAAATGGAAATGCTCATTTGAAAAAGTTTCCTGCTTCAGTCTTAGCAAATGTCTTTTTGCGTTATCAACCAACTTGGTTTAAAAATGGTGATATAGGTATTGGAATTTATGATATATTTAACGATAAATCTCGTTTTATTCAACCTTATAATGGTGGTCATAATTCCCTGCCCGCACCATCGAGAGAAATTGTTTTCAAAATAGGTTACAAGTTCTAAACAAGGAATTCTCAAATAGATACAGCCCGCGTAGCATGTTATTCTCCGTCGCCAACCAAAATATCTATATCACCACACCACAAGGTAAATAAATTACCTTGCGCGACATATTTGAAACGTGAAATACAGCCAATCCGCTACACGTTTTACAAATCCTTGTTTCAAAGGATTCACATGCACATAATCCACTGGGCATGATTTAATGATTTTTTTGTTTTGAAATGTGAGATTATTAATCTGATAAACATGCGTCCGAAAAATCGCGTTCCACATTCGCATATTTATGCTGTTTTGACACTTCAAAAAAATCAACAACTGCTTCATGCAATAAACCTTGATTGCCTTTTAGCCCGATTGAATAGTCGCCACCTTGCTCAATGATTTGTTTCGTAATATTCCGTTGGCAACCCATCGCATCAATGGTGACAATGCAACCTTCTAATTCCAGCAAGGCTAAAAGCTTTAGAATTGCAGTAATTTCATTAGACTTCTCTTCAGTGGCTTCTTGCCCTAAAACCAAATGACTTTCGTTAGCCCATGCGCTTACCCTCAATGCCATTAAGTTAAGCGTTTCCTCCCCTTTTTTAAAGGGGGCAGGGGGGATTTAAGTAATTGAAATATAAAAAATCCCCCTCAATCCCCCTTTGGCTAAAGGGGGAAGCAAAATTTCCTTAACTTAATGGCATTGGTGCTTACCCTATGAAGAAGGCTTCGATTATTTATGACAACTGATAATTCCGCAAATAACTATAATATCCATTTTGGATTATTTCTAACTTTCTTTTTTCAGTCAAGTTTTAATGCGTTTGCCTTGCAAACATTGTGATTCTCGATGATTAAACCATCGTTAATTTAATTTAGCCACTTTTGCAGTGCAACATAACTGGGTATAATATTAAAACTTTCAACGAATATCTTGTTATATAGTTAAAAAAAAGAGGAAATAACTGTGTTAGAAGCCTATAGACAACAGTCGCAAGAACGTGCCAGTCAAGATTTGCCACCCTTACCATTGAATGCAGAACAAGTTGCTGCATTGGTCGAATTATTAAAAAATCCTCCTCACGGTGAAGAACAAACTTTAGTCGATTTACTCACGCATCGCGTGCCACCCGGCGTTGATCAAGCCGCTTACGTGAAAGCCGGTTTTCTTGCTGATGTTGCTCACGGTAGAACTTCTTGCAGTTTAATTTCTCCTACTCATGCCACTGAATTATTGGGTACGATGTTGGGAGGGTACAATATTCAACCGTTAATTCAATTGCTTAACAATCAAACGTTAGCACCAATTGCAGTGAAAGCATTGTCGCAGTCATTATTAATATTTGACGCCTATCATGACATTGTAGAAATGGCGAAAACTAACATTTTTGCTAAACAAGTCCTCACTTCATGGGCAGAAGGCGAATGGTTTACCGCTAAACCACGATTACCTGACGCGATCACTGTGACGGTTTTTAAAATAACTGGTGAAACTAATACTGATGATTTATCACCCGCTTCTGAAGCATGGAGTCGACCTGATATTCCACTACATGCCAAAGCGATGTTAATCAGTCGTTTTGAAAATGCTTTAAGCAAAATTGAAGAATTGAAGCAAAAAGGATATCCTCTCGCTTATGTAGGTGACGTTGTTGGTACTGGTTCTTCAAGAAAATCAGCGATTAACTCAGTTTTATGGCAGTTGGGTAACGATATTCCTTTTGTACCTAATAAACGTCAAGGAGGCGTGGTATTAGGGGGTAAAATTGCGCCGATTTTCTTTAATACTGCAGAAGATTCCGGTGCTTTACCCATTGAATGTGATGTAACGCAATTAAATATGGGTGATGTGATAACTATTCATCCTTATCAAGGTAAAATTGTTAATCAGCAAGGTGATGTTATCAGTACATTCACTTTAACGCCGATTACCATTGCCGATGAAGTGCGAGCTGGCGGTAGAATTCCGTTAATTATTGGACGCGGTTTAACAACCAATAGCCGAGAAACCTTGGGATTACCACCTTCTGATTTATTTATCAAACCAAAGCCTACGCAAGAAAATAACAAAGGTTACACTTTAGCGCAAAAAATAGTGGGTAAAGCGTGTGGTGTGACAGGTGTACGTCCCGGGACTTATTGTGAACCCAAAATGACTTCAGTCGGTTCGCAAGATACCACGGGAGCTATGACGCGTGATGAGTTGAAAGAATTGGCTTGTTTAGGGTTTTCAGCCGATTTAATCATGCAAAGTTTTTGTCATACCGCAGCTTATCCCAAACCGGTTGATGTCAAATTACAACACGAATTACCTGATTTTATCACAACACGTGGCGGTATTTCTCTACGTCCGGGTGATGGCATTATTCATTCTTGGATTAACCGCATGATTTTACCAGACACTGTTGGTACCGGCGGTGATTCTCATACGCGCTTTCCAATAGGTATTAGTTTTCCCGCAGGTTCAGGTTTAGTCGCATTTGCTGCTGCGTTGGGTGTGATGCCACTTGATGTACCAGAATCGGTGCTTGTGCGTTTTACGGGTGTTATGCAACCCGGCATTACTTTGCGTGATTTGGTAAATGCCATTCCTTATGTCGCCATTCAACAAGGTTTATTAACTGTTGATAAACAAGGTAAAAAGAACGTTTTTTCAGGGCGTGTACTAGAAATCGAAGGATTGCCACAACTCAAAGTAGAACAAGCTTTTGAATTAGCAGATGCATCGGCTGAACGTTCGGCTAATGGTTGTACAGTTCGCTTGGATAAAGAACCCATTATCGAATTTTTAAATTCAAACGTCACTTTATTACGTTGGATGATTGCCAATGGTTATCAAGATGCTAGAACGTTGCAACGCCGCGTTGAAGCTATGGAAACGTGGTTAGCCGATCCAATTTTACTCGCACCTGATACTGATGCAGAATATGCAGCTATTGTTGAAATTGATTTGAACCAAATTAAAGAACCTTTACTCGCTTGTCCCAACGATCCAGACGATGTAAAACCCTTATCCGCTGTGGCTGGCACTCAGATTGATGAAGTATTTATTGGCTCTTGTATGACAAATATTGGACATTATCGTGCAGCCAGTAAAGTATTAGAAACCACGCTTAACGTCAATACGCGCTTATGGATTGCACCGCCTACCCGTATGGACCAGCGACAATTAACAGAAGAAGGGATTTATTCTATTTTCGGCAAAGCAGGTGCACGTATGGAAATGCCCGGATGTTCTTTATGTATGGGCAATCAAGCGCGCGTAAGAGATAATGCCACAGTAGTCTCAACTTCAACCCGTAATTTCCCCAATCGTTTGGGTAAAGGCGCAAATGTTTACTTATCTTCAGCCGAATTAGCCGCAGTTTGTGCGAAATTGGGACGAATTCCCACAGTGGCTGAATATAGGGAAAATGTTGCTGAAATTGCCCCATTAGCAGAAAATATCTACCGTTATTTAAATTTCCATGAAATTGCTGATTACCAAGCTGCGGCTGAAAAAGTAAAAGATAAAGTGATTCCGATTATTATGGCAAATTAATTGACGCAACCCGCGTAGGTCCGATTAGCGTAGCGTAATCGGACGCATGTTATTCGCCGCCAACCGAAATATCTATATCACACACCACAAGATAAATAAATACTTTGCGCGACATTCCTCGTTCTAACGGTCACCGTTGGAATGCAGACAAGGACGCTTTGCGTCCAGTGTCGCTAAAGCGACACAACCTGCATTCCCACGCGGAGCATCAATGCCATTAAGTTAAGCGTTTCCCCCCCTTTTTTAAAGGGGGGCAGGGGGGATTTAAGTAATTGAAATATAAAAAATCCCCCTCAATCCCCCTTTGGTAAAGGGGGAAGCAAAATTTCCTTAACTTAATGCTATTGACGCGGAGCATGGGAACGAGAAATATTTCGGTTAGCAGCGGCGAATAACATGCGTCCGATTACGCTACGCTAATCGGACCTACGCTCTTTGCTATAGCTCACTTTTCCTGCTTTTTCATTTCTTTTTCGTATTTCGATGTAATTACTTCCATCGCTATCCAGTGTTGAGTTAGTTCGATAAGCGTTTTTAGGTCTTGCAAATCATGTTCAGGCCATGTTCGCACATAATGTGTTTCGTCATTGCCTAGCCATGCCGCCATTGTAGCGCACTTTTTAATATTTGGATTATCAACAAACTCGCTGATGCATTTGCTAAGCATCATCTTTTTTATTTCTTCCTCTTTTTCAGGTGACTTATTGATTAAATAATCTTTTATTAAAAATTCTAACGCCTTTCGATACCCAACACCTACAAGTTCTGTCAGTGCTAATCCTTCAGCTTCTTGTGCTTGAGAGTAAATTGTCACAAATGATTCAGATATCTCTGCAACTCCTTCCATAAATGTAGTTTTAGAATCGGGTTTAGGAAATAGAAATATCTGCGAATCTTGTCTACTTTCTGGTTTTCCATCTTTTGGATAATTTAACAAGAAGAATCTGCTATCTTTTTTACAATTCGCACACGTACATCTTGATAACAACGTATAGCTATCAATTAAGTTCCATGTAAGTGAGATATTAACTAACGATCGTTTGCAATCCTTGTTTGGGCATTCAATATCAATATTGGTAGGTACAAACAACTTTTCTTTAAAATTCCAGTTTTTTGCTAATTCAGATGAAATTTTCCACATTATAAATCCCCCCATAATCCCTGACATAAGGCTAATATTGCAATCGCAGCGGTTTCTGTCCTCAAAATACGCGGTCCTAAACTGATTGCAGTGTAATGAGCCTTGTTTGCTAGTTGAATTTCCTGCGCAGTCAATCCGCCTTCTGCGCCGACCAATATTGTGATTTGCTGAGTGGGAATGTTGATGGCTTGCGGTAAATTTAACTGACTTTGTGGCGATAACACAATACGATTTTCACCAGAAGAATCAATTGCTAACCATTGTATCAACGATTGAATAGGTGATAATGTTGGTAAGCGATTACGTCCACATTGTTCGCAAGCACTGATGATAATTTTCTGCCAATGTTGTTCACGCTTTTCTAAACGATTCTTATCCAGCGGCGGGCTACGTTCTGTCAAAACTGGCACAATATGATGTACGCCCAATTCTACCGATTTTTGTAGTGCATAATCCATATGTTCAGGACGTGATATAGCTTGGACTAAAGTAAGTTGTAGTGATGATTCTTTTTCAATATTGCAAAATTCATCTATTTGAATTTCTACAATTTTTTTAGTAATAGTAATGATTTTTGCTTGATATTCTCCGCCTAATCCATTAAACAGTATAAAACTATCATTAACTCGTAATCGTAAAACATGGACAGCATAATGGCTCACTTCAGAAGGTAAATGAAGTCGTTGATTGATTGCAAGTGGGCTACTAATAAATAGACGGTGCATAAGATGATAAAATTGAATTAAACAGTGTTATTGAGTTGAACGGAGTGAATCATTTCTAAAGCCACAGCAATCGCGTAAGATAAACTACCACTTTGCGCCAATCCTGTTCCTGCTAAGGTCAATGCTGTGCCGTGATCGACTGAAGTGCGAATAATTGGCAATCCTAAAGTAATATTAACCGCTTGTCCAAAACCTTTATATTTTAATACAGGTAAGCCCTGATCGTGATACATACATAATATGACATCTGTGCGTGCGAGCAAATCCGTCGTAAAAGCGGTATCGGCAGCAATAGTACCCATGATATCAAAACCCGTTTGACGTAATCGTGCTAACAACGGATTAATAAGCGTTATTTCTTCACGTCCTAAATGTCCATCTTCACCCGCATGAGGATTTAAACCACAAACCGCAATTCGTGGCTGCACAATGCCAAATTTGGTACGTAAATCATGATCGATAATACGTATTGTAGTTTCTAATTGTGCCTCGGTAATTGCCGCACTGACTTGTGCTAAAGGTAAATGAGTGGTTGCCAATGCAACGCGCAAACCCGATGTGGCTAACATCATTACAACTTGTTTAGTATCAGTTTGTTGAGCTAAAAATTCAGTATGTCCACTAAATTTAATTCCTGCTTCATTAATCACACCTTTATGAATCGGCGCTGTGACTAAAGCATCAAACTCGCCATGAACACAGCATTGACAAGCTTGTTGCAATGTTTCTAACACATAAGCGGCATTTGCTGGATTTAATTGTCCACAATGTACCGGTTGTTTTAATTTAATCGGTTTAACTTTGAGCGTACCCGGCTCATGCATCGTGAAGCGTTCATCTGCCACGATTATTTTAATTTTTAAATTCAATTGATTAGCGCGTTGTTCAAGTAATTCTGGATCAGCAAAAGCCACAATATCAGCTGCAATGGCAAGTTGTGCAATTTTTAGCGTAATATCGGCACCGATGCCAGCAGGTTCACCAACAGTTAATGCAATACGAGGGATTTTCATAGAGTACTCATGAGGTTTGTTAAAGCTGAAAATGATTTCAAATCACCATTAAAAAACACCGTTAGAATGGGGGTTCTGATCGTTTAAAAATGTTGGGTTTTCACAAGCTACAATCTAGCCTATAATTTTTTGAAAATATATAGTTTTTATTTTAGAATTAATTTACCATGTTGATGATGATGTTCAGAAAAAAGGAGAGCTTAACTAGATTGCTTTACATATATTTAAATGTATGTAACAATGAATAAGT
>DYNN01000169.1 GCA_020721045.1 Thiomargarita sp. | reverse complement strand
CAACAGAAAGCGAATTATCAAATACATACATTTAAATATGTTTTTTGAAGCAGGACGGGTTACCGAATTGTTCAGTAAAAAAAGGCAACATGGCATTAACAACCACTGGATCAACTTGGGTGGTTGCGTTGTTGTCTAAATAAATATCCATTGTAAAGCTCCATTTTGATTAGGCTGTGGCGACTTGTTCGCGTAATTTAGCTGGAATGACTTTAATAAATTCGCCCAATTCTTCAATTAAACGTTGTTGAATACCACTTAATGTTTGAAATTCTAACTGACAACCCGCACACGCACCGATTAAATTAACATAAACTTTATTACCTTCAATATCAACCAGTTCTATATCACCCCGATCGCGTTGCAGTTGAGGGCGAATTGATTCCAATACCGTTTCAACACGACGCATTCGTTGTATATTCGTCATGGTATACGGTTTTTGAGTCGGGATTGTTGAAGGCGTTGCTTCATGTTCAAAAACTTCCCCTTTTTCAGTTAACACTTTGGTTAAAATTTCCTCAATACTTTCATGACAAGAAGTGCAACCGCCACCGGCTTTGGTATAATTAGTAACATCATTGAGTGTGCGTAAATTATTTTCTCTAACCGTATTTTCAATCAATACTGCATCAATTCCAAAACATTTACAGACCAGTGCGCCTTCTTCGTGATCATTGCTCCATTCTTCACCGCGAAAATTAGCTACTGCCGCATGTAACGCTTCTCGTCCCATCACTGAACAATGCATTTTTTCTGGTGGTAAACCTTCTAAAAAATCCGCAATGTCTTGATTAGTGATTTTTAAGGCTTCGTCTAAAGTTTTGCCTTTGACCATTTCAGTGAGTGCGGATGATGAGGCAATGGCAGAGCCGCAGCCAAAAGTTTGAAAACCGGCTTCAGTGATAATTTCTGTCTGTGGATCAACTTTCAAAGTGAGACGTAATGCATCTCCACAAGTGATAGAACCCACTTCCCCAATTGCATTGGCATCAGCCACAGCACCTGCATTTTTGGGATTAAAAAAATGTTCTTTAACTTTTTCAGAATAGTCCCACATGATTATTTCCTTTTTATGCCTTGCTGTTAAAATCATCTCAAAATACAGCTAAAGGACAATGATTACTTTCATTTGATTTTCAAGATGATTTTTGAATTCGATGGTGCAATATTTTTATTCAAGTTATACTTAAAAAATAAAATTTTATCATTCTGTTAGCGAGATTTAGCAAGCGATATGCCATGCAAAAAACTTATTGTTTTCATTCGATTATTTTGGTATTTTTACTTATGAGGAATAATTTTTGCGTGTAGTAAAACCAACTAATTTTTGACTTTGTCATAAATCTGACAAAAATGCGCATGTATTTTTTTGATATTTTTTAAGTGTTTTAAAAATGAATAACTAATCGATGCGCATTGAACATATTTTAATTGAGATTGTTCATCACAACATCGTACAATATAAACTAAGGTGGGTGTTCTGTTTTACTGTCAAACTAAAAATATGCTGTCTTAACGTATAATTACTCATTGACAATTGGTTGGAAGAACAGAAATGTCCGCTAACATCTATTCAACAAGTCATTCATCTGTAAATTTTGACCCTATGGTGCAAGAAGAATCGCCTAATTATTGTAAAATAGTACTTTCTTATCATGAACGTACTAAACATCGTCTTGAACAATATGCTAACGGACCACAGTCTATTGATTGGGAGACGCAACCAGATAGTTTTCGTCGCTACATTGGTGTTGAATCGATTAAATTACCGTTAATGGCTGATACGATTGAAGCCAATTTTGCGGACATTTATTATCCCGATAAGATAAAACCGCATTTGATCACCAAAGATACAGTTTCTGCCTTGTTAGAACTTTCTTTTGGCTTATCTGCATGGAAGCAATACCTTGATACACATTGGGTTTTACGCTGCAATCCTTCCAGCGGTAATCTACATCCTACCGAAGCCTACATAATTGCCAACCACGTACCTAATGAACTTGCCGGCGTTTATCACTATGTTAGTTGCGATCATGCATTGGAACAACGGGGTAAATTCACCGAAAATCAAAGTCGTGCGATTCAACAAGTATTGCCTGAAAATGGTTTTTTAATTGGTTTATCATCGATTCCTTGGCGAGAAGCTTGGAAATACGGAGAGCGCGCTTTTCGCTATTGCCAACACGATATTGGACATGCTATTGCTGCTGTCCGTTATGCCGCAGCGACCTTGGGTTGGTCGGTCAAAGTGCTGGCTAATTGGTCAGATGAAGAAATTGCAGCTGTGTTGGGTTTGCATCGTAAACAAGATTTTTATCCACACGAAATTGAAATACCCGAGATCATGCTATGGGTGACATCGACCGCGACGATCAATAATAATATCAATTTATTAGAAATCTCCTGTATACGATCTGGTCATTCTTTGATTAGAATTATGGGTGGTACAACATGGTATGGTACTGCAAATTTGTTAGATAACAATCACTTATATCAATGGGAACTGATCGATTTAATTATTCAAGCGACCACTAAACCCGTGACCCACGAACCCGCTTGGCAAATACCGCAACGCGCACCTTTATTACCAACCGCCAATCAGCAACAAGCCAAAGATTTAATTCGACAACGACGCAGCGCACAACAATATAGCAATGAACATGCTTTAGCACAGGCTGATTTTTATCGTATTTTAGACAGCACACTACCTCGTCGCAATGTTATCCCTTGGGATGTAATTTCACATTCACCCCGTATTCATTTGATTTTATTCGTTCATCGAGTCGTGGGATTAGCCGCTGGTTTATACATTTTAGTCCGCGATGACAAGCAATTTGACTCACTACAAGTAGCACTTTCTCATGAAAAATTTGACTGGCAAAAACCCATTGATTGTCCTGAACATTTACCTTTATATCATTTAGTTTCTGCCAATGGAGAAAAAATTGCTCGCAAAATGAGCTGTCATCAAGATATTGCGGCTGATGGTGCATTCAGTATGAGTATGTTGGCAGAATTTAATCAAGGCTTAAAATTTGGTGCGTGGGGTTATCGGCAACTATTCTGGGAAGCTGGGATTATAGGTCAAGTTTTATATTTAGAAGCTGAAGCAGCGGGCGTACGCGGCACTGGGATTGGTTGCTATTTTGATGATGTCTGTCACTCCCTGCTAGGATTGACAGATCAAAAATATCAAAGTTTATATCATTTTACTATTGGTATTCCAATGCAAGATGAGCGTATTAAAACATTGCCACCTTACGAATATTTACAACAAAAAGAAATATAACAATACGTTGCCTAGTGAATCAATAGCATTTAAGTTAAGGAAATTTTGCTTCCCCCTTTACCAAAGGGGGATTGAGGGGGATT
>DYNN01000091.1 GCA_020721045.1 Thiomargarita sp. | reverse complement strand
TATTCATTGTTACATACATTTAAATATATGTAAAGCAATCTAGTTAAGCTCTTTCTTTTTATCCATTCCCTGTCCATACTCTCTTTTTCAACTACTTGGAAAGCTGCACATCGCGTTTTCAATAGGAATTTAACATGCGAGCGAAAAAAAATAAATCCAGTCATGCGAAGATATTTGAAAATATTTCCCATACACTGAATGCTGCAATGCAATATCATAACAGTGGACATTTTGATGAAGCGGCTAAACTGTATCGTCAAATTCTACAAATACAACCGCAAAACGCAGATGCATTACATTTGTTAGGAGTGATTGCTGCACAAAAAAACGACAATGTAATTGCAGAAAAGTTAATTCGCCAAGCGATTGCTATCAAACCTAATCAAGCCGACTACTACACTAACTTAGGTAATGTCCTTCAGGCACAAGGACATATCGAACAAGCAATTCAATATCATCAAAAAGCATTGGAAATGATGCCAGTCAATCAGCGCACTTTTCACGCATACAACAATTTAGGTGTTTGTTTTCACGAAATATATCAATGGCAACAAGCTATTAATTGTTACCAACATGCTTTGAAATTAGCTCCAATGAATGCCCAAACACATCATAATTTAGCAAATTCACTACATGAACAAAACAAATTTGAAGCAGCCATTCACCATTATAAAATGGCTATCAAAATTCAACCCAATTTTGTTGACGCTTATGCAAGCTTAAGTAGTGCCTTAAGATGTAATCAAAATTTGGATGAAGCTTTATATGCTTGTCAATGTGCATTAAAATTACAACCTGATCACATAGTTAGCCAAATTAATTTAACTGCTATTTTCCTAGATAAAGAAGAATATCCTTTAGCTATTGAATGGTTAGAAAAGGTTTGGTTGATAGCTCCAGATAAGGCAGATATTTATCGTAATATTGCTCTAATAGCATTTCGCTTAGATGAGATTAGCCAATCAACCCCAGGAATTGTCCAAACGATGGCATTATCGGAACGACAGGAGTTATTAAATCAACTAAATGAGTTTTCTAAAAAAATCGCTCTTCATTTTGGTTCAGATGAATATCAACTTGGCTCACAACCCGATCGATTTAGGTTATTAAATTTAGCAATACGCTACAATGAAAAATCGATATATTTTAAGAAAAATGATGTTAAAGCTTATTTCAGCATAGGCAATATTTTCAGATATTTAGGAAAATATTACGAAGCAAAAGAAGCTTATCGACAAGGTTTACTGTTTGCACCAGATCATATTGAAATGCGCTTTTCCAGTTCCACTTTGTCACTGGAAATAGGTGAGTTTTCAAATAGTTGGACTGGTTGGGAATGTCGACCTGATCGATTAAAGAAAATTGAAAAAGGGACTATTAAAGATTTAATAAATATAGTGAAACCTTTACCATATGATCTCACTGGAAAAACTTGTTTGATCTATCGAGAGCAAGGTTTAGGAGACGAACTGTTATTTTTACGTTTTGTGTCACTGTTAAAGAAACGAGGGGCAAAAATTATTTATCAATGCGGCTCGAAATTAAAAAACTTGTTGTCCCGTCATACTGAGTATTTGGATCAAGTAATTAACGAAGGTGATGTGCAACATCTCCATATCCAAGCAGATTATACCTTGCTCGTGGGAGATTTACCGCAAGCATTGGATTTTACTGATCCACCTCCTCCACCATTTCCATTATCTCCTTTGCCAGAACAAGTCAAAAAAATACGTCAACAACTCAATGAATTAGGTAAACCTCCTTATGTTGGTATTGCATGGCAAGGTGGTGGAAGAGCGAATGAATTAAAGCAAGGAGAGAAAAGACTATATAAAGAAATTCCTTTACCTCTTTTAGCAGATATTATACATCCAATAGAAGGTACTTTGCTTATTTTGCAGCGTAATCCACAACAAAATGAAATAGATACATTAACCGATTTACTAAAAAGACCATTACACAATTTTTCTGCATTAAATGATGATTTAGAAGCCATGTTAGCATTACTGTATTGTTTAGATGAATATATCAGTGTCAGCAATACCAATATGCATTTACTGGCTGGTTTGGATAAAACTGCAAAAGTATTAATCCCTTATCCACCAGATTGGCGATGGATGGTCAGTGGAGAATCATTATGGTTTAAAGAATTCACTACCTATCGACAAGCAGTAGATGGTAGTTGGGATGCTGTTCTATCGGATTTTAACATTAAAAACTAGTACGCCACCAACTTTATATTAGCGGATAAGCCCGCGTAAGTCCGATTAGCGTAGCGTAATCGGACGCATGTTATTCGCCGCCGCTAACCGAAATATCTCTATCACCACACCACAAGGTAAATAAATACCTTGCGCAACATATTGGTGAAACGTAGAATACGGCCAATCCGCTACACGTTTTACACATGTTTCAAAGGATTCACATGCACATAATCCATTGGGCATGATTTAATGATTTCTTTATTTTAAAAATGTGAGATTATTAATCTGATAAACATGCGTCCGATTACGCTACGCTAATCGGACCTACGGTCCTATTTACTCACATCGAACTCGCGTTATCATACCATTCTTGTAACTTCTCAATGATAAATATTCTAATAAATTCATGGATATATTCAGAACGATCGATAAAATGTTGCAACACTTCGTGATAAGGCGACATATTTTCATTGACAAAAACCGGTGTCATATTCTTGTAGGGTGTTTGTTCACCATCATCAACGCGAAAGTGTTCAAAACCATAGTGTTGATGCCAACCGATCACGCGTTCCCGGCAAGCACGATCATAGCAGAGTTGAAAACTGACAATATCACTACTACAAAAATCTTGCCAAACAAACAAATCAAAATAATCGTCTTGAAACCAACGTTTATAACCCTCGCTCGACTGCGTTTGAGTCAAAAAAATTTCTTGTAACATAATGGCTTAACTAATAATCAGCGTCGGTACAATTCATTCTTTTCCCAATAATACCAAAGTTGCAGCACATGCCTCGATATAAGTTTCACTGTTAACGATAATATCCAGCATTTTTTCTAATATCCGCTTATCAATGTTGCGCGTAATAAAAACTAACTGTGATTTTCTGTCGGTCGTGGGCCAAGCGGGTAAAGTCGTAGGCGGTTGCAAAATATGTTGTACACCTTGCACAATAATCGGTAAATCACTTTCAATCGTGTTAACAATCCCTTTAATTCTTAGCAAATCCTTGCCACGCAATGCAATGAGTTGCTGAAACCAACGATTTAAGACAGTCCAACTGAGCGGTTCATGATATTCGATGCAAAATGATTGAATGGATTGATCATAGCGCATTTGATCAATTTTTTGCGGTTTTTGAAAATGGATTATTGGTTGATTATTTGTATTATTATCATAAACTTCTGCTTGTAACCATTGTTGTACATCGATACTCTTAGTGTTTGGATTGTACAAACCTGAATTAAACAAATCAGCCACTTGCTCAATTTTACCCTCTATGCTAGTGATGAGCAAAGCCGCTGGATTTAATTGCTGCAAACGCTGTTTTAATGCTTCAATTTCAGTCGGTTTTACTAGATCGCTTTTGGTTAAAATCAATCGATCGGCAACGGCTGCTTGTTTAATCGTTTCGTAGTGATCATCTAATTGCGCTAATCCATAAACACAATCTACTGTCGTTATCACACTGTCTAGGCGATAATAAGTTTGCAGCAATGGATCATCAAGTAGAGTGTGAATAATCGGTGCTGGATCAGCCAAACCGGTGGTTTCAATGATGACGCGATCGAATTCTGGAATTTGGTTGCAAGTCCGCTTAGTAAACAAAGTTTGTAAAGTTTTGACCAAATCGCCTTTAATCGTACAACATAAACAACCATTGTCCATGATAATCACGTCTTCGGTGGCGGAATCTACCAGAAAATGATCAATACTGATGGCACCAAATTCGTTAATGACAATTGCGCTATTTTTTAATTCTGGATGTTGGACTAGTTTATTCAATAATGTCGTTTTACCACTACCCAAAAAACCAGTAATTACAGCAATAGGCAGACGCGCGATGAGTTGTTTCAATGAAGTGAGTTGCGCTTGTTTATTCATTAACGGTAGTTTTTTCTGATTGATAATATTTGGCAATATCCGCTTCACTCACACGCGTTAATGAATCGGGTGGTAAAATCGACAGTAATTCCCAAGCTAAAGTCAGCGTATCGATAATACTGCGATCGGTTTCTTCACCTTGTCCAATAAATTGTTTTTCAAAGGTTTCTGCAAATGACAGATAACCACGATCACTTTCCGATAATTCTTCAGCACCGATAATTGAAGCCAAATTACGCACTTCTAATGCCCGTGTATAAGCCGCGTACAATTGATTGACCACACGCCCATGATCTTCACGCGTATAATTTTTACCAATTCCATCTTTCATAAGACGTGACAAAGAAGGTGGCACATTCACCGGTGGATAAATGCCCTGATTATGCAGTTCGCGACTCAATACAATTTGCCCTTCAGTAATATAACCCGTCAAATCAGGAATTGGATGAGTAATATCATCGCTAGGCATACTGACAACAGGCACCATGGTAATAGAACCGGCACGATTTTTAACACGTCCAGCACGCTCATAAATTTCTGCTAAATCTGAATATAAATAGCCAGGATAGCCCTTACGCGCAGGCACGTCACCTTTGGAAGTCGCAATTTCACGCAACGCCTCAGCATAATAAGTCATGTCTGTCATCACAACTAATACATGTAAATCAAGATCATAGGCTAAATATTCAGCAGCAGTTAAAGCAGTGCGTGGTAAAATAAGACGTTCCATTGGTGGATCATCAGCATGATTAATAAACATCACGACATTATTTAAAACACCACTGGATTCAAACTCTTGTTGAAAAAAGCGTGCATCCGCATAAGACACACCCATAGCGGCAAAAACTACTGAAAACTTTGATTCTTGTCCCAATAATTTTGCTTGCCGAACGATTTGTGCGGCTAAACGATTATGTGGTAAACCAGAACCGGAGAAAATCGGCAATTTCTGCCCACGCACCAAAGAGTTAAGACCGTCAATACTTGAAATACCCGTTTGAATAAATTCACGCGGATAAGCACGTGCCGCCGGATTAATCGATGAACCATTGACATTACGCTTGATGCTAGAAATTAAAGGTGGTCGTCCATCACGCGCTTGTCCAATACCACTAAATACACGCCCTAATAAATCTTCGGATACCGGTAATTCAAACGGTTCTTCTAAAAAACGCACCCAAGTATGTTCTAAATCTAAATCTTGTGTGCCTTCAAAAATTTGAACTAAAACAACATCTTGACTCGTACGAATTACTTGACCGTTGCGCTTACGTCCAGCATAATCACGCACCAACACGCGATCGCCCAAAGCAACATCAGGAATGCCACGCAAAAACAACAAAGCATCACGCGCCGCATAAGCCAATCGATATTCTTTTTCCTTCATAAACCGAAACCTTTACTCATCAAATTGCAAACCCCAACGCGGTAATAATGTATGTTTAATCGCCAAATGATCCAGTATGCGGGCGACAATAAAATCAACTAACTCATTAATATTTTTGGGATTATGATAAAAACCCGGACTGGCAGGTAAAATAACCGTCCCCAATTTTGACAACCGCAACATATTTTCCAAATGAATTGTAGAAAAAGGCGATTCCCGTGGTACAACAATTAATTTACGTTGTTCCTTTAAAATCACATCAGCCGCACGCTCAATCAAACTACGATTTAAACCAGTGGCAATTGCGGCTAACGTCCCCATACTACAAGGACAAATAACCATTGCCTTAGAAACCGCACTACCACTGGCAACAGGCGATGTCCATTCTTCTAAACCAAATAGGCGTAATTGTCCCGCAGTGATTTGAAACCAATCTGTTAATATCGTTTGAATTTGATTGGGATCAGCCGGTAATTTCAAACCCGTTTCCAACTCAATCACAATGTGCGCAGGCGTTGAAATCATTAAATAAACAGTTTGCTTAGCGATAAGTAGTTGTTCTAATAAGCGCAAACCGTAAATAGCACCTGAGGCACCCGTGATAGCAAGCGTAATCGTTGTATCAGTCATATCGTGTATCATTGCAAACTTGACTCACGTCCATTTTTGCAACTATTTTATTTCTCCTAATTCTACGAAAGCATCATTTTGCATAACAATAAAAGGACGAAATTCAGACTTAAGTCCTTGTTTTGGTGTATAATTTAAAACATGTAACAAACCCATACCATAACCCATTGGACCCATGTTGTAATAATGCGCTTTTAATTGGTAAGGATGAGCCGTTGGATTAGGAATCATGAAACATTCTGGTCCGTAACCCGTGGTAATATCCGCATATAGCACGCCACCACTTACCAAATTAGGCTGTGAATAAAATGCATGATGCCCTTCCTTATCATAAATATGAAAATCGACATCATTCGCATCCGTTTCCCACATTAATACAAAACGCAATTCCGATTGTGTCACTTTATTCCACGTCAAATTTTGTTGCGGAAATATTTTTTCAAGCTGTTGATTTTCATCTAAAGCTGTCAACATTAATGCTAATAATTCAGTTAAAATACGATTTGCTTGACTAAAACGTGGAAAATCTTGCTTAGCAACCGCTTGCAAAGTTTCAATCGCTTGTTGATACTGTTCATTTTCCCAATAAGCCATAGCAAGTAAATAATAACCAGATGGATGATCAGGACGCTGTATTACCGCTTTTTCTAAACTATCAATGCTAAGCCACAACGCAAATTGTTGAACTAAGAGGCGTTCTGCTGCCCAACGGCGAATATCGGCACGTGCCGGAAAATAATCGATCAACGAACCATATGCACGCGCTGCTTGCTCATTTTCACCCTTTTTCTCATACCATTCTGCTAATGCAATCAATGACATGACATCACTTAAATTATTTTTATACCAGTTTAATACAAAATCTCCAGCTTCTTTGATTTTTCCACCATCCAATAATTCCCGAAATTTAGCATAATCACCCGTCCAACTCGGTAACTCAGCCCGTTCTGTTGTGACTGGTGCATCATCTGACTCTACAAGTTCAGTAAGAGGAATTTCGTATAAATCATTCTGGCTAAGCCCAGCGTTTGAAGAAGAGGAAGGTGCTGACTGCGGTGGTGCAGAAGCAACGACATCCTCATCAGCCGCTGCGGCATAAGATGAGCCTGAATTCGCTGATGTAGTTGGTGCAATAGCTGGACGTGGAAGAGGTGATGTTGCGCGTTCAGATTGCTCAATTGGTTGGGTTTCTTCAGTTATCGTACCTTCGTCGTCAAGTTCCTTCAAATCCTCAGTATAATCAAATAGTTCATCTTTCTTTTCAGCGTTGAGTGCCACACGCGATTTATCTTGTTCATTGGAACTTAATTCAGGTAAATTAATCGGTTTTTCCATAATTACTGGTATCGGTTGATCATCATGCCCGTTACGTTTGATGACATCGATACCGTCTACGCCAATCGTCAAAATATCTGCCAATCCGCGCCGATCAATTTGATAACGACGATAATCTTCTTCCGTTTCTAACACCAACAAACTGGTATAAGGTGATAAAACACGCGATTGTACCGATAAATTGATAATTTCATTGTGAAAGGCACTTTTTAAATCTTTATCTGCTGTTATTACTTCTAAATTCAATAATTTATCAATTCTAGCACGCACCCATTCGCGTTTTAACAAAATTGGATTAGCGGCTTTGATCGTCAAAGGTATTGTGTGATCAGCAACCGTAATAGAAAATGGTGTATTACTGGTTAATTCTGCAAAAATCAATAGCGGTTCATCAATTTGCAAACTATCAATCGTTTCTGGATAAAACCAAGTTGCACCACTGATTTTAATGGGTACGTCAGCAAAAGTTTTGGTTGTCAACTTATTGATTAATTGCTGATTATCTAAATTCAAATCTGTGACCACACCGGTTGTTTTTCCTGCTTTAACTAAAAGATGTGCCAATTGTTGATCGCTATGATAAGAAGGAATTAAAATATCCAATCTATCTAACCAACTGATTTTACTTAATTGTTCAGTTAAACCTTGCGCAGAAGTATCACCTGCCGTCACCACCATATCAGAAATGATGAGTAAACGCGCTTTATCCAACTCTAATTTAGCCAAATCAATAAAAACATTGTCTAAGCGAGATGCACCCAACGCAATTGATTGTTTTAACAGTTTAAGTGCCGGAATTTGTGAATGCGTATCAACCACTTTACCAATTTTGTATAAATTCTGATCAAAGTGATAAATGACTAAAGTTGTTGGTTTTAGTTGCAATACTAAATTTTCAAGTTTAGTAATTGTTTCGGTAAGAAAAGGAGCTTGTGAGGCTGAAGTGTCGATTAATAATACTAATGTTTCTATATTTTGTTGAATTGCTTGTGTATTTTCATGGGGAAAAGGCACAATTCTCGCTGCGATCAATTTATCATTTTGCAATGCGATATTGGGTTGCGCACCCGTTTGATACTGCATTCTAAAATCATCAGTGGGTAAATAATCTTTTTCATCAATACTGATAACATCACGTTTTGCCATTTTTGCGGTTAAATTACCGATTTGTTTGGTAGTGATGTTAAAATTTTCAGTATCATAGAATGCTTGGATATTCAGTTGTTTTAATTTAGGTAAGCCTTTGAGTGGTAAAACATAATCGCTTTGATTTTGATCTAAACGTTGCGAATAAGACAAAATGAGCACTTTCTCTGCTTTAGGTTCAATTGGAAAAATACGTGCATTAAAACGATTACCACTGTCAGTTTCAAGTAAAGCAGGGTCTTGGCGACGGTGAAGAAAATCTTCATAAGCCCGTTGTGCCAGTTGTTTTTCAACCACTTCACCTTCTTGTAATTCTTCGCCTATTTTCATGGCAAAACGACTGATAGCAGCATTATTGGGTAAAACAATTTGAAAACGCCCTTCACGTCGTCGATCTTCGGGATTGTAAAAAGTTAATTTTAATTCTGTAAAAGCAAGAAAACTGTCTAAAACGATTTTAACATCAAGTTGTTGTAACTCTAATCCGGAACCATCTGAGGTTGTTAAAGAAATTCGAGATTCATCTGCAAATAAGGGGGAAAATAAAGTAAATCCAATAACAAAGAGAAATAGCCTTTTCATAATATTGCCTCACCTATTTTATGTGGCTTGGGTGAAATGAATATCGTCGTGATAAAACGTTATCCATTTTCGTAATTTAAATTAAATAGTGGCTAAATGCACAATAGGTAAATCGGTCACTTGTTGCAATGCTGCACTATCTGCCATACTTTCCACTACAATACGTTCGATTTGACGACCTTCTAGTACCCATTTTGCTTGTCGATGATCGTGGATATTATCGCTAGTCGTTGGAATTGCAATGCGCTGTAAATCTAAGTTGAATTGGCAAAATACGGTTTTACGCAATTGATCGTAGTGTTTAACTAAACGTTCAAAATCAGCATGATAAGCGCGACATTCGATAATATATAAATCGGTTGCGCATAATTTGCTATGAATATTTGGTAAACGAGTCAGCACTTCACCTAAACTACGTATTTTTACTTTAGGTAACCATTGTTGTAAATTTGTGTATAAAAAACCTTCACTAACAATTAGTTGCTTTAATTTTCGTAATGGATGCAAAAACCTTTCTAAGCGTGCACTGGGAATTTCTACACCCATGTGCATTGCCTGAATGATATCTTCACCATTATCACTTATCAAAGTGGTTTTCACTAATAAAGTCAAAACTTGTTGTAAGATTTCAGGATGTTGGCGCAAATGGTTGTCAGCTAGAAAGCCACTACTGGTTTTAATTTTTTCAATCGGTTGAGTCGCATTTTCCAGCCATTTAGCCTGAATTGATGCGACATTTCCTAAAGCTGCGGGTTTTTCTGCCAATTGTTGGCGTAAATTCATGAACATAGGAATGATAGCAATATTTTCTGGACATACTGGCTGACAAGCACCACAAGCATGACAGGCAAATATTGTCTCTGATAACTCTTCTACTTTAACTGCTTGCTGCAAAGCCTTTGCGTGCCCTTGTGGTGTAAAACGACTGTCATGGTGTTGTCGCCACATTGGACACACTAATAAACATAAACTACAACCACTACAATGCGAGTAATTTTGATGAGTTTGTCGAAAATTTCGTGTCACCTTAAACATAAAATAATTCCTAAAAATGTCAGATACCGCGCTTAAATTTGTTGTAAGGCATTGTTCGTTTACGTAAATTCGGCGTGGGTTTGCTTATTGGTGGTGGAGGAGGTTGATATAAGCCAACCGCATTGAGTAACGCTTCTTCATCTGCTGGACTCAAATCAACAAATTTACCCATATGCAATCCTTTGGGCAATACCACGGGTCCATAGCGAATCCGCAATAATCGACTTACAATCACGCCTTGCGATTCCCATAAACGACGTACTTCATGTTTGCGCCCTTCGGTAACTGTTACATGATACCAATGATTGGCTCCATCGCCGCCGGCATCGAAAATATTGAGAAAATGCGCTTCTCCGTCTTCTAACATCACACCCGTTTTTAGCCGTGCTAACATTGCTTCATCAACAGTACCTAAAATGCGTACGGCATATTCACGTTCTATCACATAAGACGGGTGCATGAGACGGTGTGCCAATTCGCCATCGGTAGTGAGCAATAATAAACCAGCGGTGTTAAAATCTAATCGTCCAATATTTATCCAGCGTCCTTGTTTGGGTCGCGGTAATTTGTCAAAAATTGTCGGTCGCCCTTCTGGATCACGTCGAGTACAAACTTCGCCTACAGGTTTGTAGTAACATAATATTTGCCGTGCGGGTATTTCTAGTACATTAGTACGTAGTTTGCGCCCGTCAATGCGGATATCATCTTGAGGATTGACACGATCACCGAGTGTGGCTATTTGCCGGTTGATGTGTATGCGCCCGGCACGTATCCACATTTCAATTTCTCGACGCGAGCCTATACCCGCACGCGCTAAGACTTTTTGTAATCGTTCACCCAGAATAATTCTTGACATGATTTAGGCAAATCCTTGTGGCTTTTGCTGATGCCAGTCTGTTCGTTGTTGATATTGGTGAGCAATGTTAAGTAATCGTGCTTCACTAAAATAGTTGCCTAGCAATTGCAATCCTACAGGTCGTTGATTGACAAAGCCTGCGGGAATTGATAACGCGGGTATGCCGGCTAAATTGGTTGCAATAGTATAAATATCAGAAAGATACATGGTTACTGGATCATTGGCTTTTTCTCCAAGATTAAAAGCAACTGACGGCGATGTTGGTCCTAAAATAACGTCAACTTGTTGAAAAGCTTGTTGAAAATCGTTACTAATTAGACGACGTAGTTGTTGAGCTTTGAGATAATAAGCGTCGTAGTAACCCGCTGAAAGGGCGTAGGTACCTATCATAATCCGTCGTTTGACTTCTGCACCGAAGGCTTCGCCGCGTGAACGTTTGTACATGTCGATCAAATCTTTAGGATTTTCACAACGATAACCAAAGCGAACGCCGTCATAACGTGATAAATTAGAGGAACATTCAGCGGGTGCAATGATGTAGTAAACCGGTACGGCTAGATGGGTATTGGGTAAATGAATTTCATGCAAACTGGCACCGGCTTGTTCAAGTTCTTTAATAGCCGCTTCTAATACTTTAGCAACCTCATGATCTAAACCTTCACCAAAATATTCTTTAGGTAAACCGATTTTGAGTCCTTTGATATCACGTTGTAAATGGGCAGTATAATCTTCGGTAGGTCGATCGAGTGAAGTAGAATCTCGTTGATCGAAACCCGTCATCACATTAAGTAAGAGCGCGGCATCTTCTGCGGTTTTGGCAATAGGACCGCCTTGATCTAAACTAGAAGCAAAGGCGATCATGCCATAACGTGAGACTGTGCCATAAGTTGGCTTTAAACCCGTTAAGCCACAAAGAGCAGCGGGTTGTCGAATAGAACCGCCCGTATCAGTGCCAGTGGCAATAGGGGCAATACCGGCAGCAACGGCTGCGGCTGAACCACCTGATGAACCACCCGGAACAGCGGCAGTATCCCAAGGATTTTTGACTGCACCGTAGTAGCTGGTTTCATTAGACGATCCCATGGCAAACTCGTCCATGTTGGTTTTGCCTAACATCACCATACCAGCCGCTTGGCATTTTTCGACCACTGTTGCATTGTAAGGAGCGATAAAGTTGTCTAACATTTTGGAACCGCAACTGGTTTTTACGCCCAACGTGCAAAAAATATCTTTATGTGCCAAAGGAATACCGGTTAATAAATCCGCAGTGCCCGCTTTGTAACTGTCATCTGCTAATTGGGCTTGTTGTAGAGCTAATTCTGGGGTAATCGTAATAAAACTATTCAGTTGACTGTCATAACGTTCAATGCGAGACAAAAAATAGCGTGTTAATTCGACACTGGAGATTTCGCGCTTTCGTAAGGTTTGAGATAATTCAAGTAGTGTTTTTTTATGCATGGTGTTTAATTATTCAATGACTTTGGGAACTAAATATAATCCGGCTTGGGTTTGGGGCGCATTTTGTTGAAAATGTTCACGTTGATTCACTTCTGTCACAATATCTGGACGTAAACGTGCCGTGGCATCTAAGGGATGTGCCATGGGAATTATGCCAGTGGTGTCTACGCTATTCATTTGTTCAACAAGTGCTAAAATATTAGATAAATTTTGCGTATAAAGTGGAATATCTGCTTCGGTAAGAGAGATACGGGCTAAATGCGCAATTTTTTCTACATCTTCTTTCTGCAAAGACATTTATGAACTCCATGTTAATTAAATGAATGATAGTTTATCATAGCTAGGGTGTTTTTTTTAATGGTGCTTTACAAATAGGCAAATCAATCGCAAACTAAAAACTATGAAAACGTTTTATTTTTATTTTCAATCAATTACAAAAAAGGAAAAATGAGGCGAACAAAGCTTTCGCGTAAAGAAATTCCAAACGAATGAAAGGTATCCGCTAATTCAATTTGTTTTGCAAATTATTGATTATAATTGTACTATTTTAGGAGTTACGCATTGACAGCGATGTAGTATTGTGGTAAACGATTCGAATT
>DYNN01000090.1 GCA_020721045.1 Thiomargarita sp. | reverse complement strand
CGTGCTTTGGTAGATTCACCCGACAGTTTTTCTGTCGCAGTTACTAAAACCTGCTTATAGTAAGTTTTAGTAAGTAAAAAGAATCGGACAGTTTGAAAACAACAGACTGTCCTTTTTTTTTATTGAAAACTATTGCGTTTGTACTTGAGTGACATCTAATACAAACCACGCATTGGCAATGCTAGTGTGCATAGAGCCAATCTCAATTTGCAAATCATCTAAGAATTCGTGTAGTTCATTATGTTCCAATAAATCATCAATTTCCTTTTCTTCAATTCGTCGCTGTAGGCTCGTTGTTTGTTCTCTAATTTCAGCATGATTTGGTAATCGTTGTAAACAATTAGCCATTTCGTCCAAACAATACATCAACGTACGCGGAAAATCAGTGTCTCTTAACAAATAATTAACCACACCATGACCCGAAACACGTGGATGAATACAACGGCGGAAACTATGATAAGCATCCAAAGATTTTAAAACGCTCATCCAATGGATATTAATAAATATTTTGTATTCTTCTTTTCCAGTATATGGCAAGATATTAACAGCACCGGTATCTAAAATTCGTGTACTCATGTCCGCCCGTTCTAAAAATCTGCCTAAACGTACAAATTCATAAGCTTCATCATGACTCATTGTTCCTGCTAATAAACCTGTAAGTCCTTGACAATTCTTAATTAATTCATTAAGTACTTCAAACATTCGCGTTAATGAAGTGCCCGATTTCGCATTTTCTTTAGCGTAAAAGTACAAATCATTCACAGATTCCCATGCTTCTGTTGATACAATATCACGTATTGTACGCATATTTTCACGGGCTTGCGAAAGTGAACATAAAATGGAAGCTGGATTATCCATATTATTAACCAAAAATTCGATAATATTATGCTCATTAATCGCCTTATACTGTTGTCCAAATAAATTTTGATTGCCAGCAATATCAATCAAAGGTCGCCAACCTAATCGGACGCGATTGGGCAAATCTAACCATAAGTGATTGTATACAGTAATTAAACGAGCAGAATTTTCAGCACGTTCAATATAACGCGCCATCCAATAAATTCTTTCAGCTACACGAGATAACATAAACTAAGCCTCCTCATTATCAATAATCCAAGTGTCTTTACTGCCACCCCCTTGCGAAGAATTGACAACTAACGAGCCTTTGCGCATAGCCACACGGGTTAAACCACCAGAAGTTACTTGAATATCCGCACTATGTAAGGTAAATGGGCGTAAATCCAAGTGGCGCGGTTCAATGACACCATCGCATAAAGTGGGTGCTGTCGATAAAGATAATGTAGGTTGAGCAATGTAATTACGTGGATTTTTGTTAATTAACTCGATAAATTTATTACGTTCTTCCGGCGTTGCATGTGGACCAATTAACATACCGTAACCACCTGATTCATTAGCAGGTTTAACCACCAATTTGTCCAAATTAGCCAATACATGACTACGCTCTTTTTCATTAGTGCACAAATAAGTAGGTACATTCGGAATAATCGCATCCTCGCCCAAATAATATTTAATCATTTTAGGCACAAAAGCATAGACGACTTTATCATCTGCTACACCCGCACCAGGTGCATTGGCGAGTGCAACATTCCCTTTCTGCCACGCACGCATGACACCCGGCACACCTAACGCTGATTCTCGATAAAAAACTTCTGGGTCTAAAAAGAGATCATCAACGCGACGATAAATGACATCAACACGCTTCAAACCATAGATAGTACGGACGTAGACGCAATCATCATTGACAACCAAATCACTACCTTCAACTAACTCTGCACCCATTTGTTGCGCCAAAAAAGAATGTTCAAAATAGGCAGAATTGTAAATACCCGGCGTCATCACTACAATATTAGGTCTTTCCGAAGAACGCGGAGATAAACTTGCCAAAGTATCAAAAAGTTGCAGCGTATAATTATCAACAGGACGTATATTATATTGATCAAAAACTTCAGGAAATACGCGCTTAGTAACAATTCGATTTTGCAGCATATAAGACACACCAGAAGGCACACGTAAATTGTCTTCTAAAACGTACAATGTGCCATCTTTATCACGGACTAAATCACTACCACAAATATGTGCCCACACACCATATTTGGGTTTGATGCCCACGCATTGTTGGCGAAAATTCTTTGATTCTGCCAATATTTCTTTAGGAAAAACACCATCTTTAATAATTTTTTGTTCATTATAAATATCATTAATAAAGAGGTTAAGCGCGATCAAACGCTGCTTAAGACCACGTTCTGTACGTTCCCATTCAGTAGAAGAAATCACACGTGGAATAATATCAAAGGGCCAAATTCGATCAATATTGCCTTTTTCAGTACCCTCAGTGTATACAGTAAATGTAATACCCATTAATTTGATAGTCAGTTCAGCCGTTTCTCTACGTTTTTTTAAGGCTGCCTCATCTAACGATCTAAAATAAGTAATTAATCCTTCGACTTCCTTGCGCGGTTTAATGGGCGATTCCATCAACTCGTCATAGAAATTGCCGAAGTTATAGTTGGACCAATGATTGTTCATAATAGTCACTTTAAATCAGTTAAAACGTGAATGTAAATATAAAAATGTTATCAACAGTTCATGTGACAAAATTCGCGCCACAATAACAAATTCAATTTTTTTATAAAGTTAGCCGCATTTCATCTTAACATGATGTCATAAAATGGTGCAAATAACGCTATTATGCACCAGCAATTCTCATTATTAATTTACGTAGGAAGAGTGATTTCTGCATCACGTTTTGTCGTTATTTGCTATTCTAAAAACATCAGGATATAGTATTTTTATCGTTCCTATCGTTTCAAGTGAGGCTTAAACATGCGGTTATTAACTGCACTTTTATTACTAACCTTTTCACTCAATAGCATTGCAGATTCGGCTAAAATCTTAAATATTCGTCTATTGGAAGAAGTACAACAAATTACGCGTTTAATTTTTGAATTGAATACTGCCGTTGATCACAGTGTTTTCACTTTAAATGCGCCACATCGCTTAGTGATTGATTTTAAAAATGTTGAATTAACAAAGGCAACCCCTAATCTGCCTACGAATCACAGTATATTAAAAAATATTCGTAATGCTCCCCATAATAATAACGATTTACGAATTGTACTTGATTTAAAACAATCGATTAATGCCAAAAGTTTTCTGCTAACCCCTTCTGGTGATTATCAATATCGTTTGGTTGTTGATATCAGTCCAACAAGCAACGGCATTTCTTCTACAACTTCATCTCCTTTTAAGCAACCCGCTAAAAAATCGGCATTGGCACCTTCAGATTTTCCTGTTGCCACGATTGAAAAGAAACCCACTCCATTAAAAACGCTTCCAACAAAACCGCGTTTACCAAATGTTGCTGGGCAAAGAAATATCATTGTGGCTATTGATGCTGGACATGGTGGAGTAGACCCGGGCGCGGTCGGTAAATTGGGATCGTATGAAAAAGATATTGTACTAGCCATTGCGAGATCGTTATATACATTATTGGCAAATGAGGATGGTTTTCAACCGGTTATGATTCGACAAGATGATACTTTCTTGAAATTGCGTGAACGTATTGATATTGCTAGAGAATATCAAGCCGATTTATTTATTTCAATTCATGCAGATGCCTATGCAGATAGTGATGCTGTTAAAGGACCTTCCGTCTATATGCTATCACAAAGCGGTGCCAGCAGTGAAGCCGTGAAATGGTTAGCTGAAAAAGAAAATTCCGCTGACTTAGTGGGTGGTGTTAGCATTAGTGACAAAGATGATTTATTAGCATCGGTTTTATTGGATTTATCTCAAACCGGTACGTTGGAAGCAAGTGCGCGTGTGGGTACAAGTGTATTGAATGCATTGAGTGGAGTCAGTAAATTACATCACAGCAAAGTACAACATGCTGCATTTATGGTGTTACGTTCCCCAGATATTCCATCGATCTTGATTGAAACCGGCTTTATTTCTACACCTGCCGAAGAGCAAAAGTTACAAGACCCTAATTATCGTTATCAGATTGCTTATGCGTTACTTGAAGGAATTAAAACTTATTTTACTAAATACCCACCACCGGGTACGTTATTAGCCCGTCAATAAATGGAAATGCCCCTGATGTAGGGGCGAATTGTCAAATTATGCTTCCACTTTGATACGACGTGGTTGTGATAATTCTCGCTTAGGAATTGTGACTTCTAAAACACCATTTTTACCAGTTGCAGAAATATTTTCCGCATCAGCCGTATCAGGTAAACCAAAGCGGCGATAAAAAGTACCGCGTGAACGTTCGATGCGTTTGTAATCCTTGCGTTCTTCTTTGGTCTCAGATACACGCTCACCCTTAATGGTTAATACGCCATTTTCCATTGTAACTTCAATATCGGTCGGTTCAATTCCCGGAATATCTGCATAAATAACAAAGCGTTGCTCTTCTTCCTTAATATCAACCGAAGGAATCCATGCACTGGTAGCAACTGTCGTATTATCATCACTACTTGCATGATTAGGTGTTTGTGAAAAAACTTGATCTAAATCTTTATAAAACTGGTTTAATAAATGCCAAGGCTCATAACGAGTCATTCTCATGATTTTCTCCTTTTTCGATTTATCGATAACTTGATACCGATGTAAGGATGGTAAATGAGAATTTCAAGAAATTTTTTTCATTGGTTTATCAAGTAATTAATTAAGAAATATTTTCGGTTACTTTAGCGATATTGTCTTGAATAAAGTTATCACTGTTAATAGAGTATTTATTTAACGATTACGAATACGAATCACAATATCCACCCCGATTGCCTGCGTTTTTTCAGGTAAATGAGGCAAATGGGTTAAAGTCACCTGTTCATCTTCAATATCTGACAAACAGCCGGTGTCTACGTTATAGAAGTGATAGTGTTTGTTAGTATTGGAATCGTAAAAAATTTTATTAGGATCAACAATCACTTGTTGAACTAAACCTTTTTCAACAAATAAATTTAGAGTATTATAAACAGTTGCTTTAGAAACAATAGGATGTCGTTGGTTTAATTGCGCCAGAATATCATCAGCTGACAAATGTTGATATTGTGTGAGTAATAATGAGGCAATTTCTACTCGTTGTTGTGTAGGTGTAATATAATGTTGGCGTAAGGTATTAAGCACTTGCACTCTATCTAAAAGGGGTAAATTAGGTAAAAGTTTCATCTCCATGCCTAAATGTATAAGTTGTTATCGTTTTATTCAAAAAGTTTACCATTTTTCCAAATAGAATGCGCTTATTGATTTCATATATCAGTTAAACTCACTAAAATGAAAGAAGCTCTATTTCCCTACACACCTACAACTCATTTACCGCCGGGTAATGTTTTAGTATTGGCACCGCATCCTGATGATGAAGTATTTGGTTGCGCGGGTGCAATTATGCAACACCTTACTCAAGGCGATCAAGTTACCGTTATCATTGCCACGCATGGTGGGGCGGCAGTTGCGTGCAATAATTCGACTGAACAATTAAATTATATTGCACTGCGTAAACAAGAAAGTGAACAAGCTGCCATCATTTTAGGCAACTATACGTTATTATTTTGGGATATTGCCGATCGCGGTTTAACTGTTAATGACGTTTTATTACAGACTTTATTGCAAGAAATAACACAGCGTCACATCATTAATCTATACGCACCCTCTTTAGCAGAAATACATCCCGATCATTATGCGTTGGCAGAGTTAGCAGTTAATGCAGCCATTCGACATCTACCCGATATGAACTTAATAATGTACGAAGTGGGCGTGCCATTACATCCAAATATTTTGCTAGACATTACACCAGTTTTAGCACGTAAACAGCAAGCAATGCAGTGTTTTACCTCACAATTACAATTACAAGATTATACCCGTCACTTATCCAGCCTTAATATTTATCGCAGCTACAGTTTACCCGCCTATGTACAAGCCGCGGAAGCCTACTACTTGCTGCACAATAAAACATTAAGAGCGCGTCCTTATTTGAAATTTGGTCACACAGCACCCACAACACAGCTAGAAACAATGTCGCATCAACTAGGTAATGCAGCCGCACAATTAGACGCTTTGCAACAAATTTTAACTGCGATTTATCACAGTCGTTCATGGCGTATCACCGCGCCTTTGCGTTGGCTGAGTCAATGGTTGCGTCACTTTAAATCGTGAATTATTAAATTATCTAGTGTAAAATATTACTATTCATAACTTTAGGGAAAAATATGAAATTTATTGAAAAACTCATTGAAACTACTTTATTTAATAGCCGTTGGTTATTGGCACCGCTTTATGTTGGATTAGTTGGTGCTCTGCTCATTTTATTGGTCAAATTTATAGAGAAATTGATTATTATCATACCCAAAATTTTCTCTCTAACCAGTCCAGAATTAGTCGTTTCCATCTTAGGATTAGTTGATTTAGTACTGGTAGCCAATTTATTACTCATGATCATTTTCAGCGGTTATGAAAATTTCGTTTCTAAAATTGACGCCGTAGAAGGTCACGTTGACAAACCCGATTGGATGGGCACCATTGATTATGGCGGCTTAAAACTTAAAGTTATCGGCTCTATCGTCGCCATTTCCTCAATCGAATTATTACGCGCATTCATCGGTGTACAAAATTCCAATATGCCTAAAGAAGACATTGCGACGACAGTTGGCTGGTTAGTTGCCATCCACCTCACTTTTGTCATTTCTGGATTAATATTTGCCCTTACCGAAAAAATTTCTGAAAAGTCTCACCATACAACCGAAAAAGTCGAAGATAAACAGGAAGAAACGCATTAATCTTGAGACTTCAGTTATTGCGCGTCATTGGGGAATTGTTGCGTATCAACCGATATACCAAGCTATGCAACAATTTACCGAAACCCGTGACGCTCATACTATTGATGAACTATGGTTATTAGAACATTTTCCCGTCTATACTTTAGGTATGGCGGGAAAAACCGAACATTTACTGAACACCGGCAATATTCCAGTTATCTCGGTAGATCGCGGTGGACAAGTCACCTATCACGGACCGGGTCAACTCATCGTCTACTTGCTCATAGATTTAAAACGGCGTAATTGGGGCATTAAACAATTAGTGACCGCCATAGAACAAGCAATTATCGACTTTCTTGCAGCACAACAAATTACCGCCACCCGTCGTGACAAAGCACCCGGTGTCTACGTAACAACCGGTAAAATTGCCGCATTAGGTTTGCGTGTACGAAAAGGCTGCTGTTATCACGGCTTAAGTTTAAATATTAATATGAACTTAACCCCTTTTTCCGGAATTAATCCATGTGGTTATCAAAATTTAGCCGTCACTCAACTATATGATTTAGGCATTACGCAACCTTTTTTCCAAATAACAACTGAATTTCTCGCTTATCTGCTCAACACACTTGCTTATACTTCGATGAAACAAGCCTAATGACAATTTCACCCACTATTTTAATTATTGCACCCAGCTGGGTTGGCGATATGGTTATGGCGCAAAGTCTATTTAAACGTTTAAAACAACGCCAACCCGAACCCATTATCGACGTACTTGTGCCAAAAGCAATGGGTGATTTACTCCAGCGTATGCCAGAAGTTCGGAAAATATGGACACATACAATAGCGCACGGTCATCTTGCATGGTTTGCACGTTATCAACTGGGAAAACAACTACGCGCTTGGCAATATCAACAAGTAATTGTCCTGCCAAATTCATGGAAATCTGCGCTCATTCCATATTGGGCACATATCCCAATACGTAGTGGTTTTATTGGAGAAATGCGTTATGGATTACTCAATGATTTGCGGCAAAAAAATAAAAAATCACTTACAAAAACCGTAGAGCAATTTGTTGCTTTAGGACTACCTGAACACAGCGAATTAGGTGAAATACCGATACCTTCACTGAAACCCCAAGCGGCTAAAACGATTTTACCGCAACATCAACTCACAACAATACCAATACTCGCTCTTTGTCCGGGGGCAGAATATGGGGTAGCCAAACGCTGGCCACCGGCTTTTTTTGCCCAAGTTGCGCGACAAAAGATAAGCGAAGGTTGGCAAATATGGCTATTTGGTTCACAAAAAGACAATGAAATTGCTGAAGAAATTCAAAAATTAACTGACAATCAATGTAATAATTTATGTGGAAAAACACAACTCGCTGAAGCTGTTGATCTCCTTGCACTAACAACTATGATTATCAGCAACGATTCTGGACTTATGCACATTGCGGCAGCTTTAGACAAACCACTGATCGCACTCTACGGCTCCTCTGATCCACAGTTGACTCCACCACTTAGTCATAAATCCCATATTTTATATAAAAATCTACCTTGTAGTCCCTGTTTTAAAAGGACTTGTCCACTTGGGCATTTACGCTGTTTACACACAATCACACCAGAAGAAGTATTAGCGTTAGTATCGTTGTAAGGCATCTCACAAGTTATAAGTAGGGGAATTTAGATGAGTGATAATAAAATTGATGTTCAGGATGATGGAGAAAGAAAGCCGCCAAAGGGGTTTCTTGTTATTGTTATTGTCGTTCTTCTAATAATCTTTCTTTTCAGAGTGTTAGGTGCTTTGATATCTTGGCCTTGATCATCGTTCTGGCTAGGATGGTTTCATGACTGCAAATGTGTTTGTTCTGTTAGCTCAAAAACGTGTTATCATAATCCCTGCTATCTATTGTGAACAATATGTTGTCATTAATAATAACATTGCCATAAATCGGTATACTTTTTGCTTAAAAATTTTGTGATTTCGATAAATACAATGGAATATCATCATGTTTAAATTATTAATAAAATCTGTTTCCCTATTGATTATACTGTTGGCGACAATGACATTTTTCACTTGGTCGGTTGAGCAGTTATATCCAGTTCGTGGTAAACAAACCTCAGAGAGAAATTTTATTGCTAATGCCCAAGCGGAAGTTGATAATATCGCTATTTATCAGCCTGTTATTCCACAAAATACCTATGCTACAGTGATTCAACCGCAGCAACCGCTTAATACAAAAAATAC
Organism: Thiomargarita sp.; assembly: GCA_020721045.1. GTDB lineage: Bacteria > Pseudomonadota > Gammaproteobacteria > Beggiatoales > Beggiatoaceae > DYNN01. The sequence continues at coordinate 4,323 of DYNN01000090.1, read as the reverse complement.
GACTGTCGCAAAAAAACAGCGGGTTGAATTCGAATTTAAAAAATTAGATACTAAATTAACTTCTGATGAACAAAATAATTTAAGTAATATGTTGAAACAATTGAATATTATGCCAATGCATGTTGTTACTGTGCTTGCGGGACCAGCACCTGCTGATAATGCTTTGTTTTCAGCACCAGTGGCTAAATTACGTGCTCAAGCTATAGCGCGTGTGGTTTATCCTTATACACAAACAATAAAAATGGCTTATCAATCTGACTTATCGCCCGGACTTGTCATTATCGAAGTGTCTCAAACGATGAAAAAGTAACGATTTGTAATATATTAATATTTTCCTCATGTAGTTGCGACCAACAATTATTGAATTTTCAATAGTGTATTCTGAAGTTTACTTTCTTTGATTTCATTTCTTATCCATACTCTGCGTCAATGTCCTCTCTTTTTTTTAAAATAGCTTTTGTCATTTTGCTATGCCTTTGTTTTATGTCAACAATTCAATTGTTATTGATTCGATATGAAAATCGCCAATTATTTATAGAATTACAACAATTACAACAACAACGCGATCAACTGAATATTGAATGGGGACAATTACAATTAGAACAAAGTACTTATGCACAACAAGATCGAATTGAAACCATTGCTAAACAGCGATTACAGATGAGATTACCTGAATTGTATAATACGATTATTATCAAACCATGAATAAACCGTTGTTTATCGCAACTGAGAATAAAATTACACCGCTGTGGGGACGGCGACAGTGGATGTTATTATTATTTATTATCATGGTAACGATTTTATTTGGGCGTGCGATTTATTTACAAATTATGCATACTGAATTTTTGCAAAATCAAGGCGATGCACGTTATTTACGTACTGTTGCAATCCCTGCGCATCGCGGTATGATTTTGGATCGACAAGGAGAACCGCTTGCGATCAGTACGCCGGTTGATTCTGTTTGGGTGAATCCTAAGCAATTTGTGTTGTCTCAAACTGGTAAATTGGCTAATTTACTAGAGTTATCTGTATCTTCAGTAAAAGCATTGATTAGCGAGCGTCAACAGAAAGAATTTGTTTATATTAAACGTCATATCTCACCGCAATTGGCATTAAAGGTAAAGTCACTTGAATTAGCAGGTGTATTTTTGCAACGCGAGTATCATCGCTATTATCCAGCTGCTAATGTAACCAGTCATATTTTGGGTTTTACTGATATTGATGACAATGGTTTAGAAGGCTTGGAATTAGCTTATGAATCACAATTAAAAGGTACTTTTGGCGAGAAACAAGTTATTCAGGACAAATATGGGCATATCATTACTGAAGTTAAAAGTGTGCAAATACCGCAGGATGGACAAAATATTGTACTGACAATTGATAAGAGAGTGCAGTACTTGGTTTATAAAGAATTAAGTCACGCTGTCCAAGTGTATCATGCGCAAAGTGGTTCTGCGGTCATTTTAGATGTGCAAACGGGAGAAATTTTAGCCATGGTTAATCAACCCGCTTACAATCCCAATAATCGAGAAAATTTGGACGGTGAACATTATCGCAATCGAGCAATAACTGATGTGTTTGAACCCGGTTCGACGTTGAAGCCTTTTACAATTATGACGGCTTTAATGAGTGGACAGTATACAGCGCATACATTGGTTGATACCACGCCGGGTAGTTTGCAACTCGGTCAATACACGATACATGATAGCCGTAATTATGGCATGATTGATTTACCAACGATTATTCAAAAATCTAGCAATGTAGGTGCAAGTAAGATCGCGCTTTCTTTACCTAAACAACAGTTATGGCAAATATTAACGCAAGTGGGTTTTGGGCAACGAGTAGACAGCGACTTACCTGGTGAAGTGAAAGGTCATCTAAATCACTATAAGCGTTGGTATCATGCAGAACAAGCGACTTTGTCATTTGGTTATGGTATCAGCGTGACATTGTTGCAATTAGCAAAAGCGTATGCAACATTGGGTAATCGGGGTATTGTTCCCACTATTCATATTAGGATGACAGAAAAAGCGGTTACTCCAAATAATCCAATTGTTTCAGAACAGGTAGCACAACAAGTTTTATCGATGTTAGAAAGAGTGGTGCAACCCGGTGGCACAGGTGCTAAAGCGCAAGTAACTGGTTATCGCGTTGCAGGTAAAACCGGTACAGTACGTAAAACTGCAAATAAAGGCGGTTATTTAGAAAATGATTATATCGCATTATTCGCTGGTCTTATTCCTGCTAGTAAGCCACGATTAGCCATGGTGATTATGATTGATACGCCACGCGGAGATAGCTATTACGGTGGCGATGTGGCAGCCCCTATTTTTGCTCAAGTGATGGCAGGGGCTTTGCGTTTATTAAATATTCCACCGGATAATTTGTGAATTTTGAGTAATCCTAATTCACTTGTTGTGGTGTTGGCTTAGTCGTTAATGTCATAATTTTAAGATTCAATCCCCATTCCGCATGTTGAGTCGATTCTGATAATAATTTACATAGAGAATGTAACATCATTTCATCAAATTGAAGTTCAATCCCTTGTCCTTGTTCTGGATATAAACAAAGCAATTGCCCACCCTCTTGACGTTTCTTAAGTCCAAGTTTAGACAACAAAATAGGTTCTTGAGGTGTTTGGACCCCTTCACCTTGATATTTTGTCTGAAAATTAGCTTTTGATACCATACTTTCATGTTGAAAAGACAAAATAGCCGACTTAGTTTGTTGATCAGAATGACGTATATTATGCGTTTCTTCTAGTAATTCTAATAAACGTGCCCACAGCAATTTGACATAACGGCGCGTCAGCCAAAATTGATATTCTAATTTATCCAATGTATTGATTTTAAATAACAATCTGTCTTGTATTGGGATAAAACTAATTTGCATCTGATGTAATCGACTCATACATCTGATCCTCTTAATTCTTTACTCAAGAATCGGTACGATATTGATGAAAATGTTATCACCAGTCGGTCAATCCACCAATTTGGTATTCACGCACTTTACCTTCAAAGAAATTAGTTTCGTGAACGGTTTCATAAGCACTAATCCATGGTAAAGGGTGAGAATTAATTTTAAAAATAGGTTTTAAGCCTAAATTTACACAAACATTATCTGCCATAAATTTAGCAAAATCAATGTAACTATTGGTTGACATTCCAGCAATTCCACCATTTGGCATCACAGCCTTTGCATGATTAGATTCAAGTTTCACCGCTTCAGTTGCCATGTCATAAACTTTAGCTTTCAGCTCTTTATCCCACAATTTTGGATTTTCAGTAATAATCTGACGAATTAACCATAAGCAGTTTTGCGCGTGCATAGTTTCATCACGCCAAATATAGCTATATTGTTGAGCAGTGTTGCGTAATTTACCATTGCGTGCGAGTGCAAATATTTGAGCAAAACCCACTGGAAAAAATAAATATTCAAAAAAGTAATAGCTAATTAAATCAATCAGTAATAGCTTATTTGATTCATAGGAACCAATGGGATATTCGGAATTAACCAAATTGCTAGTGAAATCTAAATTCCAATTGAGCTTTTCTGCCAAAGCGGGCACTTCATTATACAGATTAAAAATTTGCCCTTGCCCTTGATTATCCAAGCCAAACGATTCCAAAATATGCAAGTATGATTCGATATGATTCGCTTCTTCTGCTATCTGCCAACGTAAATATTGACGCATTTCATTAGCAGTGATGCTACTCATAATTGCATTCATGAGATTGTCGGGTACTAAATTATCGCTTGCTGTTAAATAGGAAATATTGGTTTTGAATAACCACATTTCAGATTCAGTTAAATTACCGGCTTCCCATTGCATTTTATCCTCATTCATAGGAATTTCGCTAGGTAACCAAAAATTCTTTCTTGCTGCTAAAAAATGTTCTCTGACTGATTTATATTTTACCGGAATAGGTTGTCTAATATCGTAATCATAACCGCTGATAATTTTAATATCATTGGAACTAAGTGGTTTATTACCTAAAGTGACTTTATCCAAACTGCTGGCAATATGTGGAAAATTGTTCTGAGCCTTGGTTTTATTGTAATGACCCTTGTCAGTTTGTATCATAGATGGAATGTTAGTTGTTTCAGAACTGACAAATTCTTCCTCAAAAATTAACATTTAATAGCATCTCCTTTATAAGCAAATGGGGAATAAGACAGAGTGAACGATGTTTTGCAATGAGCAAATAAACATCACTCTCTATATGTGCTTATATTTGAAAAAATAAGTGAATAATAAAACTATAGTCGTCTGCTTCAAAAAACATATTTAAATGTATGTATTTGATAATTCGCTTTCTGTTG
>DYNN01000253.1 GCA_020721045.1 Thiomargarita sp. | reverse complement strand
TGTGCCGGGGTCAAAACGTGAAATTCTATCACCATCCCAGTTCAACTGTCTACAACTAATTTGCTTGTCCGAATATAGTCCACATTTTGATTGAACAGAGTGTAAGATATATAAAATTTACTTATTAGTATGTTTCCTTAAAGCTAAAGCAAAATTCATATTAATTGTGATTTTTTAAAACTTGAATTTTATAGCAAAAACGTGTACAGATTTGTAGAGGAACATACTAAGCTTAGAATGGCAATGATAGTGAGTGACCCATTATGGTTTTTATGCATGTTTATGGTTTTTCGGGAAGGGGTTAAGCTGCTTTATAATACCTAATGACAGTTTTTGTGTATTTCTCTGTGCATTATTTGATATATTAAGTTGAAAATCAGCGTTTCATTCGTGACATTTCGCGTCACGCTTATAGCTACCATTTTTACCATATTAAAGTTATATCTGTTGGGTAAACCAAAACATGATGTATAAACAAATAGTGCGTATACACTTTGTTTATTAAAATATTGAAACCAAATTACAAATTGTCTTCAGGAAGTTAGTGTTTACCTAAAAATAAAATTTCGCGTCACGCATGTCACGAATGAAACGTTCAACTGTAAAAATAAAACCATTGGGTCAACACTACCAAATCCATGATTTATTTTAACCGAAAGGCTCAGAGAGCATGCTAGGAAAGCCGTTTATTTCCAGAAAGATTGCTGAACAGAAATATGACGTGTGCAAAGTTTAACGTCACGCTATTTTTATGTCACGAATGAAACGCTGTTTAACGTTTTTGCCTGTGGCGTCACAGATAAAACTGTTTACTGACTCAAATATGGTACACAATAAAAAATAAAAAATATTGAGATGCAATTGGTATTGTTTATTATTTATTTCTGAAGTTGAGACACCGTTAGAGCCGTTTATGACCTTTGTGTCACAGGTGACCCCATGACCCCAAATGACCTTTGCTTTAGCTTTAAAAGAAACATATTGTCATTCACTTTCATATTAATAACACTT
>DYNN01000252.1 GCA_020721045.1 Thiomargarita sp. | reverse complement strand
AAGTGATTTGGGGCGATGCGGGCGAAATTCGTAGTTTTCAAGATCGTTGGAGTGGTGGCGTAGATCATTATATTGCATGGTTGAAAGAGCGCGTGATTGAAATGCACCGTTTATTAAAACCGACCGGCTCGATTTTTCTGCATTGTGATTGGCACGCAAATGCGTATATTAGAGTTTTGATTTTAGACAAGATTTTTGGTGCAAACTTGTTTAGAAATGAAATTGTTTGGAAACGTACCACTGCGCATAGCAATTCTAAACGATTGGGCAGAATTTATGACACAATTTTTTATTATGCCAAATCTGAGAAACATGTAGTTAATCCAGTTGTGACGGATTTTTCCGAAAAACAGCTTGCTCGTTATAAACAAGATGATAAAGGATTGTATCGAGCCGAAAATTTGACCAGTCCGGGCATTCAGCGGCAATTTGAATGGCGTGGCGTGCATCCGGGGAAAAATCGGAGTTGGACATATTCAATAGAGCAGTTGGAAAATTTATTTGAACAGGGTTTGATTTTATTACAAAAAGATGGTCGTCCGCGCAAAGATGGCTTGAAAAAGTATTTGCAAGATACCACTGGGGCAGCGTTGCAGGATTTGTGGACAGATTTGGTTTTAGCTCCGACCAATGGTGAGAGAATTGGCTATCCGACTCAAAAACCTGAGAAATTATTAGAACGGATCGTTAAATTGGGTTCTCAAGAAAACGGTGTGATTTTAGACCCGTTTGTGGGCGGTGGGACGACGGTTGCGGTGGCGGATAAATTGAAAAGAAATTGGATTGGGATTGATCAATCGGTACAAGCCATTAAAATTTCAGAATTACGATTGCAAAAACAAAGAGCTACATTTTCAATTAAAGAAGAAATCTATGAATCAACTGATCTTGGGTGACAATTTAGAGATTTTGAAAAGTCTCGAATCAGAAAGTATTGATTTAATTTATCTTGATCCACCATTTTTCTCAAATCGCAATTATGAAGTGATTTGGGGCGATGCGGGCGAAATTC
>DYNN01000089.1 GCA_020721045.1 Thiomargarita sp. | reverse complement strand
CCTCCTCAGGCGTAATTCTTGACTCGTTTGAGAGGGTTTAAATTGAGAATTGCTGATTATAGAACGGGCAAACGCATTAAAACTTCTGACCAAACACAAGTTTAGCGCGGTAGGTATCACTCCAGCTTGCTTTACGGCGTTTTTTTGGGAGGCTGATTGGCGTAGGATCAGCGTCAAAAAGTCCCATACATAAATGCCGAATTGTGGTCATGATGGCAGGTGCATTGCCTTTGCGAATTCTGCTTTCATCTTCTCGAAAAACAACATCTAACTGAATACTTCTTTTGCTTTACGATGTTGTTCTTTAAACTATTTCGATATACTAGAAACTGACTAAAGAATTGATCATGACAAATTACCATCGCTAGCTTGAATAGGGCGTTTATCCTACAGTTAGGCAACATTGTGTGGTATAAACAGTTGGCACTATATTACTAATTCGATTTTGTGCGTTATGACGTAAGAAAATACGCCTAACGCACTCTAACTCGTCTAAATTTAACCAAAATTCTGTGCAACAAAATCCCAATTAACAACATTCCAAAATGCTTCTACATATTTAGGACGTGCATTGCGATAATCCACATAGTAAGCATGTTCCCATACATCACAAGTCAATAAAGAGGTTTGCCCTGTGGTTAAAGGTGTTGCTGCATTACTGGTACTGACCAGTGCCAAACTACCATCTGCATTTTTTACTAGCCACGCCCAGCCAGAACCAAAAGTGGTGATCGCTGTTTTGCTGAATTCTTCTTTAAATTTGTCAAAAGAACCAAAAGTTGCATTGATCGCAGCCGCTAATTGACCACTGGGTTGTCCGCCACCATTGGGTTTTAAACAATTCCAATAAAAACTATGATTCCACACTTGTGCTGCATTATTAAAAATACCACCGGATGATTTCTTTACAATCTCTTCTAGTGATAAGTTCTCAAATTCAGTGCCTGGAATCAAATTATTCAGATTAGTCACATAAGTTTGATGATGCTTACCATGATGAAACTCTAGCGTTTCTTGGGAAATATGGGGAGCTAATGCGTTGATTTCATAAGGAAGTGCAGGTAAACTATGTTGCATAATAATATGTTCCTTGAACGTTATAATAATATGATAGAGTGAAATGTTATCAGCTAAACTACATAGTTGGTATGTTTAAATAATTTTTCAAGCAAAAACATGTTACACAGCAAATATTCCCTATATACTACCATCGTTCACATACGATAACGTGCCTGTTCACTTTTGGAAATATCGATGACCCATAATTTTAAAATGTATACCTTTCTTTCAAAAATTCCTTATTTTAAAGACAGTTACATACTTAAATTGTTTGCAATTGCTGTTTTAGGGAATTTGCTACCATTAATCGTTTTCTTAACGTGTTTATTTACTACAAATAATACTGCTAATATTTTGTTTTACCTATTAATATTTATCAGTTTAACCACGAATATTATGATAATATTTTTAATCTTGCGCTCAGTTTTATATCCCGTCTCAATTACCGCCAACGCGCTACAACAGTATGTTCATGATAAACAAATACCCACTTTGCCAATTCAATTTAAAGATTCACCTTATCAAGATACTTTGGGGCATTTAATGTCTAACGTTCAGTATCTTGTTGAAAAATTAGAATCTTCTACCAAATCGCTAAAAACAGCTTCCAATATTGATCCCTTGACAGGTATTTTAAATCGTCATTCGGGTGAAGAACGTCTGATGCAAGATATGGCACGTGCTAAACGCGGTAAAATTAAATTACTGATTGCTATTGTTGATATTGATGATTTTAAAACAATTAATGAACAATTTGGACATAATTTAGGCGATGTTTGTTTAACTCATATTGTTGAGGCGTTATCAAAAAATATTCGCGCAGGCGATTGGTTAGCACGTTGGGGAGAAGATGAATTTTTAATGATTTTATGGAATGTGAATCATGATGATTTAAACGCAATTTTACAACGTATTCAGCAACAATCAGTCAAAACACCCATGGGAGAATTATTAGAAATTAGTTTAAGCATTGGTGCGTGTCAATATGATGGTGAAAGTGAAATTGATACATTAATTATGTGTGCAAACAAAGCGTTATATCAAGCTCAATCGAACGGGCGTGGTAGTATCACTTTTGTCACATCGGATCAAGAACAATAAATTGTTTATTATACGCTTTTCAGACCAAATAAACATCGAAGCGCGTATTTTCACTATTTATCTGTAAAGTCGGTATTTGTGAAGTTAAGGTAGGTGCTGACTTAGGACGTTTCACAACAACTCGCTTTTTAGCCCGTGTCAAGGCTAATTGCAATAGGCTGGGTGCATCATCATCATTGCCAACCATTTCTCGAAATAAACGCATTTCTTTTTTAACTAAAGCGGATTTTTGTCGATGTGGATACATGGGGTCTAAGTAAATAACATCTGGTTTTTCAATTAGTTGAGATAAAAATTGTTGCGCATCGTGATGAATAAGTTGTAATCGTTGCTTAATCAAATCACCCATTTCTTGATCGTGTTGAGCGCGTTGTAATCCGTCGTATAATAAAGCGGCAATACCGGGACAACGTTCGATCATCTGCACTTGACAACCTAGCCAAGCTAAAATAAAAGCATCTTTGCCTAAACCCGCCGTTGCATCAATCACTGTCGGATTAATGCCGGGTTTCAGTCCAATAGCGCGTCCTAGTGTTTGTCTACGTCCACCACCGTGTAAGCGGCGATATTTCAATTGACCATGAACAAAATCCACAAAAATCGGTTTTTGCGTATCCCGTTGATTTAATAAAACTAATCCAGTTTCAGTTAAACATAAAACCAAGTCATCAGATGAATTTTGTACCACAGCGAGTTGAAATTGAGTGGCTAATCGCAACGCCTGCGGATATAATTCAGGCGTTGCTGGAATGATGGTATTAACGGGCGACACGTGTATCAGAACCGTTGCTTAATACGCGAACACGTTCACCTGCTTGAAAAGCAACATCAGCCCCTTGTACTATAGAAAGAATTTTTCCGCTATCTAATTGTACAGTAATTTCTAAGCCTTCTTGTCGAGTGACTCCTTCTTCTGCAGCAGCACCCAAAAGACCACCGGCAATACCACCTATAATCGTAGCGACTGCACTGCCTTTACCTTTACCCACATTGCTAGCCGCAATTGCACCAATGATAGTGCCAGCTCCTGAGCCAACTACTGAACCTGTGCCTTCAATTAATACAGTACGTGCGGATTGTACTGTACCTAATTCCACCTCTTGCACTTGTTTTGCTTGATCGCGCGTATAGACAACGCCTGATTTGCTAGAAGGACAACCCGTCAGAATGAGCATTGATAAAATAATTAATATATTGAATAAATACATAAAAATTTCCTTCAGTAAGAAGTAAAAGAATATAGTATATCAAACTATCGACAACTATTTACATGTTAATATTATATATGTATAGTATTTGACATGAAAGCAAAAGATATTTTAAAAATCACGGGAATTACCAGAACCCATTTAAGCAGATTGGTAAAATAGGAATCACTAAGCAACCTAACGGCTATTATATTTATAATGAGAACGATAAAGGCAAAGATTAGAGATTTAAAAAAGCCGCAATTTAAAAAACTCAAAGAACTCACGCATCACGCTAAGAATCTCTACAATCAAACTTTGTGGACTTTGCGACAAGCGTATGAAGTGACGGGTAAATATTTTTCTTACCCTCAAATGGGTAAAGCCATGAAGCAGGTTACAAACCTTGAAGGGGAAGTTAATTATCGGTTTCTTAAATCGAAGGTAGCCCAACAAACTTTGAGGCGTGTTGATAAGAACTTTAAGTCATTCTTTACAGCAACTAAGGATTTTAAAAAGAACCCAAATAAATATAGTGGTCAACCAAAGCCGCCTAATTTCAAACAAAAACAACAAGATAACCTAATTTATGATTATCAAGCCTTTTCAATAAAAGGTGAGAGGGTTATCTTAGAAAAAGGGTTAGAAATCAAATTACCCAAACAATTAGTAGGTAAAACGGTTAAACAGATAGAAATCATCCCTCAATTTAACACTTTTCATGCTGCTTTTGCTTATGAAGAAGACCCGAATGATTTTATACAAGTACCTAAAAATGAAAAGGTAATGTCTATTGATTTAGGTCTTAATAACTTAGCAACTTGTGTAACCAATGGAGTTGTTAAACCTTTTATTATTGATGGCAGAAAGCTAAAATCAGTCAATGCCTACTACAATAAACGTAAAGCTAAAATGCAAGCTCAACTTGAAAAACAGCGAGGTAAAAAATGGTCAGATAAACTCCAAAGTTTAACCAATTGGCGTAATGCTTATCTCAATAATTACATGCACCGTGCCACTCATATAGTGGTTAAAAGTTGTGTTGAAAATGGCATTTCAAAGGTTGTTATAGGAGATTTATCCAAATCACTTGACCATATCAATTTAGGAAAAAGAACCAATCAGAACTTTGTGAACTTGTCTCTAGGTCAGTTTGTAGAAAAATTAGGTTACAAACTTGGGTCACACGGCATTGAACTCGTGGTGGCAAACGAGAGTTATACAAGTAAAGCAAGTTTTATTTCAGGAGATAAAATGCCTAAACAATATGCGCCAAAGATAAACCCTAGTTTCAATGGTAGACGAATGAAACGGGGCTTGTATCAATCAAGTGATGGAAAGCTTTTAAATGCAGATGTCAATGGTGCTTACAATATTCTGAGAAAGAATGATTCCAATTTTTCGTTTTCCCAATTAGTTTCTACGGTTGGAAATAAGATAGGGGCATGGTTACATCCAACTCAGCGGATTCGTTTTTCGTAAACCTAAAACGAAGCAACCCTAAGCTTGCATGAGGCGAGGGGATAAAGGGTTGATACTCCCTTATTCACATCATTAAAGTGTTAACTCATTTGTTGACATGTTAATAGATGTCAATAGAATTGTTATCTTAATAGTTTACTAGAATTCCATCTTAAAAGAGAAGTTGCTACAATGAAAAATGTTCATCAACAAGAGGAATTTGATTTATGGAATGGTTAGCAGACCCAACTGCTTGGATTGCTTTGGCAACATTAGCAAGTTTAGAAATTATTTTAGGTATCGATAATATTATTTTTATTTCTATTTTGGCAGGTAAATTGCCTGTTGAACAACGTGCTAAGGCTCGTACCATCGGATTAGCACTTGCAATGTTTACTCGAATCGGCTTGTTACTGTCCTTAGTGTGGATTATGAAATTAACAACGCCTTTGTTTGCTTTATTTGAGCAAGCATTTTCAGGTAGAGATTTAATTTTAATTGGCGGTGGTTTATTCTTGCTAGCAAAAAGTACGCTAGAAATTCATGCTAAATTAGAAGGTGAAGAGCATCAAACTACAACGACTGGATTTGCTTCATTTGGTAGTATTATTATACAAATCACACTATTAGACATTGTTTTTTCATTAGATTCCGTAATTACCGCAGTGGGTATGGTCAAGCAAGTAGAAGTCATGATCTTGGCAATTATTTTAGCCGTCATGTTTATGATGTTTGCCGCTGGTACTATTAGCAATTTTATAGAAAAACACCCTACACTCAAGATGTTAGCTTTGAGTTTTTTAATCTTGATCGGATTAACTTTAGTCGGTGAAGGTTTTGGTATGCATATTCCCAAAGGCTACATTTATTTCGCTATGGCATTTTCTGTGGGTGTTGAAATGTTAAATTTACGTTTACGCTCAAGTCGAAATCAACAGCCTGTACAGTTGAAGAAGTCTTATAAATAATTTCATCTAAAATGTAAAGTATATGATTAATTGCGTTATGAGAAGATGATTTCTATACTTAACATAGTAGTTATAATTAATATTATTATTTAAATGTAAAGATTGAATCGTAAAGCAATCAAAGATATACTTTACAATATTGGTTCAGATAATTAAGTTGTCATCGTACATTTTGCACAGTTAACTGAATTAAAACGTAAGGTAGGATGTGGGCTACTTTACCAAAATAAGTATGTGGTAAATGCCAATTTTTAGTATAGATTCATTTAGTTATTTTATGAAGGAGAGAGATATATGCGTTATGTAAATATTTTAATAATAGGGTTATTTGCCATTGTGCCGATGTTGGCAGTGGCAGATGACCCCATTACCAGTGAAGGTGACGATTCACCTAGTAATGCCAATCGTTTTTCAGCATCTGGTAGAGATTTTAAGGAAAGTTTGTATTCTGCCAGCGATCTAGATTTTTTTAAACTGACAACGAAAGTAGCCGGCAATTTGACAGTTAAATTAGGGCAAAAATCACCTGGCGTTGATCCCAATTTAGCTTGGCAAGTCGATATCTATTCAGAAGTTGATTTAGCAAACAGTTTTTACTCTACCCGCTTGCAAGAAACCAGCTTATCTACTGAATTTGAAATTGGATTATCAGCGGGTACTTTTTATATTAAAATTTCTTCGGCTAACCCAGAATTTGCACCTTTAGGCGGATATACTTTAGCTGGTTATTTTGAAGAAAGTGATTATTTTGAAAAAACACCTAACTATTCACCAGAATTAGCCACTTCAATTGTACCCGGGCAATTGTATTCAGGAAATTTACCTTCAAGTGTCACAGCGGATTATTTTCGCTTTAGTTTAACGACAGAAGATATTATTAATCTTTCTCTAAGTCAAACCACACCGGGGCTTAATCCTAATATTGGTTGGATATTAAGCTTGTATTCTCAAGAAACTTTAAATGCGCCGTTGCAAGAAGTTATTTTACCAGAAACGATTAAATCAGCCGCATTATCCGCAAGTTTACCGGTTGGCGTTTATTACGTGCGGGTTGGTTCGTTAAACGGTAACACCACATCTGCCGGACGTTATCAACTACAAGTTGCTTTGACAAATACTGTTGTTGATACAGGCAGTTGCGCACAAGTATTAGCATATGCGCAAAGTCCAATGACCAGCGATTGGGTAGTATTTCCTAGCCCTTGTGATGTACCGCCGGGTTGGTTTACTACTTTATCAATACCTGCCGATATGGGTGATGTATCAACACTGACTGATCCTGAACATGCTTCTGTAACACCGATTTCAGCCGATGGCACAACTTTCCTATTAAAAGTACCGGCTGTTGACGTACCTAATGCACAAGGCAGTGTTGATGTGTTTTCAACCGAGATTCAAATTCAAGTTATTGATCCTACCATACCCACGCTCAAACTTGATTTAATCAGTTTAGAACCCGTCATCGCGCAATAATTCATCACACTCGTTTTCATCAATTCATTTGATTTGTTGAGAACGAGTTATCCAACGATAATCTCACTATGGAAACTACGATTAAAAATCCAATTCGTTTGGGCGTTAATATTGATCACATTGCTACTTTACGCCAAGCACGCGGCACCCGTTATCCAGACCCAGTGCAAGCTGCAATTGAAGCCGAACAAGCCGGTGCTGATCTCATTACTTTGCATTTACGTGAAGATCGCCGTCATATTCAAGAAAGAGATGTGTTGTTAATTAAAGACATCATATTAACACGCATGAATTTGGAAATGGCAGTGACGGAATCTATGTTAAATTTTGCCGAACGTATTCGCCCAAACGATGTTTGTTTAGTGCCTGAAAAACGTCAAGAATTAACTACAGAAGGCGGATTAAATGTAACGGGGCAAATGGATAAAATGAAAGCTGCTGTGCAACAACTTTCCGCAGCAAATGTGCGCGTTTCCTTATTTATTGACCCCGATTTAGCTCAAATTGATGCAGCGGCTCAAATTGGGGCACCGGTGATTGAAATCCATACCGGTTGTTTTGCCGATGCCAAAGACGATACAGCGCGTCAACAGGAATATACACGTATTGTTAACGCGGTATCACATGGCGTACAAATTGGATTACAAGTCAATGCGGGACATGGGTTAAATTATCAAAACGTGACTGATATTGCCGCGCTTAAAGAAATTCAAGAACTCAATATCGGTCATGCCATTATCGCGCGCGCACTATTTACCGGATTTTCAGCCGCAGTCAGAGAAATGAAACGTTTAATGTTAACCGCTCGTTGCTAGATTAAAATTCTTGCCATTCATCATCGGTGTCATGCGCTTGTTTTTCGACAACTATTGCTGTTGGAAATTTACTCGACGACATGATATGAATCGCATTTTTGCCAACACCCTCTACAACATTGCCAGTATTGAAAAAATTAATGTGTTCTTTCAAAGAATTGGCTTGCACTTTCATTACTTGACTGAGTGACGCTGTTTCTTGAATAAAAGCGGCATTATCCTGAGTTGTTTTATCCATTTGCAATACAGCTTTAGTCACTTCCTGAATACCAACTGATTGTTCTTGAGTTGCAGCCGCAATTTCAACAATCAGTTCATTCACTTGACTAATTGCCCTAATAATTTCTTCCAAAGTTTCACCAGATTTATGCGCTAATTGAGTACCTTCGTCGACTTTTTTAACACTTTCATTAATTAACTTTTTAATCTCTTTGGCAGCAGTTGCACTGCGTTGAGCAAGATAACGCACTTCGGTAGCGACGACAGCAAAACCACGCCCCTGCTCACCCGCGCGTGCTGCCTCAATCGCCGCATTTAAAGACAGTAAATTGGTCTGAAATGCAATATCATCAATCATACCAATAATATCAGCCACTCGTTTACTACTGACATTAATTTCAGCAATAGCAGCAACCGTTTTTTGAACAACCTTACCACCCTCATAAGCAGATTCTCGCGCGCGCATAGCAAGATGAGTCGCTTGACGCGTATTGTCTGCATTTTGTTGCACTGTACCAGTCATTTGCTCCATAGCAGCCGAGGTTTGTTCTAAAGAAGCGGCTTGCTCTTCAATACGTTGCGTTAAATTGATCGCACCATCAGAAATAGTATTGGCAGCATCACTCACTGTTGATGCAATTTCTTTGATAGTATCCATGACCACAGCCAATTTATTCACGGTACCATTTAATTCGCATTTTAAATTTTCTAACTCACCACCATACTGTTTCGTAAGCTGACAAGTCAAATTTCCATGAGCGATTGCAGTAAATACATTCGTCAATTCTGCAATCAATAATTGATTATGTTCCAATGTTTGATTGATAATTTGGCTAAAGTGTTTGAAAAATCCTGTTTTACTATCTAACTCAACCCTCAGCGAAAAGTTGCCTTCAGCCGCTGCAGACATGACAAAATTGACTTCTTTCTCAGTGGCTAATTCAGTTGTACAATCTTTTAATTCTGTTACCCAACCTAAGTATTCATTTTGTTGATTAATAATAGGATTAATTGTTGAATAAACACTCACACCTTCAAAAAAAACTGTTGAATGGTGAGTATCAGTTAAATGAGCTAAAAGGTTATGAATTTTTTCAGCATTTTGATGAAAAGTATCTATCGATGAACCTACTATTTCTGCTGCATTAAAATGTGGAATAGTTTTACGAATAGCAATTTCACTTTCAGTAAATAAGGATTGCGCCGCTTTATTCATATAGATTATATGATAGTTGGCATCTGCAATTAAAACACCGGTACTGACATTATCAAGTGCTTGGTTCACACGCAGTGCAGCATCATTATTGGCTTGCATCGTTACGTAAACATGTTGCAAATTGTCACGCATCTTATTGATAGCAGATGCAATTTTACTAATTTCATCACGTCCTTCTTCTGGCAAACGGATTGAAAAATCACTACTATCTGTGCTTAACATATTGGCAACTTTAAGCATCATTTTTGCTGGCTTAGAAATATATTTTTTGCTGAGAAACAACGCATAAATCGCCACAATAAAACTCAAACCCAAAGCAGTGGCTAAAATGATCTTTAACAATTCAACTTTTTGATTTGATTGATGTTCTAAAATAGTGACAAGATTAACAGATTCTATGAAAATAGGTTGCCATGATTCATCTAATATCTCTACCGCATCATAAAATTCATCGGTAATAATATCAACATCAGGTGCCAAAATAGTGCGTATTGCCTGTTCTGCGGGCATCCATAATTCTTTTATTTTTGTAAATTGTGGTTGCGCAATCGCATCACCGGGCGGCAATCGAATTTCAAGTTTATCACTATCTAAAGTCACACCACCTTCTTTTAGCGCATCAAGACTTTGAGAAAATAAATTAACTAAATCAGTGAGTTGTTTATTTTTTTCTTCAGTTGATGATTCACTTTCTAACAATGCAATCATAGCCCGCGTTTCGTTTTCAATCCTTACAATTAATGTGTGTTGTCTGCCAGCAATGTTAATAATGCTGGCATCAGCAGATTGTGTTTGCACAACATAAAAAGTAGACCCAACAATGGTTACCAAAAAAAAGACAAACAAACCAATGATAATGGTCAGTTTGCCTTGAATGGTTGTAATCTTAGCCATCTAAAAATTCCTTTTAAAATATGGTTAATTATCTAAATGGATGATTTTTTAATTCTTCAATTTAGCTAACTGTGGCGGTTGCCAACGATTGGGATGCAATCTAACCATTTTAATTCCATTACTCGTTGTTTGAATAATTTCAATCGGATAACCATTTAAACGTAAACTAATTCCAGCTTCTGGGATCACTTCCAAATAATCTAAAATTAATCCATTCAATGTTTTAGCCTTGTTTGTTGGCAAATTCCATTGCATTGCCCGATTCAATTCTCGCACGCTAATTGTCGCATCAACTAAAATACTACTGTCTTCTTGCGGGTGAATCATTGGGCTGATAGCATCAGGATTTGTGGTAAATTCACCGACAATTTCTTCGAGAATGTCTTCTAAAGTAACTAAACCTTGAATATCACCATATTCATTGACAACTAAACCAATTCGGCGTTGATGTCGTTGAAAATTAAATAGTTGCTTATTTAAAGGCGTACCTTCTGGAACAAAATAAAGTTCTCTAGCAATTTGTAGCAGCGAGTCTTTATCTAATTGATTATTTCTCAATAAACGTAGTGATTTACGCAAATGAACAATACCCACAGCATTATCAATACTTTCTTTGTATAAGGGTAATCGTGTATGTTGAGAATTAACTAGTTGTTCAATAATCACATCTAAACTTGCACACATATCAATACCGATAATTTCATTACGTGGCACCATAATATCTTCTACGGTAATTTTTTCTAAGTCTAAGATACCTAACAACATTTGCTGGTGACGTTTATGAATAATTCCGCCGGCTTCGTGAATTAAGGTGCGTAATTCTTCAGAAGTTAAACGATGCGTATCATTTTCATTGTTATTTAGACCTAATAATCGTATCAAAAAATCACCAATTCTATTGATAATCCAAACCAATGGATAGAGTGTGACCAACATTGGTTTTATGATAATTGAAGTAGGAAAAGCAATTTTTTCAGGGTGTAATGCCGCTATTGTTTTAGGTGTGACTTCACCAAAAATGAGAATTATGCCAGTTAATAGGATTGCTGCAACGGCAATACCGCTTTCACCCATTAATTCTACGGCAATAATTGTTGCGATAGAAGAAGCTAGAATATTAACAAAATTATTTCCGAGTAAAATAATTCCAATAAGGCGATCAGGATGCTCTAATAATTTACTAACTCGTTGAGCACCATGATGTTTTTTGGCAGCAAGATTACGCAATCGATAACGATTAATTGCCATCATGCTGGTTTCAGTTGCTGAAAAAAAGGCAGATGAAAAAATGAGAAAAACGAGTATGCCAAATAAGATACTTAACGGAATATCGTTCAAGGAAGAATAGACCCTCTGTTGAACACAATGTCTGATTTAGTTTTAAGATAATTTAAACTGAATGTCTAAAATAACAAGCTTTGTGTTGTGTGTAAAGATATAATTAAGAAAAATTACTTTTTTCATGGTTGCAAATAAAATCTTGAGATAATATATTACAATTTTACAAAAATTGCTTAACTAAATCATGAATTTGTTCTTCTTTAAATTCTTTTGCTAACAGACGGATTTTAGCGGTTAATGGTTTTAGTTGGGCTTCTTCTGCGTCTAATTCATCTATTTTGGTTAAAATACCGCCGATATCACCCATCATCGCTAAATTACATAAGATTTCTGCTTGTTGTGGTGAAAAACTAACTTCTATCTTTTTATCCAGCTCACTAGGCTCTGCGATTGTTTTAATTGGGATTTGCTCTTGCTCGTAAACCCAAATGATTGCTAAATGTTTTTGTAATAAATTGAGTAAATCTTAAACTCTAAATGGCTTAGCAATAAAATCGTCGCAACCCGCCATTTTACTTTGTTCTTGATAATAATCAAAGACACTGGCAGAAGCGGCGATAATGGGTATAGTTTGAAATTCTGGGCTTTTACGTAATTGGCGTACAAATTCAAAACCATCCATCACTGGCATCACTAAATCCGTCAAAACTAATGCAACATCAATATCACGAATTTTTTCCAGTCCCTCTTGTCCGTGACAGGCTTCAATGATTTTAAAGCCCAGCGGCTCTAATAAATTGCACATGACCGAACGATTTTCCCATTTATCATCCACCACTAAGATAGTGTAAGATTTATTGTCTTTAATGCCGATGACAACAGGTACTTGCGTTTTATAATTTTTAAGTAAATCAGATACATCAGGTAATTCTAAATCCATCCAAAAAATACTGCCTTGACCTAGTGTGCTTTTAACTTGTAATTCTCCACCCATCATTTCCACCAATTTTTTGGTAATAGGTAAACCTAAACCGGTACCTTCTGCTTTATATTTTATATCACCAACTTGTTGAAAAGGATTAAATATATTTTCCATATCTTGTGGAGCAATACCGACACCGGTGTCTTCAATTTGACAATGAATCTTATTTTTATGATAACCAATTTTTAGCGTGATACCACCTTTTTGGGTAAATTTAACTGCGTTTCCCAATAAATTAATCAGTATTTGCCGCAATCGTTTTTCATCTGCATGAACGCCTGATGGCAAATGAGAAAGCGATTCATAAATGAATGTCAGTCCTTTTTGTTCAGCGCGCATCCGAAATAATTCAGTGATATCTTGAATAAATTCATTGAAATTAAAATCGATCAAATAAAGTTCAATTTTGCCTGCTTCAATCTTCGCTAAATCAAGTATATCGTTAATAAGCGTCAATAAATATTCACCGCTGTGATGAATAATTTTGATCCCTTCTTGTTGTTTAAATGTTAAGGTTTTATCGCGACTAAGAATTTGCGTATATCCTAAAATACCATTAAGTGGCGTGCGTAATTCGTGACTCATATTGGCTAAAAAAGTGCTTTTGGCTTGATTGGCAATTTCCGCCATTTCTTTAGCTCGGATAAGTGCTTGTTCTATTTGTTTACGTTCAAGGATTTCTGTTTCCAAGAGTTTAACTAGATTGCTTTACATATATTTAAATGTATGTAATAATAAACAAGTAAATT
>DYNN01000168.1 GCA_020721045.1 Thiomargarita sp. | reverse complement strand
ATATTACCTATTATTACATACATTTAAATATATGTAAAGCAATCTAGTTAAGCTCGTGCATGATGAGTAAGTGTCCCTTTATCGAAAGCTTCATGATAGATAGCTGATAACATGGTTATTTTTCCTATATGCCTTTAGATTTTAATCCTTGCTATCGAAGATCAATCAGTGATTGACGTTCAAATCCATCAAAAGTATGCAATATTTACGCCCCTAAGTAATTTATTAAATATTCTAATGAAAACCATACTCTCCTAGTATAACCGAGTCAAACGCATTAGACTAATCGATTAAATGGTTCTACCATCACTTTATTGCCAACTGCTACATTACCACAGTCAATTGGTAATACAATAAAGCAATTTGCTTGACTCATGGAACTGAGAATACCCGGTCCTTGTTTACCAGTTGAATAAACCACCAGTTCTTGATTATCATTATGTTTGAGAATTCCACGTTGAAATTCAAGCCTACCCGGACGTTTAGTCAAATTGGAAGCACAAGTGACTTCAAATTGTACTGGTTTTCGTGAATCTTGTCCCATTAAACGGCGTAATGCGGGCTGGACAAATTGATAAAATGTATTGATTGCTGAAACGGGATTACCCGGTAAACCAAAGAAAGCGGCTTGCTGAATTTTACCAAAAGTCAAGGGGCGTCCGGGTTTGACCGCAATTTTCCAAAAATTAATTTGACCAATACGCCGTAAAATTTCAGTCACATAATCAGCATCACCGACAGAAACTCCGCCCGATGTAATTATCGCATCATTTTCCTTAGCAGCGACTAAAAATGCCTGTTCCAATTCAGCAGGTACATCACGCACAATCCCCATATCCATTATTTCAACACCCAACTGTGTCAGCGCAGTGTACAACACATAACGATTACTGTCATAAATTTGACCTATGTCAGGTATTTTACCAATCGCACATAATTCATCGCCGGTCGAAAAAAAAGCCACTCGTAAACGACGTTTCACCTTAACCTCTGGAATACCTTGTGAAGCCAGTAATCCAATATCCGCTGGTGATAATAATCTACCTCTGCCGCTGATCGTTTGCCCCACTGTCAAATCTTCACCAATTGCACGTACATGTTGCCCAATTTGATTGCCGGTGGTAATGGTAATCTGGTCGCCTTGTACCGTAACATGTTCTTGCATAATAACAGTATCAGTACCTATAGGTAACATGGCACCGGTAAAAATTCGCACACACTGTCCTTTAGCAACAACTTCCGCAAAAGGCTTACCCGCAAAAGAAACACCCACCATTGTTAATTGTACATGTCTTTCCTTAGGTAAATCATCACTATGTACAGCATAACCATCCATCGCTGAATTAACATAAGCAGGTACATTAATGCGTGCCAATACATCTTCAGCTAACACGCGATCAACGGCTTCTCGAATAGCAACTTGTTCTTGACTTACAATAGGTTGTAAATCTTCTTCAATATGGCGTAATGCCTGTTCAAAAGAAATAGAATTGGGATCATAATCATCACAAGTAGGAAGTTTCATAAGAATTTACATAATTTTAGGTTAAAGGTTTAAAAATCATTTCTATCACTCAGATTTGGAATAATCGCCAACTATCAATCAAGATTATCCAACTCCAATAATTTCTGAGAAATAACACGAGAAAGCACATGCATCTCGGTAACTAATGCTTTTGCATCCATTTCTGCCCCTGATCTTTTCCGTTCAATTGCCAGTTTACTGATTTCATGGAAATGCTGATGAGGTTCAAAAAGTTCCCCAAAAACTTCTAACGCTTTAGGATTTTTCATAGCACTTACTTCTTGAAAACCAATACCATATAACCATTTACCCAGTTTACAATCATGACAATCTGTTCCTTCAAAATCACTTTTTCCCGCAAGAGTTGCATCTATTTTCTTTAAATATTGAATATGATCATTTAAACGCAATAAAAAGAATGCCTTACTTTCCGCCATTATACCTCCTCAATACTGATAAGTTTTTCACAAAGTTTGACAACGATTGACAAATACAGTAAGTATATAAAAATAGTTAATACAAGTCACTAGAACATCTTCTGACAAATTTGATTTTCTTGTCAGTTGGATGTCGGCGTGTTATTAAATAGAAAAATAATATGAAGGAAAAGGATATTTATTTATGGCACTTTCTGATTTAGAATCTCAAGATGGTTTTCTCTGCTTAAAACAGCAATATGATCAAGTATTTGTTGTCACGACCGAGCCTAAACATCAGGCAAGCGAGGCGCGTAAATTCGCAGAAGCCTTGTGTCAGATTTTTGAGCGGGAAATTGGCAAAAAACCTGATAAGTTCCTAGAGTTAAAAGAATATTTTGAGATATTTAAAAAACACAAGTGGTAATAGCCTCTTTAATGTTTGTCAGTACCTCTTGTTCATCTCATCCCTAAGAAACACAACCTAGGAAGGCCGGATATTCAGCAATAATCCAACCACCTTCGGCAGCGTTACTATAGTAATAACCTATAGGGCGCAATAGCGTCAGCGTATTGCGCCGTATGTTTACCACACCGGTAACTCTCTTAATGTCGTTCACCAGCAACAAAGTCAATAGTTGGGAATGTTGCCCAGTCTATAGGATAAACGCCCTGTTCAACATAGCGATGAAAAGTTGAATAAGGCCAATCCGAGACCTTTTTAACCAGACCATGTTTGACTGGATTGATGTGACAATAATCGATATGTGCTGTATAGTCCATCTCATCCATAATGATATGTTCCCAAAATCGGCGTTGCCAAATACCGCGTTCCCCACGGACAACACGCACAGCAGAACGTCTTTCGGTAACAGGCAATGCTTTAGAAAAACTTTGTTTGATAACTCGCCAGCGGTTAGCGTTATCATCATCGCCCGGAGGCAGTGTCCATACGCAATGCAAATGTTCGGGTAAAACCACCCAAGCATTAATATGAAATGGCCAACGTTTACGGGTTTCTTTTACAACAAGGCGAAGCGTATCAATATGACGAATCAAAAGATCGTTAGAATACCTTTCCAACAAATTCACAGTAAAAAAGTAAGTCCCGCCTTGAATACGATAGCGGCGATAGTCTGGCATGATTAATTCTTAGATTAATGTTAGTGTTTTCATACGGCGCAATACGCTAACGCTATTGCGCCCTATTAAGATTACGTCTTACGCGTTTGTTGCATTACCATCGAACTCAACGTAAACATGTATTCTAAAGCCTTAACTTAATGGCATTGAGGCGAAGCGTATCAATATGACGAATCAAAAGATCGTTAGAATACCTTTCCAACAAATTCACAGTAAAAAAGTAAGTCCCACCTTGAATACGATAGCGGCGATAGTCTGGCATGATTAATTCTTAGATTGATGTTAGTGTTTTCATACGGCGCAATACGCTAACGCTATTGCGCCCTATAAGATTACGTCTTACGCGTTGAATCAAAATTCCCCAAA
>DYNN01000167.1 GCA_020721045.1 Thiomargarita sp. | reverse complement strand
AGTTGAATCTATCTTATAACGTTATAAGATAGCCAATAAAAATGGGAATACGCTAAAATTAATCTCAGCCTTCACACAACCAATCTTTATCCTAACAAGAGAAAAATTCACATGTATGTAGAAATTAACGATAACCTAATAGAACACATCAATAAGGTAGCTTTAATGAAAGGCTTTTCTTTACAGGAAGGATTAGAAAAAGCGGTAATTGATTTTATTACCAAAGAAGAAAAAACTTTTCACTTGCGAAAAGCCAGTTTTAAAGGAGAGGGTTTGCAATCTAACTTGTCCGATGCAGAAATAAAAGAGATGATTTATCAAGGACATATTCAATGATTGCTGTTGATACTAACGTTTTAGTTTATGCTCACCGAGAAGATTCTCCTAACCATTTAATCGCTAACAAAATTATTACTCAATTAGCCGAATCAACTCAAACATGGGCAATTACCTCACCTTCATTGCACGAGTTTTTAGCGATTGTTACTCATTCCAAAATCTACAAACCCGCTACACCTCTTTCTTTAGCTTTAGAACAAATTAACTGTTGGTTTGAATCACCCAGCTTAGTTGTTTTACATGAGAGCATTGGCTATTGGCGAACCTTTCAAACTTTAATCTCTCAATCCAAAACTACCGGTGCTCAAATTCACGATGCAAGAATTGCTGCTTTATGTTTACATCACGGTGTTAAAGAACTTTTAACCGCAGACAGAGATTTCTTAAAGTTCACTTCTCTAAAAACCAAAAACCCTTTTACCTAATAAATCGCACAGATTTATTCCTAATTTATCAGAGAAATCAAACGGACAATAAAAAACCCCATTTCTGGGGTTCTTGAAATGCAGACAGAGAGTGAGTAGCCGAAATCTGCACTAAAAATTTATTCTCATAATACCCGAGAGGCGAATTAAGTGCGCAAAGTAAGATGAGAATGGGGTTATTATATCAAATTAAACAATAAAATCAACTATTTTTCTTAACAACTTCTTTTAATTCTTTTAGCAATCTTGCTGCATTTTCCCAACGTGGTTGTTTTGAACGTTCTACAGTAATTAACTCTTCCCATTTATTAATCAAATTCTCTATCTCAGAAAACTCGCTTTTATCATTATTAGAAACGCCGCTAATTAACTGCTTAACTTCTTCAATCTTTGATTCAGGTATGCGCATCACTACTGTTTTACCGTTAGATGATGCTTTTCGACCCGACCCGTCTCTTTTGCCACCCCAGTCGCTCATAAAATCCTCACTTGATTAATGTAACAAATTCAAATTATTATACTTGATTTCTGTTACATTTATCAAAATAAAGATATAACTATTTAATATTTCTAATTATTATGCCACCTTAATAATCCATTCAATTACATCAATCATATCAGACCTTGACCAAAAATGAGGTGCTCTACCTTGATTGGTCATCTTCGTCTTTCTTACTATATCTCGAACCAAAGAAATCGCTTTATCATTATTCGTTTGCATCTTGGACACTACCTCATCAGTATCTAACTTATGAACAGCAACCTGATAACGTTCTAATTGTGATAAAAACGATTCTTTGTCGATATGTAACATTCGTGCTGCTTGACCACTGGTTACTAATTGACCAGTGTACAAACGTATAACTATCTGCTTAAGCTCTTCATCTGAAGAGTACTTAAATTTAACCGTAAACTCTTTATTCAAAAATAACCTACTTAAATTAAGCTGCTTTATCAGATTTTATTGGAGGCAAATAATACCAATCAGGCATCGGTAATGCTCTCACTTTTAAAGTCCGCATACCTTGTAATTTAGGTGCAGTTGTTTCACCTTTGTAAGGCTGGGAAATATCAATACCATAAGGTAATAATAAATTTCTTTTTCTATAGAATGTTGCTTTGCTTCCATAGGCTTTTGACATATCAACACCCGCAAGGTATTGACCATAAACTTCTCTTTCTTTCAAACTCATTTGATTAATGTCTTTCATCGTAAACTCCCGCGTTGCAGTTGTCCAACGCTCAATAAATATCTTATCCAACTGTGAAAAGTCTTTTTGCAAATCACCTAAATACTTTATATCTGAATGCTGTTGTAAATAATCTCTTTTTAAACGTAATTCTAAACGAGCAACACCTAACTCATTCATATAATTCTGTAATTTCTCATAATAATCATTTGTATAATCCAAATCTAATTCGATTAAACCTTTCTTAAATTTCTTAGTTAATCTCTTTAAATGTTTTGTCGAATGTTTCTCAAACTCTACAGCCTTATTATAAGCAATCATTTGAATATATTTACTTCTACCATCCACACTATCATTGCAACCAATTTCAACCGTATTGCCATCAGGATGAACATGATTTCTCATGCGGGAAATGTGTTGAGTGCCAAGCCAACCCAAATATTCAGAAACATCATTAGCACAACCAAAACTTAAATTTACCGTTAAATCAATTCGAGAGAAAGTTGCACCCGTCCAACCCGAAACCAAATTGTCATCCGCATCAAAATAAGGTTCTATAAAATCCCCACAAGTAAAAGGTGGCAAATCATTCTCTACTAACAACTTATTTGCTATCTCAATACATTCTTCTAATGAATAACCGAAAACATTATCTGGACGACTAAATTTTCCTATATTCCCATGTAAATCTACACGACCATTTAACAATCTAATAAAAACTCTTGAATCCCAAGAACCCTCACAACCAAAATACATTTGAGCTTGCTTTTTTAAATCTTCTTTAGGCGAAACTAAAAGAAAATCTGTTTTATCCTGACCGTCTCCTTGTCTATAACCATGTAATAACTGACCATTATTTGCTACTACCAAAAACAACCCGCCCGTTAAATTTTCTCTATTTACTAATTCTGGATGACGCTGTGACATTGTTACCCAGTCACAAAAGATTTTTGGTTTTGCCTCTTCTAAAAAACTATGAATTTGATTATGAAAACCATCCGCATCATTTACTGACTCATCTACTTTTGATTCACAAGGTTCATAATCGGGAAGCGATGATAAAAGAACTTCATATTTCTTGTTTCCTTTTGAATTAGGAACGCAACGAATGACTAAATTATTACCAGCTAATTTCTTGTTATAAAACAAATCACTCTTATTTGCTAACAAGTTATCGCCTGACAATTTCGGTAAATCATAATATTTCGCACTAAATGCACGCGCTAAACGCTTTTGAGCAGCAGAAGTCGTTATACCCATTCGCTCTGCATATTGTGCCGTCGATAACCACTCACGCGGCTTTGACTGCTTAATTTTAGGACTTCTCTTTGACAGCTTCTTTGTCACTTCAACAGCAACTTGAGCCGCCCGCACTTCCCATGCTGGAACATCTTTAGAGATATTTTTAGAGGACATGACCAACACCTTTCATGCGTTGGCATTTTAAGATTTGCTTGAATACACAATATTTTGCTAACATAATCCCAATGCCTGAGTGAACTATCTGAGTGAAAC
>DYNN01000088.1 GCA_020721045.1 Thiomargarita sp. | reverse complement strand
TATTCATTGTTACATACATTTAAATATATGTAAAGCAATCTAGTTAAGCTCTTACTTTAATAAGTCAACTACCTTGTGTGTAAGCATAGTTTAGCTTGACGTAACAATACCAGCACAATAATGTAACACTTCTGTAACATCAAGCTAATTGATTAATTTTCTTGCTCTTTTTCTTCAAGTAACTGTTTTTGTAATTCGCGATAACGGGCTTCAATTCGTGTTGCCATGTAAAAACTGAGGTTATCGAGTTTGCGGGCTAATTTTAATTGTTCTACGGCTAATGCTGTTTGTCCATTTAAATCATAATATTTTGCCATCGTTAAGTATGAATCGGGCAATTCACCAGTCGCTTTATAAGTTCGAGCTAACAGAAAGTAATAGTTGGGATTGTCGTCAGTTGGTAAAATTAATAGTAAGGCTTTAGCTTTTTCAGCCTGTTGATTTTGCACTAATAATTCTGCATATTCTAAACTCAATTTTTGATTATTCGGATAAACGAGCAATGCCTGACTGTATTGTTGCATAGCTGCTTGAGTGTTTTTTTGTGCTAACGCTAATTGTGCTGAAAGCGACCGATATACAACACGATCGCCATCATGTTGCAATAACCAATCAATTTGCGCTTGTACTTGATCTACTTGTTTATTCGCTAACAAAGCCAATGCCAACGCATAACGCGTAGCCCGTTCATCACGAAAGCGTTTTTCCTGTAACATCGTTTGCAGTTTTTGCACTAAGTGAGGCGGTTCTTTATCAAGAATAGTTAAGATTTTAGCGCGCATTAGGTGGTAGTAAGGGCTGTCTTTATGTAAATTGCTTTTAGGATATTGTTCAGCCCGTGAATACGCTTCAGCGGCTCGATCCGTGCTCATGGGATGGGTGCGTAAAAACTCTGGAATTGTTTGATAATAACGACTAATCGATTGTAACTGTTCAAAAAATTTAGGCATATCGTAGGGATCAAAACCTGAGTCATGTAATATTTGCATACCTAAACGATCGGCTTCTTTTTCATGTTCACGTGTAAAATTAATTTCCAACTGTTGAGCACCCGCAATCGTTGTCGTAATTGCCGCTTGCGCCAATTCCGGATTTTTACTGCCTAAAACAATTGCTGCCAACAGGGTTGCCATCATTGGGAACGAAAATTTACTCATAGATTCTATAGTGCGTACAGAATGATGCTGGGTAACATGCGAAATTTCATGTGCGATGACTGAAGCTAATTCACTTTCGCTTTGGGTTTTTAAAATTAAACCACTATACAACGCAATATAACCACCCGGCACTGCAAATGCGTTTACTTGCTCATCATCAATAACAAAGAAATGAAAACGTTGTTGAGGTTCATTGCTATAAGCTACTAATTTTCTTCCTAATTCATTAACATACTGATTAACTTCTACGTCATCAATAATTGTGACTTGTTGACGTAATTCGCGCATAAACGCAGCACCCAATTGATCTTCTTCAGTTGGAGTAAGTAGTGTGCCAAAAGAATTTCCAATATCTGGTAATTCAATTGCAAAACAGGGTAAACTAGCTGTGTAGAGAATAATTAACCAATAACGCATAATTTTTCCTAATTTAAATTGAGAGAGAATACATGAATAAATATTGCGGCAGTGTACGTATTTTACATTGGGTGATGATGGTATTGTTTGCCATGATCTTTGTTATAGGCTTTGTTATGGTAGAATTTAAGGACACAAAACCTTGGAAACTGTTTAGTTTACATAAATCAACGGGCGTATTAGTATTTATACTCGTACTGTTACGGATAATGCTACGTTTTACAACAACAGCTCCACTATACCCTAATCATTTTCCTTCAATTAATATTATTTTAGCAAAAATTGTACATGGCTTGCTTTATATTATGATGTTGTTTATGCCTATTTCTGGTTATGCATTATCAAACATACATGGTTTTGAAGTGAGCTTTTATGGTTTAACACTACCAACATTATTTCCTGCTAATCCAGAATGGGAAACTTACATTGATGATGCACATTCTTGTGGTGCTTGGATATTTTTAGCACTCTTAGCAATCCATATTGCTGGTGTTGTATTTCATCATGTAAGAGAAGAAGATGTGTTGAGTCGCATGACTTAAAATAATGGTTCGAACAGTTCAACTATTGCTGTTCTGTCCGAAGTATTGAATAACGTGAGTTCGATGGAATTTTTTACTATTAAAATCAATCGTTTCTTATATCGGACTCACGTTACCTTTATTCTTCACGCATCGGATGCAACAAATAGAGATAAGGTTTCATACGTCGCACAGCTTCTTTTTTCCACGCTTCTCCCTGAATATTCTCTTCTAAAGCAACTAAGCGAGAATGACATAAAATTTGCAGTAAAGCGGGCCACAACGCGCTTTGTTCTAAAATCCACTCTACATCATTGTCGGCAAAAGGAATCGGAGAACTGTGAATCAAATCTAAGGCTTCATTCATCGTTAAAGCACCTAAATTAAACACATGCCCAAAAATGTTAAAAAATGGCGAAGGATTGCCTTGAGCATAAGCCAATTTTTCCGGCGGTTCATGTGCCGTCATCAAAAAACCTACTTTACCACCCGCATGATTGCTACCCAATGAGCGCATTCCCCACCAAAATTGCTCGTCTAATTCATGCGCAGCTAAACCTGCTGATACTTCATCCAATAAAATCAGTGTTGGAATTTCTAAATATTGATCAGTCACTTCCATAAAGTTAATCAAATCGCACGGTTCTGGCACCGGTAAATCGAGTTCGTTTAAAATATAGCGCAACAAACTTTCTTGATAGCACATCCGTGGGTCCTGAAAATCAACGAAAACCCATTGATAACCCGGTATCATCCAATTATTGCGTTGATTAGGACGTAATTGTTCGTTTGGTGTATCAATAATGCGCCGAATGTAGTGCAATAAAGAAGTTTTTCCACTGCGTTTTGAACCAACCACCGCAATATGTTGCAATGGCATACATTTCCATAAATCAAAAATTCGTTTTAATAAATATTCGCGCCCAAAAAATTGGCGGGGTTCAGTAATTGGCGGTCCGATCACAAATGGACTGCTATACATTGAAGCAAAAGATAACGATAAATTTGGTGGTGATGGCATTACGTGTGTCACCCGTTGAGAAGAAAATCCAGCCGCTAATAATAATTCAGTACGCTCCGCATTGGTCAAATTAAGACAATCTGCGCATCTGATAATACTTTGTTGTTGACGTGGTCGGCTAACTTTGCCTGTTAGCCAACGTAATACGGTTTCATGTCGTACTTCCACATAATCCGCAAGCTCAGTGTAATCGATACAACGACGTTTGATGTAACTATTTAATAAATATGCAAATGGTGGTACGGAAGTTTGCTGACTTATTTTAACTTGAGAAGATGAATTTGACATAGCGTATTGTGTCACATAGTGGAAAAAAAATCTGGTGAATAAGGGGAAAAATGACCTATAAGTACATCATTTTTGCTACACTTAAAATATCCTATATCGCTTTTTTTGCTGATATATTTTTCCTAATTTGTAGTTACTTTGAATTTAAAAAAGGAGTGTTGTGTATGTTAAGATTAATTTTATTGATGGGGATGGTCTCCTGTTTTAGTGCCGTGCACGCTTTTGATATGGTTACGGTTCATTCTAATTCAACTTTATTTCCTAAAGGACAACAGTTAAAGAGTAATTCTCCCATTAGCATTCCCGCAAACACTGAGATTACTGTGGTGTTTACCAGTGGTGAGGCTTTAACCGTCAAAGGTCCGTATCAAGGTCAGTTACGCGATCCCGCACAAAACAACCCAGTAAAAGATACTAAACTGATTCAAACTTTATCTGATATGATCATTCAACAAGCTCAATCAGCAAAACGTCCGAGTAAAACCAGTGTCCCAGATAATCTTTGGTCAATCAATGTGAGTGCTAGAAAACGCCACTACTGCGTCACCTCTGATCATATCACATTATGGCGACCCGCGAGCGAAAGTGATATCGCCAGTGATTTATTAATTAAACACAAATCCAGCGGACAAGCAGTTAAAGCCGTGTGGCCCGCCCATCAATCTACACTCAATTGGCCCAGTAATTTACCTGTTGTTTATGGTGATACATATACAGTAGAAGTAACTTCTGCACGAGGCAGTTCTAGCTTTAAAAAAGTCATATTATACCAATTACCCAGTAATTTACCTACTAAATCCCACAAAGTTGTATGGATGGTGGGTAGAGGCTGCATTCCGCAAGCAAACATGTTGTTGGCTAGCGTACGTTAATTATCACTCATTTCAACTGACAACGTGGACAGAAATAACTGGCACGTTGTCCTATTTTTTGCAACTCAATTTCTTGCCCACACACTAAACAATTTTCGCCCTGACGACCATAGACTTGTAGAGCTTGTTTAAAATAACCCGGTTTGCCCTTACTATCAGTAAAATCGCGCAATGTAGTGCCCCCCATGGCAATGGCTGTTTGTAAAACCTGTCGAATACTTTTTACTAACTTTTCAAAATCAGCCAAAGAAAGCGTACCACTTGCGGTCATCGGATGAATTTTGCTTAAAAACAATGCTTCATTTGCATAAATATTACCAACACCTACGACAATATGATTATTCATGATGAAATTTTTGATTGCACTTTTTTTATTTCGAGCCTGTTGATATAAATATTCGCCGGTAAAATTTGCTTCTAACGGTTCTACACCCAAATATTGCAATAAAGGATGTGATAAAATAGGCTCTATCGTCCACAGTACACAACCAAAACGACGTGGATCGTGGTAACGTAAACACTGATTATTCATCAAGATAATATCAATATGATCATGTTTTTTAACCGTAGTCGCCACAGGCACTAAACGTAAATTACCAGACATACCCAAGTGAATTAACAAATAACCTTGCGTACATTCGAATAATAAATATTTACCACGTCGTTGAATTTTCTTGATTTGTTGATTTGTTAAATCCGTTGATAAACTGGGCTGAATCAGCCAACGCAATCGTGTTTCACGGATAATCACTTGTTTTATAAATTGATTTTCTAAATGAAGACTGAGACCACGTTTAATAGTTTCAATTTCTGGTAATTCTGGCATAATTTCTCAACTTAAATAATAATAAGGATAGTCATCCTATGGAATTACTTGACTTTCTAGCGAATGAACCAACGGCGGTCATTGTGGTAGCCGGCTTATTTGGACTTATTATAGGCAGCTTTTTAAATGTAGTGATTTATCGTTTACCTGTGATGATGGAACGTGGATGGCGAGCAGAATGCACAGCATTATTATCGCCTGATTCTATTGAAGAAAAAACAATTGAACCTTTTAATTTAGTAGTTCCTCGTTCACGATGTCCACATTGCGGTCACTACATTACAGCATTAGAAAATATTCCGGTACTGAGCTATTTATGGCAACGCGGTCAATGCACAGCCTGCCAAAAACATATTTCGATTCGTTATCCACTCATTGAAATTGCCAGCGCATTATTAGCAATGTTGACTGCGTGGCAAATGGGCTATGGTTTACCACTGCTAGGTATATTGATTTTAACTTGGGCATTACTTGCTGCAAGCATGATCGATATTGATCATCATCTCCTGCCCGATCATATTACTTTACCATTCCTCTGGCTAGGTATTTTATTTAATTTATTTGGTACTTATACCACATTGCAAGACAGTGTTATCGGTGCAATGGCAGGTTATTTAATCTTGTGGTCAGTTTATTGGCTATTTAAATTATTGATGAAAAAAGAAGGTATGGGTTACGGCGACTTTAAAATGTTAGCCTTATTAGGTGCTTGGATGGGTTGGCAATTACTACCAGTGATTATTTTAATGTCATCGTTGGTGGGCGCAACAATTGGACTTATCGGCATCATTCTATTAGGACGCGATAAAAATATCCCAATTCCTTTTGGACCTTATCTTGCGGGTGCAGGCTGGATTACCTTATTATGGGGACACGATATTGTTCATGCTTACGTAACGTGGGGACGATTTTAAGTGCCATTTAAAGTGGGTTTAACGGGTGGTATTGCCAGTGGAAAAACAACGGTTTCTGACTACTTTACCCAATTGCAAGTACCAATCATTGATGCAGACATCATTGCTCATGAACTGGTACAACCCGGACAACCCACGCTAATATTGCTTGAAAATGCGTTTGGCGCAAAAATTATTAATCCAGATGGACATTTAAATCGCGCTCAATTGAGACAACAAGTATTTAATAATCCAAAAGAAAGACAACAATTAGAAGCCATCTTGCATCCACGCATTCGAGAAATTATGTTAACTCAAGCACAGCAAATCACTTATCCCTATTGTATTCTGAGCATTCCTTTACTTTTGGAAACTCAGCAAATGAATATAGTTGATCGTATTTTAGTGGTTGATTGTGAAGTAACTTTACAACGAGATCGCCTCGCTAAACGTAATGGTTTTAGCGCAATTGAAATTGATAAAATGCTGGCAGCCCAAGCACGACGACAAGATCGACTGGCTATTGCCGATGATATTATTGATAATAACGGCAATCAAGCGCATCTGATAAAACAAGTGGCTGAATTACATAAAAATTATTTACAATTATCTTCTCATTAAATCACCATATCAAACGTGATTATTTACAACTCAATCTACAAAGTGTGGAGTTATAACAATGTACAAACTGGTCTTACTAAGACACGGTGAAAGTGTATGGAATAAAGAAAATCGGTTCACTGGCTGGACCGATGTCGATTTATCAGAACAAGGTTTAAAAGAAGCCAATGCAGCAGGCGAAGTTTTAAAACAAGAAGGATTTACTTTTGACATCGCCTATACATCCGTATTAAAACGTGCCATTAGGACACTGTGGATCACTTTAGATGTTATGGATTTAATGTGGATTCCAGTACATCACGAATGGCGACTTAACGAACGACACTATGGCGCATTGCAAGGCTTAAATAAAGCAGAAACCGCTCAAAAACACAGTGAAGAACAAGTTAAAATTTGGCGTAGAAGCTACGATATTCCACCACCTGCTTTAGAAAAATCAGACGATCGTTATCCCGGACATGATTCACGCTATTCTCATTTGGCAGAAACAGACATACCCGTGACCGAATGCCTAAAAGATACCGTAGCCCGTTTTATGCCATTATGGGAAAATACCATTGCGCCTACTATTAAAAGTGGTAAAAAAGTGATCATCGCCGCACATGGCAACAGTTTACGCGCATTAGTTAAATATCTTGATAATGTATCTGAACAAGCAATTGTTGGCTTAAACATTCCAACAGGTATTCCATTAGTTTATGAATTAGATGATAATTTACGTCCATTGAAACACTATTATTTGGGCGATCAAACGGCAATTCAACAAGCAATGGATGCAGTCGCTAATCAAGGCAAAGCAAAGTAGTCAATTTATTCACCTCCCCTCTTACCCAAAGCAAATCAGGAGGTTAGTTTTATGAGTTATAACTTTTTGAAATTTATACATATTTTAGGCGCAATTTTGATGGGTGCTGGATTGGTTGGCGTGTGGATGGCGGATTTGCGGTCGCGCCAACTGCGTGATTTACATCAATTTTCTGAAGCCGTGCGTAATATTGCCGTATTTTATGATGGATTAGTTGTTCCTAGTGCGGTGCTGTTACTTGTTTCGGGAAGTTGGTTAATTGTTGAATTTTATGGTGGCATGGCATTTCTAAATGTTCCTTGGTTGCTTGGAATGGCGATTTTATTTTTCGCTGAATTTATTGAAGGAAATACTATTACACGCTTGTATTTCATGCGATTACGTCGAATGACTCAACAGGCTTTAATTAAAGGACATTTTACCCCTGAATTATTAGAAGAACGAGGAAAACTTGTGCCTTCTTTTACCCATTATTTGGATTTACCGATTTTAATTTTAATTATTGCATTAGGTGCTTTAAAACCAGATTCTTGGAATATTTTTATAATAGGATCAATAGTTTCTGTTATTATTGCAAGCCTATTAACTTATTGGATTCCTCGCTTATATATTTGGGGTAATGAAATTTAGCACGGTAGGGCGTATAAGCCAGCGTCATACGTCGCATGAAAATGGTATATGACGCTATCGCACCCTACTGCGCTAGATAATCGTTTGAATTACATAGCTTTAATTTTTTGCAATTGCATTTCCAACTGTTGTAAAGAACCCATCATTTCAGCGACACGTTGACGTTCTTTTTCTACAATATCATGGGGTGCACGGGCAATAAATTGAGGATTATCAAGCTTAGTTGTACATTTTTCTATTTCTCTACGTAATTTTTCAATTTCTTTATCTAAGCGATTGATTTCAGATTCTTTATCAATTAAGCCAGCCAAAGGAATCAAAACGCGCATGTCGCCCACTAAGGCAATAGCTGATTCGGGTGCATTTGTGTCCATAGTCAGCCATGTGGTTGATTCTAAACGCGCTAAATGTGTAATAAGTGATTGATGTTTACTCAATTTTTTCTGATCGGTCGCATCACCATTTTGTAACAACACTGGTAATAGTTTACCCGGTGCAATATCCATTTCCGCGCGAATACGACGTACGCCTAAAATAAATTGCTTAATCCACTGAATTTCTTGAAATAATGATTCATCAATTTTGTCAGCTTGATATTTAGGATAAGGTTGCAACATAATTGTTTCGCCTGATTTTCCGGCTAATGGTGCTATTTTTTGCCACAATTCTTCGGTAATATACGGAATAAACGGGTGCAATAAACGCAATAATGATTCTAATACACGGACTAAGGTTTGTCGTGTACCGCGTTGTTGGGCTTGTGTTGCATGTTCTAATTGTAAAACGGGTTTAGAAAATTCCAAGTACCAATCACAATATTCATTCCAAGTAAATTCATATAGTGTTTGTGCAGCTAAATCAAAGCGATATTCTTGTAAATGTCGTTCAACTAATTGTTCCACTGTTTGTAATTGTCCAATAATCCATTGATCTGTCAAAGAAAGTTCAATTTCACATTGATTCAAACCGGTATCTTTACCTTCAGTGTTCATCAAAACGTAGCGGGTAGCATTCCACAATTTATTACAAAAGTTGCGATATCCTTCAATTCTGCCTAAATCAAAGCGAATATCACGACCAGTAGAAGCTAAGGCTGCGAAAGTAAAGCGTAATGCATCTGCTCCAAAAGCAGGAATTCCATTAGGATAAGATTCCCGTGTATTTTTTTCAATTTTCGGTGCCATTTCTGGTTGCATTAAACCAGTTGCCCGTTTTTTAACCAATGTTTCTAAATCAACTCCGTCAATTAAATCAATTGGATCAAGCACATTCCCTTTGGATTTGGACATTTTTTGCCCTTCACTGTCTCGAATCAGTCCGTGGATATAGACTTCTCGAAAAGGCACGTCACCAATAAATTTTAATCCCATCATGATCATACGGGCAACCCAGAAGAAAATGATGTCAAATCCAGTCACTAACACACTGGTTGGATAGAAGTTTTTCATTCGTTTAGTGTCATCTGGCCAGCCTAAAGTGGAAAAGGGCCATAATGCTGAAGAAAACCAAGTATCTAGTACGTCTGCATCTTGTTCTAGTTTGATTTCTTTAGTTAAATGATATTTTTCTCGCACATGCGCTTCTGAATAACCAACATATTCTTTGCCTTCTTTATCATACCAAGCGGGAATTCGATGTCCCCACCAAATTTGTCGGCTAATGCACCAATCTTCAATGTTGTGCATCCATTCGTAGTAGGTTTTAGTCCAATTTTCAGGAATAAATTTAATTCTACCGTCTTCAACAACTTTAATTGCCACTTCAGCTAAAGGTGCAACTTTGACGTACCATTGATCGGTTAAGAAGGGTTCAATCACGGCACCGCTGCGATCGCCACGGGGTACCATTAATTTATGTGGTTTAATATCAACAACTAAGCCGGCAGTTTCTAAATCAGCCACAATGCGTTTACGCGCTTCAAATCGATCAAGGTCACGATAGGCGCGTGGTGCATGTTCGTTGATTTTACCATCAATTGTGAAAATGTTAATTAAGGGTAAATCGTGGCGATGACCCACGGCATAGTCATTAAAATCGTGTGCGGGTGTGATTTTGACACAGCCTGATCCAAATTCAGGATCAACATATTCATCTGCAATAATTGGGATTTTACGCATTGTCAAAGGTAAATTGATTTTTTTACCGATAAACTGTTGATAACGTTTGTCATCGGGATGAACAGCAACAGCGGTGTCACCTAACATGGTTTCAGGGCGTGTGGTGGCAACGACTAAGTAACCGCTGTCATCTGCCAATGGATAGCGCAAATGCCACATAAATCCGTTTTCTTCTTGTGACATCACTTCTAAATCGGAGACGGCAGTGTGTAGCACCGGGTCCCAATTCACTAGGCGTTTACCACGATAAATTAAGCCGTCGTCGTATAAGCGAATAAAAACTTCTCTGACGGCGTGAGATAAACCGTCATCCATGGTAAAGCGTTCATGCTGCCAATCTAACGATGCGCCCATTCGACGTAATTGACGGGTAATATGTCCACCAGATTGTTGTTTCCATTGCCATATTTTTTCAACAAATGCTTCACGCCCTAAATCATGACGCGTATAACCTTGTTCTGATAATTGTCTTTCCACAACCATTTGAGTGGCAATACCCGCATGATCAGTGCCCGGTTGCCATAAAGTATTATCGCCTAACATTCGATGATAGCGGGTCAAAATATCCATCAACGTGTCTTGAAACGCATGACCCATATGTAGTGTGCCCGTCACATTAGGCGGTGGAATCATGATGCAAAAAGGTGTACTTTGTCCTTTTGGGGTAAAGTAACCTTTCTTTTCCCATATTTTATACCAATGTTCTTCAATGGCTTGAGGTGAATAAGTTTTTTCCATAAGCTGTTTTTGTCACATGATGAAGTTGCGCTATTATAACTAAATTCAAAAAAATTAGGTTGTATTAGAGAGAGAAGCGCGTGTTATCATTTATTTATCGCTATCACATTACAATTTAAATCCATTACAAAAAGGAAAATATATGCTCATCGATTTTCATAAAATAACAGGCGTTATCTTGGCGGGTGGACGTGCCACACGGATGGGAGGACAAGATAAAGGACTTTTACAGTTACATCATCAATCAATGATTCAATATATTGTTCATGCTTTGCGTCCCCAAGTTCAACAAGTGATTATTAATGCAAATCGCAATCAAACGATATACGCACAACAGACTGATTGTAATGTTATTAACGATATTTTTGGTGAATATGCGGGTCCGCTTGCCGGTATTGCCAGCGGTTTACAAGCTGTACAAACAGAGTATGTTTTATTTGTGCCTTGCGATTCGCCTTTTATTTCAGACCAATTAACAACACGTTTATATACAACATTGTATGAACAGAATGCTGATATCTGTGTGGCAGAAGATGGGCAACGGGTGCAAATGGTGTTTAGTTTGATAAAAAGTAGTTTATTAGCTGATTTAATTATTTTTTTACAAACAGGTGGTCGGAAAGTAGCCGCTTGGTATGAACAACATCATTGGGTTAAGGCTGATTTTTCCGATGTACCTAATATGTTTTTAAATGCAAATACGCCTCAAGAATATGAGAAGATATTAGAAATTATTAATTTAACGTGAGTTCGACGTAATTTTTTTGACTTTTAAAATCAATAAGTTATAGAAAAGTCTTTTTTAGCCTAAAGATGGCTAAGTGACTGATTTTATAAAACACAGATTTTCTTATATCGAACCCACGTTATATTATTTAGCCATTACTCCATAATCAAACAGGTTAAATTGGATAAGACTTGGATCGTTAATCAAATCTAGCTCTGCCCAATAATTCTCATCTGCCACCGTAACGCAGTTTAACCGCAAACGAATCGGATGATCAGAATCTGCTGGGAAAATGGCACAAGTATCTGATGGTATAATATTGTCAACAAGCTTAAGGCTATCCATTAACACTTCAAAACTAAGAATAGCAGGCGATATTGTAGGAATTAATTTCATCTGACCGGTGTATATTCCTTGTCCCACTATTTCTACACAAGGAACAGTAACTTGCACTGCCTCTTCTGGTAAATAGCTCGAACACTGATTTTCAGATTCTTTATAATAAACGGTCATTTCACACGGTGCGGTAATAATACCAGTTGTGTAGTGACTACCTTCTAAATGCCCGTTACAACCAATAACACTTTCTATTTCTTCGCCAGAATCTGAAGAAATATCAAAGCTTGTACTTTGTCCATGTTCAATCGGGTCTAAGTTGACCACAATGGGAGGCGCATTTGTAAGTTGGTGAGTCAATTTCACCTCATATTTTTTGAGTTTGAAATCTGCTAATAAAGTGCAGTTATCAACTATTGGTCGAGTGGTATAGAGATTATTGCTAGGAATAATTTGCTCACCATTGCACCCACGGGTGAGTTCCACTTCATAACCATCGGTAGGAATAACAGAAAAATCTACCGTCTTCCCATGTTCAACGCTCTCGTAAGAAAGACTAACACTTCCCGCTCCATTCGGTCTTATCTCAGTTTGAATGGTGTATTGCTTCATGCTGAAAACAGCGGTAATAGTACAATCTGCGATGATCGTACCGGTTGTATAAGTTTCATCTTGTTGATAACCATCACATCCTTCAATACTTTTAATTTCATAACCTTCTTCAGGAGTTAGGTCAAATATAGCAATGCTTCCATTATCCAGAGAAATGGCTTGAGGAGAAATTGAACCATTGCCATCAACAACACCTTTAATTGTTAATTGCCCTTTAGTTTTAAAAGCAATGGTGATGTTGCAAGGATTTGTCACTATATCCGTTTGGTATATATTTTCACTTTGTAACATAGCATTACACCCACTGACACCACCGATTTCATATCCTGTGGCGGGTGTTACTATAAAATTGGCACTTTCACCATGTTTGACATTCAACGTGTTGGTATCAACAGTTCCTCCATCAACTGGATAAATTGAAATTGCAATAGAATATCCACTCTCTTTGAAAGTTGCGGTTATTTGACAATCTTCGGTGACGGCATGGACAGTATACTCATTATTTTGTGAAGAAAAAGAACCATTACACCCTTCTACACTGTCAACTTCATATCCATCTTCAGGAGTTATCATGAAATAAGCTGATTTTCCATCCTCTATCGTTGCAGAGTCTGGTTTAATTTTGCCATGACTGTTCTGGATAGCGGTTAATGTGTGTGTTGTTTTATCTTCATTCCCTACACCTTTTGTGGAAGCAAAGACAATGCAATTCTCTGTAATTGTTCCTGTGGTATAACTATTACCACCATCCCAAACACCATTGCATCCTTCAATTTTTTCAATGGGTTGATCATCGATAGAAAGGACAGAAAACGTAACACTTTGACCCTGTTCAACCAATTGAGTTGTCGGCGAAAAGGTAGCTTTGCCACTGGTACTGACCTGATAATGAGTTTTTGTGCCAAAAGTTGCCACACAGTTTTTAGCCGCGTCTACCATTAATGGGTAAGGATTTGT
>DYNN01000015.1 GCA_020721045.1 Thiomargarita sp. | reverse complement strand
AAGCGCAAACAAAGGGCTCTGTCGCAGTTGCTAAAATCTGCTCATGGTAGGTTTTAGTAAGTAAAAAGAATCGGTTAATTGCTTGCGGATCGCTTGATTTTATAGCGTTGAGCAAGAAAGATAATATCCAAATTGGTTTTATTGAAGCAAAAGATATAGGTGTTTCGCTAGATAAAACCTTAAAAACCGAACAATTACAACGTTATTTGCCTGCATTGAATAACTTGATTTTAACAGATTATTTAACTTTTCGTTTGAATGGGATGATACGGATCAATAGCATTAAGTTAAGGAAATTTTGCTTCCCCCTTTACCAAAGAAGGATTGAGGGGGATTTTTTATATTTCAATTACTTAAATCCCCCTTGCTCCCTTTAAAAAAGGGGGGAAACGCTTAACTTAATGGCATTGATGATACGGATGTAAAGGCAAAAGAGTATTTATGTGAAATGCTTATGATAAATTCAAAAATAGCTTATCTACCAACCTACCAATTAGATAAATGGTTAAAATATCTTTTAACAACCAGTCTTGAATAAAAAAGTTATGGTTATGTCACTTTATAATTTTGAGTAAATTCACGTGGGGCGAAACGTCATACCTCATTAATGTCAATATTTTTGGTGCATCGAACTCACATTAATCAAATTCCATCAATCAAACCAATTCGCCGCGTAATGAATTGGGTAATGCCTCGGTAATTTTCACCGTAACAAATTGACCTATCAGATTTTTTGGAGCTGTGAAATTGACTACTCGATTATTTTCAGTACGTCCTGCTAATTGAGCTTCATCTTTGCGTGAAACACCTTCTACTAAAATACGTTGCTCGGTATGAATCATGGCTTGACTAATTGCTTGTGCCATTTCGTTAATACAATTTTGTAATCGTGCAAGACGTTGTTTTTTAACATTTATATCAATATCATCAGGTAAACTAGCCGCTGGCGTACCCGGGCGTGGACTGTAAATAAAACTGAATGAATGATCAAAGCCGATTTCTTTAATTAGGTCTATTGTTGCTTCAAAATCTTCTTCTGTTTCACCCGGAAAACCAATAATAAAATCAGAGGATAAGCTTAATTGTGGACGAATTCGACGTAATTGTCTTACTTTTTGTTTGTATTCAATTACAGTATGTCCACGTTTCATTTGCGCTAAAATACGATCAGAACCACTTTGGACTGGTAAATGTAAGTGATTGACTAATTTAGGAATATCAGCATAAACTTGGATCAGTGATTCTGAAAGTTCTAACGGATGTGAGGTGGTGTAACGAATACGTTCTATCCCTTGAATTTCATTGATATAGGTGATCAATAAGGCTAAATCGGCGATATCTCCGTCTGCCATTTTGCCGCGATAACCGTTAACATTTTGTCCTAATAAAGTAACTTCTTTTACGCCTTGTTCTGCGAGTATGATAATGTCTGCAAGTACGTCTTCAAAGGGGCGACTAATTTCTTCGCCACGTGTATAGGGAACTACACAAAAAGTACAGTAGTGACTGCAACCTTCCATAATTGAAACGAAAGCCGTTGCGCCTTCTGCCCGTGGTGGTGGTAAACAGTCAAATTTTTCAATTTCAGGAAAACTCACGTCGATGGCAGTTTTTTGATTTTGCCTTGTTTGATCTAGTAGTGTTGGTAAGCGGTGTAAAGTTTGCGGACCAAAAATAATATCAACGTAAGGGGCGCGTTGGCGAATGGCATCACCTTCTTGACTGGCGACGCAACCACCTACGCCAATAATAATTTCTGGACGTTGTGCTTTTAATTCACGCCACATGCCTAATTGGGAAAATACTTTCTCTTGCGGTTTTTCTCTTACAGAACAAGTATTTAATAATAAAACATCGGCTTGTTCTGGCTCTTGTGTCAGTTCTAATCCATGCGAGGTGATCAGTGCTTGTGCCATGCGTGTAGAATCATATTCATTCATTTGGCAACCGAAAGTTTTAATATACAGTTTGCGTCCCATAATACTTTGATTTTTAGATAATTTGCAGTAAAAATTACTTGAACTGCGATTTGTTTTTATCACAGTTCAAAACAAAAAGAAGTGTTATTTTGCTATTTTTTCAGCTAAATTTTGCACTTGTTTAGCTGCATTTCCCAGATAAGTAATGGGGGTAAGTGCAAGCAAGCGGGCTTTTTCAGTTTCAGGAATCGCCAATTGTTGAATAAAATTTTGCAAATTCACTTGATTAATTGTGCGTCCACGGGTGAGTGCTTTTAATTTTTCATAAGGTTCTTCAATATGATAGCGACGCATCACCGTTTGAATTGGTTCAGCTAAGACTTCCCATACTTGATTTAAATCGGCATCAATCATTGCACGATTTACTTCTAATTTACCAATCCCTTTTAGACAAGAATCATAGGCAATTAAACTATGCGCAATTCCTACACCAATATTACGTAATACGGTAGAATCAGTTAAATCACGTT
This sequence comes from Thiomargarita sp., assembly GCA_020721045.1. Taxonomy (GTDB): domain Bacteria; phylum Pseudomonadota; class Gammaproteobacteria; order Beggiatoales; family Beggiatoaceae; genus DYNN01. The sequence goes on along the minus strand of DYNN01000015.1, from coordinate 40,964 downwards.
GCCAGCGAGAAATCGGTAATTTGGTGGCGAGGTGTAACATGATTGCGTTGGCTATGCCTAAATTGCCTTCTGCATTTTCAAAATCAATCGGGTTTACTTTGTGGGGCATTGTGGAAGAACCGACTTCGCCAGCCACTGTTTTTTGTTTAAAGTAACCTAAGGAGATATAGCCCCAAACGTCACGGCAGAAATCAATTAGAATGGTGTTAAAACGACTTAAGTTGTCAAATAATTCTGCAATATAATCATGGGGTTCAATTTGTGTGGTGTAAGGATTCCACGCAATGCCGAGTTCTTCTATAAATTGCTGAGCAGTTGATTCCCAATCTATTTTAGGGTAAGCCACAAAGTGTGCATTGTAATTACCGACAGCACCATTCATTTTTCCTTGAATAGTCACTTGGGTGATTTGCTGCCGTTGTCGATGTAAGCGATAGACTACGTTAGCAATTTCTTTCCCCAATGTTGTGGGAGATGCCGGTTGTCCATGGGTGCGAGATAACATGGGCACTTCTGCGTGTAATTGAGCGAGCTGTGTTAAAGCGGCTAAAATGGCATCCATTTGTGGCAATAACACGGTTTTACGGGCTTCTTGCAGCATGAGTCCATAAGCAAGATTATTGATATCTTCTGAGGTGCAAGCAAAGTGAATAAATTCTTTAATGATATTTAATTCAGCATTATGGCTAATTTTTTCTTTTAGAAAGTATTCAATAGCTTTTACGTCATGATTAGTTGTACGTTCAATGTTTTTAACTTGTTGTGCGTCATTTAACGAAAAATTCTTGTAAATGTCATTTAAAAACATTTTAGCATGTGCGCTGAGAATAGGTACTTCTTTGATTTCACGATGACTGGCTAACATTTGTAACCAGCGAATTTCTACTAATAAACGATAACGAATTAAGCCAAATTCACTAAAAATAGGACGTAGCACAGTTGTTTTATTGGCATAACGTCCATCAATTGGTGATATTGCGGTTAGAGCGGAAAATTCCATAATTGTTAATGGTCACCTATCAATTTTACAGGAATTTTAAATTCAGTGGTTTCACGTTTTCCCGGCATTTCTGTAATATGGGTCACTTTCCATTCACTTAGCCGTTTAAGTACTTGATTTATCAAAATTTCTGGTGCTGAAGCTGCTGCTGTAATACCTACGATTGCATTTTCACCAAACCAATTTCGTTGTAAGTCGGTTTCATTTTCTATCAAGTAAGAAGCGATTTTAGTTTGTTCGCCTACTTCACGCAAGCGATTAGAGTTTGAACTATTATGTGCGCCTACAACCAGTAGTATATTTATTTTAGCCGCTAATTGACGTACAGCGTTTTGCCGATTTTGCGTAGCGTAACAAATATCATTGACTGAAGGACCTTGAATTGTTGGAAAACGTTTGATCAACTCAGCAATGACCTCATAGGTATCATCAACGCTCAATGTGGTTTGAGTGACATAAGCTAAACGATGCGGATTTTTCACTTTTAGTTGACGTACTTCTTCTAGTGTACAGAGCACATGTACTGCTGAATTAACACAACCGCGTGTACCTTCAACTTCAGGATGTCCCGCATGACCAATAATAATGAGTTCAAACTCTTGTTGTTCAAAGCGTTGCGCTTGTGAGTGCACTTTAGTAACCAAGGGGCAGGTGGCATCAATGATATGTAATTGACGTTGTTCTGCTTTTGTTACAATCGTTGTGGCGACTCCATGCGCACTGAAAATGCAAGTTGCACCCAGTGGCACATCGTCTAAGCTTTCAACAAATACCGCACCTCGTTCTCTTAAATTATTAACAACATAGCTATTATGTACAATTTCATGGAGTACATAGACAGGATGTGGGTAGATATGTAAAGCCCGCTCGACAATTTCAATCGCACGCACAACACCTGCACAAAAGCCGCGTGGTTGCGCAAGAATAATATCCATAAAGTATTTGTGATGAGTTAATTATTGTGAGTATCGCTGTTAGATTATAACTTATTTCAATCTTTAACGATGATTGTCTGCGAATTTTTTTGAACTCGTCACCAAAGACTTGGCAACGAGTGATAACTAATTATCGACAAGAGGGTTATTGCTTGGGGGCTGGCATTTGATCTTGATATTGTCCCCACAATTCTTGCTTTTCTACATTGTATTGATGGACAAATTGCTCACCTTGCTTTTTCCAAAATTGCACCAAGGTAGAACGCACCATTCTACCTTCTGGAATTAAACTTGCCACTTGGCTAGGCGGAGTATGCGTAATTAAAACCAGCACCTTGTACTGATCGTTGCCTAAATCTTCCACTTTGGTAATTTTCCACTCGCTAATATGAAAACCACCGTCAAAGGATTGAATATAAGCGATTTCATTGAGTTCACTACCGCCTTCCCAATTTTCATAACGCAACATGGTTTTGAAATCATCTTTTTGCCATGCTGACACATATTGACCAACGGTGGATTCCAAAACTGGTATTTTACCTAATAGTTGTGCAGGTGCTGTTTCTGTGGTAGGTGCAGCTACTTCTTTATTAGAATCTACTTTATCTTCAGCAAAAGCAGTTGCAGTTAATAATAAACAAATCGTTGAAATAACATAACTTACTGGTTTTTTCATTAACAAATATCTCGTGGGTTGTGTATGAATAGTTGGTAAATTATACGCGCTTCTAGCCTACTTAACTAGAATTTATCCAAACTGATATCAACATTATTTGTTAAGAACACACACTCCCACATTTCATACGTAAAATATGGGAGCGGAATAGCAATTGTATAGATTAATTATGACCGATCATTTAGGAATTAAACGCTGCATTTTACTATACAAAGTTGTGCGATTAATCCCCAATGTACGTGCTGCTTGGCTTAAATTACCTTGACTAGATTTTAAAGCGGCATTGATATAACGACGTTCCCATTCCAATAACGTCTCATCTAACGAAAAATTACTTTCATTTAATTGTCGTATAATCATTTCATCTGAATCCACTTCATTGAATTGTCGGTTAATCAGATTTTGTTCCAATTCCTCTTCTAACTGTTTTCTAGTCACCTTATTATCTGGATATTTAATTCCTAAGCGAATCACAATATTACGTAATTCACGGACATTACCCGGAAAATTATAATACTCCCAAGAAGTTTCCGCTTCTTTATCTAATTCAAAGGTAGTACCCATGCGAGAATAAAGTTGTTTAAAATGATTTAATAATAATAACTTATCTCCACCTGATCGTTCATTTAAAGTCGGAACTCTAATAGTCAACACACTCAAACGATGGTACAAATCAGCGCGAAACTGTCCTTTTTGCACCTCTTCACGCAAATCACGGTTACTTGCCGCTATAATTCGCGCTTGTGACTGTCTAACCTTAGTTTCCCCTAAACGATAAAATTCACCATTTTCCAAGACACGCAATAACTTAGACTGTAACTGCATTGGCATTTCACCAATTTCGTCTAAAATTAATGTGCCTTGATTGGCTTCTTCAAAAAAACCAGTACGACTAGTACCAGCTCCAGTAAATGCACCTTTTGCATGTCCAAACAATTGCGCTTCTAAAAGTTCAGCCGTAAAAGCCGCACAGTTGACAGTTAAACAAAGGGCATCAGCACGTTGACTTTGCGTATGTAAACACTGAGCAACCAATTCCTTACCAGTACCCGATTCACCTTGAACTAATACAGAAAAAGGAGAATCAGCAAACTGTTGAATCTGAGAACGCAACGTTTCCATCGGTAAACTTTGCCCCACCATATCACATTCAGTTTGTTGCATTGCCGGTTTACGTGAGTCAGCTTCTATTTCTAAAATCATCAACTGGTGTTTCAAACGAGTTTTTAGCAATGGTATATCACAAGGCTTAGGAATAAAGTCGACTGCACCCAAAGTCAATGCATGTCTGACATTATCATATGCATCTTGTCCTGATAAAATTAAAATTTTGATTTTGGGGTTAAATGTCAATAATTCTGACACCAATGTAAAACCTTCTTCAGGACTATGTGGACTGGGCGGCAATCCAAGATCAATCAACGCAATATTGGGTAATATTGGGCTACTATGAAATAAACGTTTTGCCTCATCTCGCGTCGCAACCGTACTGACAGCAAAGCTATCCCTCAATGCAAACGCCAACGATTCGCTAATCAGCGGATCATCATCCACCAACAATAAACTTGGAAGGTCTACCATAGTTTCTAGTCCTTTTCATGAAGATAAATGTTCAAACAAATGCTTTAATGAAAACAAATCACTTTTCAAAAAACCTTGCTTGTGGTCTTAAATATAGGGTTATGCAGAATCTATACCAAAGCTAATATTAAAAATTAAATCAATAAAATACAACAACTTATATAATAAAATTCACATTTTTCAATCCAAATCGAATGATATATAATGCACCGATCGTAGAGTAATTTGGACAGTTTACTTAAATTTCACGTTTCAACTGAGGAAAAATTGGCAATATGTTTGACAATATACGAGCCGATTGGCACCATTACCAACGAGATATTACCCGCCAAGGTTTATGGGTTATGCTAATTTACCGTTTTGGACAATGGCGATATACCATCAAATCACGCTGGCTGCGTTTACCATTTTCCTTCTTATATAAACTACTTTTCGTTTTAGTACAAATTTTGACCGGAATTGAACTACCCTGTGAAGTCAAAATAGGTCAACGATTTACCATAGAACATTTTGGCGACATCATTATCAGTGGAGATGCCATATTTGGCGATGACGTGATCATTCGCAATGGCGTAACTGTAGGACTGCGTCACACCGGTATGCGTGGCTCACCTGTGATTGGAAATCGTGTTGATATTGGGACGGGTGCAAAAATTTTGGGTCCCATCACTATTGGTGACGACGTGAGTATCGGCGCAAATGCCGTTGTAATTAAAGATGTACCGTCACATTCTATTGCCGTCGGTGTACCGGCTAAAATCATTCCAAAATCAAATGTTACATTTTAACTAATGTTGCACTGGAAAAGAAAATGTCAACAATTGTCCATTACGTAATATTTGTAAATCGACTCGATCAGTGCTCGCCAAAGTTGGCAATGCATCCAATCCTTTTAACGGAGAATCTAACGTGATACCATTTATTTGCGTCAAAATATCACCCGCTTGCAAATTGAATTGACTCATTAACGCCGGATTCTTACCCGGGCTTAACTGATAGCCCATAAAACGCCCCGCCTCAACCACTGGACTGACCTTCATCAATTGAGACAATGCCACCGGATCAGTTTGTAATTGCTGCTGAAATTGACCCAACAACTGCTCAGGCGGTATCATGTTATTGACATCCGCATCAACTTTTGAATCAACAACAACTGTCTTAGAAAATGAATCCTCCGTATTCCCAATGTGCGGTAATTGACTGCCCTCTAATTTTAAACTTTCATAACGTCCATTTCGCAATAAAATCACCTCTTTTTCACGAATTTCATCTACTTTCGCACCACCAGGCAACACCGCATTTAACTTATATAACACACTTTTTTCTTTATCTTCAGCCACCATAATAGCAGAACGATTACCTAAAGGTGCGAAAAAAATACCACGTAACCGTAGAGATAATTTAGTTTCTGGTGGCGATAACTCCGAATTTGACGACACCGGTGTCATTATTTCGCCAAACAAGTGTGCATTTATCAACGGTGTCACATCCAACGCTCTCACGTCAGCCGTAACTACCCGAGAAGACAAAATTTCAGCTTGATAATTCGGTATTTTTGGCGATTCAAGCGACACCCATACAACAACTTGATAACCAATAATCACTATCAATCCAAAATTAATAAATATGCGCCAAAAAGAAGAAAGTGTCATATTAGAAAAATATAACATTAAACTAAGCTACACATTTTCAAAACCAGAAATTGGATTAAACAATCGCTCATATTCAACAATTGCATACCGATCTGTCATACCCGCAATATAATCGGCTATCGCACGCGCACGCCCAGCATCATTACCCAATTGTTCTTGTAATCGCTGCACCTCAACCAACGTTTCTAACGGCAATAAATACGGATCATTCATAAAAACATCAAATAAACGTTTAATAATCATATGCGACTTATACGACATACGACGCACCCGATAATGCTGATACAACTGCGATTGAAGGAATTGTTTCAATTCTAAATGCTTTTGATACATTAAAGCACTAAACGTAATTAAATGCTCGTCAGCCATCCGTATCTCATCGATATGACTAGGTTGTAATGCATCCAATTGAGCCAAACTCGTATCAATCACATTATTAATTTGTTCATCGATCATACGGCGAATTGTTTCATAAATAACACGACGTTGCGATAAATTATGCCATTTATCAGTCACTGCAGTATAATGTTCATTAAACAAACGAAAATCGCGTAAACGTCTTACCGTGATAAATTTAGCCCGTAAACCATCGTCAATATCATGATTATTATAAGCAATTTCATCACATAAATCGACAATTTGCGCCTCTAAACTAGGCGGCGAAGGTTGTCCCTCAGTCGAAAAGCGCGTAGCCACTGAACCTAACGTCTTTGCCTGTTTCTGAGAACAATGTTTTAAAATACCTTCACGTGTTTCAAAAGTTAAATTTAAACCACGAAAATCAGGATATCTTTCCTCCAATTCATCAACCACCCGCAAAGACTGTAAATTATGCTCAAATCCACCATAAGACTGCATACACTGATTTAAACACTCTTGTCCTGCATGTCCAAACGGCGTATGTCCCAAATCATGTGCCAAAGCAATGGCTTCAGTCAAATCCTCATTTAAACCAATCGCATGAGCAACTGTGCGGCTGATTTGTGCAACTTCCAACGAATGTGTCAAACGAGTACGAAATAAGTCACCTTCATGATTAATAAAAACTTGAGTCTTATACGCAAGGCGTCGGAAAGCATTACAATGAATAACACGATCTCTATCTCGTTGATATTCATTGCGATATTTTGTTATAGTTGATTCTTGATATTGTCGACCTTCAGAAGCAATATCTTGCGCAGCATAGGGTTTCATGAAGTAACAATTCCTTCAAACATAGTTTGTTGAAGTAAATCAGGTTGATAATCACTAGTTAGCACCGCTTTACCAATCCCTTGTAACAACACCAAATTCAGTTTTCCACTGTGTACTTTCTTATCAACTTTCATCAGTTCAAGCAATTGTTCCGCAGATACTTGATTAGGCACACAAGTAGGTAGTAACATTTTTGCAGTTAATTGTAATATTCTTGTAAGATCAATTGGCTGCAACCAATCCATTTTAGCCGACAATTGTGCTGCCAAACACATGCCTACACCGACAGCCTCACCGTGTAAGTAATGTCCATAACCAAAACCGGTCTCAATTGCATGTCCAAAAGTATGTCCCAAATTTAACAAAGCCCGCGTGCCAGAAATTTCCTTTTCATCTTGAGCCACAATTGCCGCTTTATCACGACAACTACGTTCAATGGCAAAACTCAATGCAGCAGAATCACGCGCCAACAAAGCTTCTGCATGTTGTTCTAACCAAACGAAAAATTCAGCATCATTGATAAGACCATATTTTATAACTTCAGCCAAACCCGCACTTAATTGACGATTTTCCAATGTTTTCAAAGTATTAGTATCAATAATTACACACTGAGGCTGGTGAAAAGCACCAATCATATTTTTACCTAATGCGTGATTAACACCGGTTTTACCGCCCACTGAAGAATCCACTTGAGCCAGCAAAGTCGTAGGAATTTGAATAAACGGCACGCCGCGCTGATAACAAGCCGCTGCAAATCCAGTCATATCACCAATAACACCACCGCCTAAAGCAACTAAAGTTGTATGTCGATCAAAGTGTTGCGTTAATAAAGTGTCAAAAATTTGATTCAACACCGTTAAATTTTTATACACTTCACCATCGGGCAAAATGACGGTCATCGTTTGGAAATTGTGAAAAGCAGTCAATGTTTGTTCTAAATATAACGGTGCGACTGTCTCATTTGTAACAATCAACACCTGTTTGGCTTTAATATGTGGTAGCACCCAATCGGGTTTGCCGAGTAAATCTTGTCCAATATAAATAGGATAGCTTCGTTTACCGAGATCAACTTGTAGCGTTATCATTCTATGTCTGCTTTGTGTTTTTTTCTAATTTCTTGATTTGTTTGATTACTTTCTTAACAACTTGCGTCACCGTAAACGGACCAGTTTCAACAATAGCATCCGCCACTTCTTGATATAGCGGTTCTCTTTGTTGAAAAATAGTTTCCAATCGCTGGCGTGGATTATCGGTTTTTAACAATGGGCGGTTACAGCTATGTGCTGTGCGGATAAGTAAATCGTCAACCGAAGCACGTAAATAAATGACATGTCCGTTAATTTTCAAGCGTTGGCGATTATCTTTATCTAAAATAACACCGCCACCTGTAGCTAAAATTAGATGAGGTATTTCTACTAATTCAGCAACAATCGCTTTTTCCCGCTTCCGAAAACCGACTTCTCCTTCAATTTCAAAGATTAGAGAGATCGAAGCACCCGTACGTTCTTCAATTTCCTTATCACTGTCCTTAAAATTCATATTAAAAATAAGCGCAAGTTGCCGTCCGATGGTGCTTTTACCAACTCCCATGGGACCGACAAGAAAGATATTAGTAGAGAGCGCAGGGATTTTCAGCACCACAGTTCCTCATGTCATTTGATGAGATTTATTATAGCGCAATTTTGGTATTTGATGATGATGGATTTTTTATGAGAAATGATTTTAAGGAAGATTAAAAATTTTACTTGTATAAACAAATGATAAATATGATGAATCAAGGATATTTTTACAAATATAAATTGACTAAAGAAAACTTTTAGTGTTAAATGATTTTATAGATCGCTACTTCGCAAGTAAGTGTTATATTTACTTAAATAAGTCACTATATTTAATAGTGCGTAGTGGAAAATACAGGCATTCGTTTAAAAAGTTTTACCCATTTAGTAGGGTAACTGAATTTTTAACCCTTCGCAACATTTTAAGTTTAAGTGAGGTGAGGGAAGAGGGAACGCCTAGCCGAATCGTAGCAGAGGAAACTAGGACGTTCCATTTTTAGACACTTAAATATCTTAATTGGAAACATTTCTATGTCAGCTGGGAATGCTAACAGAACAGATGCCAATGTCAAGTTTAGTAGAAAGATTCCAGACCTACAACATTATGATTTTATTAATTAATTAAAAAATTATTCACTTAGAGATAAGTTATGTCAGTTAGAAATATCATTTTAAAAGAAATTGAAACTTTTGATGAAGTTCAGTTATATAAACTTCTTAAAATAATTAAGACCTTATCTTATACAGATAAAGAAAAACATAAACTAACTTTATGGACAGAAGAATATAAAACACAAGTACTTGGAAGTTGGCAGGGAGAATTAAAACGGGAAGTCGATACACCACCAGAAACGAGAATAATGTGGTGATGTATTTATTGGATACTAACACGTGTATTCAACTGTTGACAGGACGCAGTTTGTCAGTGAAACAACGCTTTTTATCTTGCCATACTGATGAAATAAAACTATGTAGTCTGGTCAAAGCAGAATTGGAATACGGTGCGTATCATAGCCAAAAAGTTGAAGAAAATTTGAAATTATTAGACAAATTCTACGAACCATTAGAAAGTTTGGTTTTTGATGATGAATGTGCCAGCTACTATGGAATATTACGAGAAGGACTTACTAAAAAAGGACAGTTAATTGGTGCGAATGATATGCTCATTGCAGCAGTGGCTTTACGGTATCAAATGATTTTAGTGACTCATAATGTTAAAGAGTTTTCTCGTATTTTAGAACTTCATATTGAAGATTGGGAAATGTGAAAAGCTGTAACCTTTTTTCGCTTTTAAGTTTAAGTGGAGTGAGGGAAGGGGGAACGCCTAGCGAAATCGTAGCAGAGGAAACTAGGACGTTCCATTTTTAGACACTTAAATATCTTAATTGGAGACATTTTTATGTCAACTAATGTCAAGTCGGTACTGAAAAGAACCAGCAATTCTCATTATGGAAAAATGCTACAATAATAGGTAATAGCAAGTAGAGGCTAACAGATGTCAGAACGGGAAAGAATAGTCCAGCTATTCTCAGTGAAATTACGTTGAAATTTTGACAAGTGTGGCAACACGCGTCTTACAAGGGCTTAAAACCACTTAAACCGAGGAAATGACAATGTTTTGGCAAGAACGAATTACCATAGACCCTCAGATTTGTCACGGCAAACCGTGTATTCGGGGACTACGTTATCCTGTTGAACTCCTATTAGAACTGTTGAGTGCAGGAATGAAACCGGCAGAGATTTTAGCCGATTATGAAGACCTTGAAGCCGAAGATATTTTGGCCGCACTGGCTTTCGCAACACAGCTACTCCAGGTGAAAAGTATTCATGGGCTGGTGGCTTGATGAAGTTTTTGATTGATGCGCAACTGCCACGTCGTTTAGCTGATTGGCTTCGCAGTGCTGGTTATGAAGCGGTTCATACGTTGGAGTTGCCTGGGGGAAATCGTACTCAAGATCATGATATTAATGCGTTATCAGTGGCGGAACAATGGACTGTGGTCACTAAAGATAAGGACTTTGTTAATTCCTTTTTAATCGCAGGCAAGCCACATCGGTTACTGCTGGTAGTGACTGGGAATATCAGCAATGCTGACTTAGAAAAGTTATTTCTGAGTCATTTTGAAACACTAGCCCAGTTACTAGAATCACATCGTTTTGTGGAATTAAACCGTGCAACGATAGTGGTTCATACCTAAGCAGGCATAGGATAAGCAGGTCAGAGCATTAAAGGTAACGTAATGATTATTAATCTATTTTAAGAAAACCGAATTTTTAACCCTTCGCAACATTTTAAGTTTAAGTGAAGTGAGGGAAGGGGGAACGCCTAGCCGAATCGTAGCAGAGGAAACTAGGACGTTCCATTTTTAGACACTTAAATATCAACATTTATGGAGACATTTTATGTCGACTAAAAAGTTTAGCAGTAAACGTGCCAATGTCAAGTTGGTACAGAACAGAAAGCCGTTGGCGCGGGCGATTGCGTTGGCGTTGATGGCGGGGACGGTGGTGTCCATAAATGTATGGGCAGGGACATTATATACAGTTGACTCTGGTGGTAATTTGTATACTGTTGACCATAGTTCTGGAGCAACTTCCTTCATAGGAGCGACTGGCGGATCAACAGATATTGCGTCTGATTGTTCAAACTTATACAATGTAAATTGGTCAACATTTAGCAGGGTTGATCCAATGACTGGAAAAAATACTGTAATCGGTAATATTGGCTATTCTGTGAACGCGCTGGCAGTATCATCTAGCGGTAAGCTATATGCTGCGGGGGGATCGGATTTCATTGAAATTAATCCAATAACCGGAGCAGCAACAAAAATCGGCAGTTATGAGAACGGATACTACTCCAGTGGTGATTTGGCATTTGATAGTGATGGTAAGTTGTATGCCACAGTATCCGGTGGAGATAGATTGGTAACTGTTGATGTCAACACCGGAAAAGCTACTTTGATTGGCGCTATTGGATATTCAACGGTATATGGTTTGTCTTTTAAAGATGGTGTGTTATATGGGGTAACAGAGAGTGGATTGTTGTTAAAGATTAATACTGCTACAGGAGCGGGAACGCCCATAGGAAGTGGAAACGGCAAAGCTCAATGGGGATTAACAACATGGCAGGAAGGTTGTGATATTCCTCCTCCCAAAGTTAGTAGTTGTGATATAGTTAAGGAAGGCCTAGTCGCTTGCTATCCCTTTGATGGTAATGCGAATGATGGGAGTGGGAATGGGAATAATGGCACGGTCAATGGTGCTACTTTGACTGCCGATAGATTTGGAAAAACTAACAGTGCTTATCGTTTTGATGGAGTAGATGACTATATTCGCATCAAGAACTCAGACACACTGAACCCGAAGCAGATTACTGTCAGTGCTTGGTATTTTGCTACCCAGTCTTTTTCGGGTGATGGGAATAACGTGATAATCCACAAACCCTACACAAGTCATACTCCCCCATACTATCAATGGCATCTTGGGGTAGGAGGTGATCAGTACAATAACAGCGGTAACTTCAGTTTTGATGGATGTACTGCCATACCAACTGCATTTACAACAGGTGGTAAAAAAATGGGTACAACAGATGTGGTTGGTAAGTGGAATCATATTACCACATCTTTTGATGGTACCGTTTTAAAGGTGTATGTCAACGGGAAGTTAGAAAAGATTTCGACGACTTTGCCTAACTCTTCCCCAATCAGTTCCTACAATACTGATGTTTTCATTGGAAAACATGGTAGTCTGAGTCGTCAATCTGTGGATTATACACCAGGGGTTATTGACGACCTCCGCCTCTACAACCGCGCCCTCACCGAAGCCGAAATCAAGCAACTCTACACAGGTGCTTCAACCGAAATCGTTGCCACCCCGCCCGCCTCTATATGCGCTGGTAGCACTTTCAACGTCACCATTCGTGTCAACAAACAGGACAAGCAACCCATAGACGGTACCGAACTGGTCCTCAAATTTGACAAGAGTAAGTTGAAAGTCAATAGCGTCACCAACAGCGGCGTGATGGATACCGTTGTGACCAGTGACTATGACAACACGACCGGCACCATCAACTTTAGTGCGGGGGCTTGGGATAAACCAGCACCCACGGACGCTTTTGACTTATTCACCATCAACTTCACAGCCTTATCCAGTACGGCAGGAACGACGCTGTTAGACTTCCTCGACGACAGCCTCATGCTGACTTCCGGCGGGGAAACCATAAACGTCATGGCTACCGACAATACCTTGACGCTTAACCAATGCTTGAATTACAAGGTCAACTTGCAACGGGCGAACCCAATAGGCAATGCTTCTTGGGTAACGGACTTAAAAGTCTCTCTGGGAAGTGCTACCTCTGCCGTAGAGTACCCAACGACTTGCCAGGCAAACGGAACGGGAACGTTAGTACTCAGCAAACCAGTGGCAACGGGTGATTACATCTGCGTGAAAAACTCACACACCCTAGCTAACAAGGTCGTGCAACCATTTGGCAATCCCGTTGACTTTAGAACCTTGTTAGAAGGGGACGCGACTAATAACAACACCGTGGACGCGCTAGATTTCTCCTTCCTGACTAACCACAAAGGATGCAAAGGCGCGGCAAGTACCAAGTATGACCCTCAAGCGGACTTCAATGTGAGTTCGTGTGTTGACGCGGCTGATTTGGCTTTATATAAGGCCAACTACAAAAAGCCTTCTGGGTGTAAATGGAATGCCACTTCCAAAATGTACCGTAAAGGAGTCCGTGATGGCAATCGCAACACCGTTACCCTTGGCGCAACGACTCTTCCTACGGGCTTAAAAGTAGGCGACACCTTTGCTTACACCATCCAAGTCAATGCCAACGAAGCACAAGCGGCAGATGGTGCGGCGGTCTATCTCAACTTTGACCCCACTCAATTGCAAGTCAATGGCTTGCAGACCGGTCAATCGTTTGATGTCACCTTGGAAGACACCTTTGACAATACCAAAGGCGAAATCAACTTTGCGGCGGGCGTGTGGGACAATCCGGCACCGACACAAACGGTAGAATTAGTGACGATTAAACTCACTCTTCTCCAAAGTGGCGGCGAACAAACCCTAGCTTTCAGCACCACCGAAGACCGTCAAACGATGATTGCGGGCAGCGGTGAAGAAGTCACGGCACTCAGTGAAGACGGCAACGTTGTGGTTGAACCAGTGACCATTACGCCTCCTCCAGTGATTACCGGCGACCGCACCGCCCACGGCACTCTCCATGACGACCAAGGTAACCCCATTGCCGGCGTCACCATCGACATCGACGGCAAAACCGCCACCACCGATGCCCTTGGAAACTGGGAAATCAACGGTCTCCTGGACGAAACCACTTACACCGTCACGGCTAGCAAAGATGGCTACACTTTTGCCCCAACGACTGTGGATATTGGCAACGAAACCCTCATGACCGAAGTGACCATTACCCCGTTGATCGCGCTTAAAATGCTTGTCAAACCCAGTACTTACGAGAACCTCAAACAAGGTGAAGACTTAACTTATACCATGACAATCGTCAACGGCGGTTCTCAAACTGCAACCGGTGTTACTTTAAGTAATATTTTGCCAGAAGGTGCGACTTTAGTGGCTTTGGAAAGTATTGAAGGTTCATGTGATGTGGCTACTTTAACTTGTACTTTGCCAAATCTAACACTAGGCGCAACTGCTGTTGTTACATTGACGTTACATAACGATTTAGCTGATACTTTGAAAACAACTGCTACTTTAACTTCTAATGAATATCCTGTTGATGTTAAAACAAGTTTCAAAGCAGTCAAACCTCATTTGTCTGTCACGTTAGTTGATACACCTGATCCCGTCGTGATGCAAAGTGGTCTACATTATCAAGCGGTCGTAGAATTGAGTGCGTTTGCACCTGAAAATATTGCCACTGATATAGCGGTCGTTCTGCAATTGCCAACAGGAACGGAATTAGTTGATGTTACTACAAAATATGGTAAGTGTGATTCAAGTGCTTATCCTGTTGTTAGTTGTCAGTTAGACGACTTGAGTATTGCAACACCTGATAGCATTAGTCGTGCAGTTGTTGATGTTAATGTGAAATTGACGGATGCGAGTTTGTTGATTTTGACGCATGAAGCCAAAGTATCGGCTGCCAATTATCCTGCTCATATCGACAGAGAACGCACGAATATCGTGGTACCGCCGAATGCAGTGGCTGATGTTGTGTTAGTGGTTGATACGACGAAGTCGATGGATGAAGAACTCAATGGTGTTATCGTTGCTATTGAAAAGTTTATTCAAGAACAAGTGGTTAAAGGTGGTATGATGCCGCAAGTGGCTTTGGTTGAGTTTAAGGACAATGTTACACTACGAGCTTTTACGAATGATATGAATGCGTTACTGAAATCTGTGCGTAGTTTAACCGTAGAAGGTGGCGGATTATGTCCAGAAGCCAGTGCTGAAGCGTTGAATTTAGCGATTAGCCATACTAAAGAAGGCGGTGTGATTGTATTTTCAACTGATGCTTCTCCTTATCCTGATGCGGATATGGCTGCTTTGACAACACAGATTAAGGACAAAGGAATTGTGTTAAAAGCGTTAATTTCTGGGGATTGTACAGACGGTGAAAAATCGTGGAATGACATTGAAGCGGAGAAACAGGCGAAATAAAGTATAAAACACTTTATTACCAACGGTGTGCAACAAAAAGGCGTTGCACACCCTACAGTATTATTTAACCAATTGGCAGTTCGTAGGATGGGTAGAGGCGCGGCAAAATTATTCGGTTTGACGAAGAACTTAATCGCGCTGAAACCCATCATTCGCGGTAAATGAACTATTGTTGTCTGAATCAGGATTTACAGGATTTTAGGATTTTCAGAATAGGTTAGGGGTTGCATTCTGGAAATTCTGATTCTGACTTCTAATGGAATATACCTTCAACCAATTAGCCTAAAGAGGTGAAAATGGAAGTCATTAATTATACAGAGATTGTCAATAATTTACCTACCATGATGGTTAAAGTGACCAATGACCATGTCCCTCTCGTCATTACCAGTGAATATTGCCAACCAGTGGTGATGATGAGTTTAGAGGACTTCAATGCTTGGCAAGAAACGGCATATTTAACCCGTTCCCCCGCCAATGCTAAAGATTTAATGTCAGCCATGCAGGAACTTCAAGACCGGCAAACTCTAGTCCGACGAGAATTACTTGAGGAAGACTCGTGATTAGTTTCCGAAAACGCGCCTGGGAAGATTATTTGTATTGGCAACAAACGGATAAATCGATGTTAAAACGGATTAACACTTTGATTAAAGACATCCAACGGACCCCTTTTTCGGGTTTGGGAAAACCGGAACCGTTGAAACATCAATTTGCAGGATTGTGGTCACGCCGAATTAATGATGAACACCGTTTGGTTTATACCCTCATGACAGAGGAATTAATTATTGTCCAGTGTCGTTACCACTATCAGGAATAAAATCTTTATTTTGGGTAGAGGAATTGTGTTAAATGCGTTGATTTCTGGTGATTGTACAACGGGACAATCGTCTTGGAATGATGTGAAAAAAGAGTTAAATCAATAAGTTGGAAGTGGTTTACTACCTGATGCTTTTAAATTAAGTGGGAGCATTAAGGTAGGGGGAACGACATAGCAGAATCTTGCAGGACGAAACTATGCCGTTCCGTTTTAGCGACACTTAATATCAACATTTACTGGAGATATTGTATGACACCAGTGAGACATTTATGCAAAGAAAATGCCAATTATATTATCAAAATTATAATCAAATGGCTTATGCTAGGCATATTAGTCCAATCAGCAAGTGTATTCGCCTACGAAGTTAAAATTCGTTTTCTGGATACATCAAGTCAACCTGTGAGCAACCTCACAGTCACCGCCGGCGGTAAAACCGCTAGTTTTGACGGAAATTATTACGTCATTTCAGATTTAGCTGAAGGCAGTTACGCTTTGGCAATGTCAACTGATGGTTACAAGCCATTTTCTGTTAATTTCAATGTAGGTTCTAATCATCCTCGTGATGATCAAGGATATCGTTATGCGATTAAAACGGTTAATGGTTATCAAGTCACTGGTCGCACAACAGATGAAAATGGAGCTAGTTTAGCCGGTGTAACCGTTTCTTTTGAAAAGGGATCAACGACTACTGATACCAGTGGTAACTATGTTATTAATTTCTCTGAACCCAGTTCTTACACGCTTAAGTTTGAAAAATCGGGTTATTTAGCAGTTAATAGAGGATTTGGTGTTAATGACAATAGTCCACGTGCAACTATTTCCACACAGATTGTCACCGGATATACGGTGATAGGAACGGTACAAGATATTAACAGACAAGGATTAGCTGGGGTATCAGTACAAGTTGCTGGTCGTAGTGCAACCACAGATGGTAGTGGTAATTATACTGTTTCAGGGATTACAACAACAGGCAATCAAGTTGTTAAATTATCTAAAAATGGTAAAACGCTAGAACACTCTATAATACTTACTGAAACTCAGCCACTGTATAAAATGTACACTCTCTACATGGTAGATGGGTATATTATCTATGGTTTAGTGTACGATGTTTATAATAAACCTGTTTCTGGTATTACAGTAATGGATGGGAGTGTTTCTGCAATTACTGATGCGACTGGTAAGTACCAAATGGTGGTTTCTGCACCAGGCGCACATATTCCAACTATTAAACACAATGGTTATAAAGAAGTTTCTGTTGTTGCTGCTGTAAGTGACACTGCTCCTAGCATTCAAGCACCGACCATGTTCGCGATTAATACTGATGGTTACTATGTATATGGCAATATCAAGTTAGCAGATACTGCCATTCAACCATCTGACATCACGGTTAAAGCAATAGATTCCACTGGTGCTATAGTTGCCACAGCACATCCTGATAATATAGGCAATTTTGTTTTGAAAGGTGTATATAACTCAGGTGCATATGATATAGCCGTGAGTGTTGCTAAAGAAGGTTATGGTAGTGTTATTAAAACCATTAATGTAAATGACAGAGTTGTTCAAGCAGGACTAGGAACATTTGATTTTACACCAAAAGTTTCAATGAAGTTGATACAGCCAAAAGTTAGAAGAGACTTGGGCAATGAGATGGTAAGTGGTGGAAGTAAAACTTTCTATTTAGAAATTGAAAATTTTGGTGCAGGTCCTGTGAACAACGTAAGATTATTTGCTGATCCTGCTCTGCCTAGTGGTTTTCAATATCAACAACTTGAGGTCATTGATTCACCTATACCAAAATTGAATTCAACTATGTGTAATGGTCCTTATCCTGCTGTTAATGTTACCAGTGGTTCGTTTACTACCGTCCCCCCTTTTATTTTTCCAAGTCAATGTGGTGGCGCAAGATTAGATTGTGGTTCTCTAATCATGTTAGGAGGACGTTCAGTGAAAGAAAATTCTTCTCAACAACCTTGCAATACTACTGCTGATGGTTTAACTTGTACAATGCAAGTTGCTGTAACAGTGGCTTCTTGTGGTGGAGGAAGTGGTACTTTGCCGCCTTGGACATTAAATTTTAAAGCAACAGGTATAGGGTGTGAAGATTATGGGTTGTGTAACGTTAATTCAGTTATTGATGGTGTTAAATTATCACAACCTTTAACTACTATCACTAAAGTTCTACCTAAATTTTACTTAGATAAAACTGAAGGAAAAAATCAATTAAAATTAGGAGAAACAACATCTTATACACTAACTACTATTAATGACGCAATAGCAACCACAGCAGTGACTAATGCAACCATCAAAATCGCGTTACCTGAACTCGTTGAATTGGAATCTGCTGAAGTTATTCCTGTTGAATCAACTAGTAATGCTAGAAGAGCTGCTCGTGATAGTTACCGATCACAACAGTGCAGCATCAGTAGTGATAAAATCATAACTTGTTACTTAGATACTTTACCACCTAATACAGGCATCTCAGTACATTTAAATCTTAAATCAGTGCGAGTAGGGCAAGGTAAACTGACTTTAATTCTTTCTAGTGATCAAACAATTCCTCTAGAAGAAAATTCTAACACTTTCTCCGTTATTCCATTACCTCCACCACCGCCTCCTATGCCTGTTGGCGATGCAGACTTGATGTTTATCATTGATGATACCGGTAGCATGGTCGAAGAATTGACTGCTTTAGGTGATGCCATTTCTGAATACATGACACTTTTTGGACAAACTGGACCTAATGTGGGTTTAGTCACTTTTAAAGACAATGTCACTAATCGTATTTTAGGAAGTTCCGGCGGATTAGCTGCCACTAACAATATGAATTGGTTGCTCAACGGATACAGTAATTTTATTACGGGTATTAAACAATTAGGAGCCGATGGAGGTGCAGATTGTCCTGAAGCTTCTTTAAAAGCCTTAGATACCGCTAAAGATTTAGTCAAAGTCGGCGGGCGCATGATTGTGATTACTGATGCATCTAGTCATCCTGATGTTGATGTTGATACCTTAATCACTGCATTACGTGCTAAAGGTGTGCGAGTTGATGTCATTTTATCTGGTGAAGAATGCACGGGTTTATGTGGTGTTGATACCGGTGAAGCCAATAAAGACAGCATTAGCGCAATTAATACTTTCTCTCGCATTGCCAGTGAAACCGGTGGTTTATTTGTCACACCGTTTGAAGTCAACGATAACTCTACAACCGGTAAGACTTATTATCAAAAAGTAGCAGTTAATTTACTCAAGAGTAGTGTATCTCCCACAGTAACGACTGTAACTCCTAATGCGATTCCACAAGGAACGACCACTGATGTTGTTTTAAATGCAGCCAATGTTGCTTTTAATGCAGACAGTGAAGTATCTTTTGGTAGTGATATCACAGTTAATGCAGTAGAAATGGTTTCTCCAACCAAATTGAAAGCCAATATCAGTGTAGCTTCCAATGCCAGTGTTAAATTTTATGATGTAACTGTCGCTACGACCAATGGCGAAGTCACAGACTCAGCAACCGGTATTGGTGTAGTAGAAGTCGTGGCGAGTTCAACACAACCCACTATTTTAAGCGTAACGCCTGACAGCATTATGCGCGGTGGCAATGCTGAAATCACAGTGAATATGGCAAATACGCAATTGGCTGCGGGTACAACGCTCAGTTTTGAGTCAGGCTCAGGTATTGTTGTAAAGAGCATTAAAATCAACAGTGTCACCTCTCTCACTGCGACTTTAGATGTCAGCAATGCCCAATTAGGCACACACAAGATGTCTATCAAAACCAATGGTGTAGAAATCAGCACTGATTGTTCAATGAAAGCGTCACCTAAAGACGGTGCAGTATTAATTACCCCTAATCTTACAGAAGGGACTGTGCCTTATTTAACTCAAGTCACGCCTAATCGTGGTACACAAGGCGCAGTGCGTGAAATCACCATTGATGCCATTAATACCCACTTTGTACAAGATGTGACTGAATTAAGATTTGGTACAGAAGACATCTACGTATTGAAATTGAATATTACCAGTGCAACGCAAGCGGTGGCATTGATTCAAATTGACAGTGAAGCTGTGTTAGGTTTAACCGATATCTACATGTATACCGATGACGAATTCGCTTCGATTTTAGAAGGTTTTGAAGTCGTTGCGAAAGGACCATACAGTGTAGAAGGTTGTATATTGGATGCAGTCGGTGCACCTATTGCCGATGTTCAATTAGACACAGGTGAACAGTTAGCTTTTTCAGACAACTCTTGTTTCTTTAGAATTGAAGGGTTAAATGAAGGAGAATACACACTTAACCTAGATAAAACAGGATATAAATTTGATTCTGTTGATTTAATTGTCAGCAATAATACTGCAATCAATGGTGTTGTTAGATTACCCACGCAAACACCCACTTCCTCTTTAGTAGTAGACAGTCGTTCAGATAATTGGAATATTTATCAAGGCGATACCGTCACTCATACTATTACAGCCAGTAACTATGGTGAAGTGACTGCAACAGGTGTGGTATTACGTTATCAACTTCCTAGTGATATGACCTTAGTATCAGCAGAAGCATTAGGAGGTGGACAATGTCAACCATTAGATAATCTATTGACTTGTACGTTATCAGATATTGGCATTAATCAACAAGCGATGGTCAAACTGACTTTACATTCTGAAGGCAGTGGCACTTTAATGAATGAATTTGAACTTCTGACCAACGAATATCCAGTATCTACTAAGAAGAGTTGGACAACCGTGAATCCTTATTTATTTGTTTCTATCACAGATTCACCTGATCCAGTGTTACCAACTTCTAGTTTGTATTATAGCGTGGTTGTTGAATTAAGTGCTTATGCCGCTGAAATGAGTAAAACCAAAGCGACGGGTGTAACATTAGTAGATTATTTACCTAGCAATGTGACATTCCAAGAAGTGGTAACTGATGAAAATACGACTTGTGACACCAGTAAATTACCAGCTATTACTTGTCAAATCAGCGATTTAAGTATAGAAAATCCCGGTGATATCAGTCGAGTTACAGTAGGTATTCGTGTTACATTAGACGATCCAGGTTTATTATTGGTTGTCAATGAAGCACGAGTCAGCAGCAATGAATTTTCAACTCACAAAGCACGCGAACGGACTGTAGTCAACATTGGTGAAGGAACTGTAGATGCAGCGATTGTGTTGGATATTACCGGTAGTATGCAAGAAGAAATCAATGGTTCAGTACGGGCTATTAGTCAACTGATTGATAAATTAGGAAATAATGCAGCACCTGTGATTGGATTAGTTGTTTTTAAAGATTCTGTGACAGTACAAGCGGTTACTTCTGATTTAGCCTTATTGAAGAAGACATTAAGTGGTTTAGTCGCAGAAGGCGGTGGCACTTGTCCTGAAGCCTCAGTTGAAGCCATTGATAGAATTATTCCTCATTTAAAACAAGGTGGTGCTGTGATTTTTGCTTCTGATGCAGCCCCTTATGAAGATGCGGATATTGATGGTTTAGCGGCTAAATTGAAAGCTAAGCAAATCAAATTGACTTCTTTATTATCAGGCAACTGTTCAAATATAGATGCTTGGAATGATATTGCAACAGAATTAAGTCAATAAGTTGTAAGTAGTTTTTAAGTAAGAAGTTCTATAGGGTACATAGCGTTAGCGTATTGCGCCCTATAGATTATTAGCGAAATCTTATGTTGATAAAAATACAGGCATTTATTAATGTTCTGCCAAGCGTTTAAAGAGTTCATCGTATTGAGATAATATCGTTTGATGAGTTTCTTTGACTGATTCTAAATTGGCTTGTGTGGGTTGCCATTGTTGGAAGAGTAGGCGTAATGCTGTTTCAACCACTTGTGGTTCAGACCAGCCACTGAGTTTTACCAGTGGAGTCAAATAGGTAGTGTCAATGGCTAAAAGGGTTTTGTCCATAATAGTGAATAAAAAATAAGCTAATAATATTATTAAGTTAAGTGAGTATCGTTATATATATCCATTTAATAGGGTAACCGAATTTTTAAACTTTCTTGCGTTTTTAGTTTAAGTGGGACGCAGGAAGGGGGAACGACCTAGCGAAATCTTAGCAGGACGAAACTAGGACGTTCCATTTTTAGACACTTAAACATCAACATTTATGGAGACATTTTATGTCGACTAAAAAGTTTAGCACAACATGTGCCACAAAACGAGTGACTAATCGCTCAAACAGATTTCAAAAGAAGCCTTTGGCTTATGCAATGGCGTTGGCTTTAGTTGGGTGTGTGGCGGTGCCGGCGGGTGCGTGGGCTGCTACGTTGCAAGGGCAAAGATTTATTGATACTACACCATTTGCCATCACACCATTGAATAGTGACCCTGAACCCCCGTACACTGCCCGTAGCTATATCGTGTTCAAATTGTTGAACAATCCTCAGTTGACTCAACTTACAGCACCTGTTCGAGGTAACTATACGATTGTGTTACCAGATGGTGACTATGAAGTCTGGCAGTTTGCAGACCCCGCGGTATTGACCACTTTCCAGCTTAATACCGTTCAGTGGGCCAATACTGGTAATTCAAACCAGGTGCTGAAAATTACGGTCGCAGGGAGTACAATCACTTGGACAGATACTGGTTCAGCCGTTGTGAATAACAAAATAGATTTCCCCTTTCCTGATTTTGGGCAATCACTACCAATTCCCCCTATCGTAGGCCAAGAATGCGATGTGACTGACTCTGCATACCGTAAAATTATTTGTGCGGGAGTGACACCACCATCTGGTATAAGCTGTGACTACAACAACTACTCCCTCACTTCACCTTGGCCGGGCAATAATCATGCTCTGTTCGCTAGTAACAGAGTGTTTGTTTACGGTAAAGTTGCCGTCAGTTCCTATTTCAGTAGTGGTACCATGGCAACAGTTACCTCATTATGTAATCACGGCACTCTAGTAAGTGACGGTAATCAAGATGTCAAGATACAGTTTGATTCGAACTTGGGGGTTTTCGCCAATTTTGAGGATGGCGAGATAATAGGGGCTGATGCCCCTGCCGATAGTAACCAACCCGGTGCCTCTATCACATTACAGAGTGCTAGTTTGGCAGTCAACTTGGGAACAATACAAGCTGGTAACGCCTCTACCCACAATATCGACAACACTGAGGCAGGAACATTTTCTCAAAGTTGGTCGCTTGGGGGCAACGTAACAATTACTGCTGATAACACCTACCAGTACGGTGAATTGTTCGCAGGGCAAGGCAGTGAAATCAGATTTTCTGATTGTTATGCCGCGTGGGTATGGGAACACAATGCGGGGAACGCACCCGGCGCTACTATAGGTTTAGCTACCCCATCAAATTTTGCTGGTAATGCAACGATAAGCGGAGGTGCCCTCACTCTCGGCAATTCATCCTCTTCTTCTGGAGGTATGGGTGGTTCTGTGGTCATTGATAACACTAATTTCAATGACATTTACTGCATGAGCGTAAATGAGATCGAAGGCGGTGATGGAGGCAATTTAGAATTACTGACATCCACCTTACTTGTTAATGGTAGCCCTGTTATTGTTAGCCAACTCGGCAATTTGATTGCTCTGAAGGGTAGTTCAGTTTACGTTGAACCAGATACGATAGAAATTTCTGGCAACACCACAATTACTGCTGATGAAGATGTCGTTATCTTTGGTGGCGACAACTACGTCTTGAGAATGACCACCTTACAAGAGAATGCGATCACAGCCGGCAGAAATATCATTCTCGCTGTTGGGAGTGGTGGAACCATTGATTTACGTGGTATCACCAGCAAAGCCTTCAAAGCTGGCGGGAAGATTGAAATTTATGCTGACAACTTGGTCTTGGACAAAGGTGTTACAATTGAGAATCTCGTCAGTTCCGGTGTTGTCGTGCGTGGTGGCAACAAAATTATCTACCATGCTGTTTTCTCTGGTTCTCAATGGGTAACTGGTAAAGTGGGCGAAACGGTGCCTATACAACTCACCTTACATAATGGCGGCCCCAAATCAGATACTTACACGTTCGCCGTTACCAGTAAAAACGGTTCGACTGTCAATGGCTTGCCCGCAACAGTGACGGTTGAAGGACTCAAACGCGCTGACTTGAACCTCAATGTCACTTTGCCTACAGAAGGTAACGACGTTATTACGGTGACTGCCACTTCTCAAGCAGATTCAACCGTAGTCGCCACCACGCAAGTGCAAGCGGCTGTTGAAAAAGCAGAAGTGGTTGAACCTGAAAAAGTAACTTTAACCCTTACTAAATCAGGCGAAGGCTCTGTCACTGCACAAGGCATTGATTGTGGTGAAGATTGCACTGAAGATTACACACTCAATACTGAAGTTAAATTAACCGCAACACCCGCTAATGGTTATCAATTTGCCAACTGGTCAGGAGATTGTACCACTGACACGCTGACAATGGACGCTGCTAAATCTTGCTCTGCACAATTTACCGCCGTCCTTTACACCACACACGGTACTTTACTTGACAAAGCAGGTAAACCACTTTCTGGTGTAACCATCTCTACCAATGACAAAACTGCTACCACTAACGACGCTGGCAATTGGGAAATCAATGACTTAACTATTGGTGACTACACTTTCTCAGCGACTAAAGAAGGTTATACTTTCTCCAATGCTGCTATTACGTTAGAAGGTGAAAATACCACTCAATCCGTTGATATCATGGTATTAAGTGAACCACAAGGGTCTTATACCACCGCTGGCACATTGAAAGACAAAGCCGGTAATCCAATCGCTAATGCCACTGTCCAAGTCGGTGATAAAACCACTATGACTGATGAATTGGGTAATTGGTCAATTGATGGCTTATTTGAAGGAAAATATGACATCGTTGCCACCAAAGATAACTTTAATTGCCTTAATACTGACTTTGAATTAGGTAACAACGATTATCATCAAGTAGTCGATTGTGAACTTGTCACTAGCTTAAAAATGGTAGTTAAACCCAGTAGTTATGCAGCACTTGCTCAAAGCGATACATTGACGTATACCATTGATGTTGTTAATGGTGGAGAACAAACTGCGACAGGTGTTACATTAGCTAATTTATTACCTGAAGGCACGAGTTTAGTAGCGTTAGAAAGTGCTGAAGCACAATGTGACAATACTACACTAACCTGTACTTTACCTGATTTGGCAACCGGTCACACTGCTAGAGTTAAACTCACTTTACGTGCTGATCAAGCCAATACCGTAAAAACAACTGCAACTTTAATTTCAAATGAATATCCTGTTGATGTTAAAACAAGTTTCAAAGCAGTGAAGCCTCATTTATCTGTCACATTAGTTGATACACCTGATCCTGTCGTGATGCAAAGTGGTCTACATTATCAAGCAGTTGTAGAGTTGAGTGCGCTTGCACCTGAAGATACTGCAACTGGTATTAACTTAACCATGCAATTACCTAAAGGTACTGAATTGGTTGACGTAAATACTGAGTATGGCAATTGTGATAGCAGTGCTTTCCCAGTGATTACCTGTCAATTAAATGACTTAAGTGTTGCAACACCTGACAGTATCAGTCGTGCGGTTGTTGACATGAACGTTAAATTGCTTGATGAAGGCTTATTGATATTGACTCATGAAGCTAAAGTCTCTGCTACCAACTATCCTGCGCATACTGACAGAGAACGCACTAATATTGTGATTCCACCGAATGCGATTGCTGACATCGTGTTAGTTGTCGATACCACTAAATCTATGGATGAAGAACTGAATGGTGTTATAGCTGCCATCGAAAAATTCATTCAAGAACAAGCTGGTAAAGGCGGCATTATGCCAAAAGTGGCGTTAGTTGAGTTTAAAGACAACGTTGTATTACGGGCTTTCACTGATAACATGGACACTTTACTGAAAGCGGTGCGTAGTTTAACCGTAGAAGGCGGTGGATTATGCCCAGAAGCCAGTGCTGAAGCGTTGAATTTAGCGATTAGCCATACTAAAGAAGGCGGTGTGATTGTATTTTCAACTGATGCTTCTCCTTATCCTGATGCGGATATGGCTGCTTTGACAACACAGATTAAGGACAAAGGAATTGTGTTAAAAGCGTTAGTTTCTGGTGATTGTGGTGATGGTGCTACACATTGGAATGATACGAAAACTGAATTAAATCAATAAGTTGTAAGTAATTTGGGTACGTTAGACGTGATGACGTACCCTAACTTTCAATGCCATTAAGTTAAGCGTTTCTCCCCCTTTGGTAAAGGGGGCAGGGGGGGATTTAAGTAATTGAAATATAAAAAATCCCCCTCAATCCCCCTTTGGTAAAGAGGGAAGCAAAATTTCCTTAATTTAATGCTATTGACCCTAACTCTAAGTACAAGGAGATTGTTATGAATAAATTGACTCATTTTAAATTAAGTCGTCTAAATCAATTATTGATTGGTGTATTTGCGACGATGTTATCCAATAGTAGTTATGCAGATGATTTAAGTTCTGAAGTATTCTGTCAATTGGCAAAAGACACTGGAGGTGTTTGTGTGCCTTTACCTTCTACAGGACAAGACAGTGAAGAATGGCAAAATGCTTTTGTTGACGCTGTTGTCAATGCTTTAACAGAAGCAGCTGCTTCACCTACCGTCATTGTTAAAGTTAAAGGTACTGGACAAGGAAATGTAACAAATACTTCACTCAGTTGTAACACTACACAAGCCAGTTGTGAAAAAACTTATCCTAAAGGCACGCAATTAACGTTTACTGCGACGGCAAATAACGGTTCTAAATTTGTGGGATGGGATGGTGATTGTGCAAATGGAAGTGTCACATTAAATACCGGTAGTTCTTTGTGTTTGGCTTATTTTGAATTGTTATCTACTGGTGGCGGGACTACTGGTGGCGGGACTACTGGTAGCGGGACTACTGGTGGCGGAACTACTGGTACTTCACCTTCCACCAGTAATCCAACTTTATTTGTAGAAATAGGAGGCACAGGGAATGGTAGTGTCAGTACAAATAGTGTCAATACAACAAATTTAAGTTGTGAAGGTAGTAATGGTAAAAAATGTGAAGTAACCTACACTAGTAAGACTTCAACACTGAATCTTACTGCCACCGCAAAGACAGGTTCTACTTTTGTCGGTTGGGGAGGACATACCGATTGTGCAGATGGAAAAGTAACATTAAGTAGTAGCAAATTATGTATTGCTTACTTTACCGTAGACCCACCCACTGGTCGTATTACAGGACTTTCTGTACGTGCCTTAATCGGTGCACAACCAGAAAATAACTTATTTGCCGGTGTAACAGTCAGTTCTTCTACGGCTGGAAAAGAAGTATTAGTACAAGCGCAAGGTAAAATATTACAAACATTAGTAGGTTTGTCGACAGAATTAGCACCTCAAGTTGAAATTCGTACTTATCCCAATAGAGAAATTATCTCAGGTAGTGTTGATAATAGTAGAACTGACCTAGATACCCAAGTCATCACACGCTTAAACGAAGGTTTGTATACCATGCAAATGATTCCAAAAGATGTGGGTGGAATTGGAATTATTAACGTAGCTGACAATGCACCGACGGCTGAAGCTGAATTATTGGGTATCAGTGCACGGGCATTTGTAGGCGCAAAACCTGAAAATTATACCTATGCAGGTTTGTCTGTTACAGGTCATGTTAGAGTAGCTATTCAAGGCTTTGGTCAAGGAATGAATCAATTGGGTGCAGCCAGTGCGTTAGATGCTCAATTGGTAGTGCAAACTTATCCAGAAGGTCAAGTTATAGGTTACGTGAAAGATTGGCAAGATGATCCTGTTATGGCTGGACAAGTTAAACAATGGAAACAGATGCCACTTACGGATTCTGATGCGGCTTTAATTTTAGAATTAGATGAAGGCTTGTATACCATTGCATTGAGTCCACAAAATGGTACAGCGGGTATTGGAATGGTAAATGTTTATTTATTGAAATAGTTTCGTTTGTGATTAGGAAATATATTACAAGGATGTCAGTTTAAGCCTGTTACTTTCTAAGTGCAGGCTTTTTAATGGGTAGCGTTCTAAAATATTCTTGAAACCAATCGTGTCTAAAACGATATCCATTATTTTGGGGTTTTAGGAAAGTAAGTTGTTTGGTATATTCCAAAAAAGAATTATAGTGCCAAGGCGCAATACCATGTCGGTACATCACCCATCGTAATGTAACGTGCTTTAAAACTTCACTTCCCCCGCAGAAGATAAAGCTTAAAATTAGCGCAATAGGAAAACCAACACGCAATCCAATACTTAAATTGCCTGGCCACCCTAATTGAAATATACTTAAAAAAGTCACAAATAGAGTCATAGAGAGACCAGTAATGATAAATATATAACTAATCCTCAAAATAATATATTTAATTTTTTGACTGGGAGAAGTGGTTTCTCGCCATTTTGATTGTTTTCTTAAATAATAAAGAGTGCAACCTACGCTAAAACTTAATCCAATAACAAATCCTTCAAATAAAGCCTGTCCACTACTTAAATGGGGTATAATAAGATGACTAAATTCCCACATCGTAAACATACTAAAGGGTAGTAAGAGCCAACACTTTTTTGATTTAGTTGCCTGTTTTACAAAAGAAAGATAATCAAGTTGTATATTTTGGCTTAAATTTATTTGGAATGGATCAGTACTATTGCGGTCAAGGAACAGACCAATCGCTATTCCCAGACTACCATAGACTACAACAACATATAATCCCCATTGCCAACCATCTACGATCCAACCAGTTGTACCAAGAAATAAAGCTAAGTAACCGCCTAGAAAAAAAGAAATGTTAATGTATTTAAACAATACCATTGCTATTACGCTTACAGTTAAACTGATTATTATGCTAAATAGTGCATATATAATTATTATGTAAATTTTTTCTATAAACAGATTACTATAATTAACCCATTTCGATAAAGTTAGATGAATTTGTTTGAAAATATGAGGTGATTCCTCAAGATTCATATGAGGAAAGAGCATCGTTGCTGTTCCCTTATTAATGAGTTGAGGTAGTTGTTCGCCAAAAAGTAGCCCACCAATGCTACCGTATATGAGACCAAAGATGATGCCAAATAAAATTGTGAATCCCCATCGGTAGCTGGATTGTAAGCTATAATTTAGTGAATGATGAGACAATTCTTCAACAAAAAATGTTTGTCCCATCCCAATAGAACACGCAACTTGTTTTAACCATGTTTTAACTTGTTGTCTGGAATAGGGTATATTTTTTTCGTGTTCATGATAAGACTTTTCAATTTCGTCAAAACGTTTTTCAACGTAAGTAGTAATTAGTGCATTAGAAAATACTTCTTGAGTAGAATATTCAAGGAGGGTTAAATCAATTCGACTATCAACAAACAAATTTAAATTTAATGGTGTATTTAAAAACAGTTCGATAGTCGGAACAGTAAACAAATTATCTATCTGCTGACAAGAGAAATATTAGAGAAATATTGTTGAAGATAAGCACGAATTCTTGCCTGATCTAAAGTTTTTATAGTCGCTTCAGCATAAAAATGTAGTGTAGTATTTTCGTTAATAAATATTGCTTTAGACAAAAAATATTCATCAGGACGGCTCGTAATAATGAAATTTAGCTCAATTTCACCGTAACTTTTAATAAAATGATTAATTGCATGTAAGGCAGAAAAACGCTTAATATTAAGTATATTATCAAATCCATCTAACAATAAAACAATACGCCCTGATCTTAACAACAATTCAAAATCTTGATTAATACTATTTTTTGGTAAACCCAATTCAATTAACTCATGTTTAAGCCACATTTCAAAATCAAGTTTTGCCCAATCAGCAAAGTGAAAAATCAAAGGAATCCATTGTTCATTCTGCGCAACTAACTGTTTTGCAAAATGATATAACGCAAAACTTTTCCCACTACCCGCTTCACCCAATAAAATCGCTAAATTGTAACATTTATCCCGAATAAACTGTAATAGTTCAGTATTATAAAGCAAGTAAGTTTGTTGAGTAGAATCACCATTTAGTTTCTGTATGGAGAGATGTAAATCAATTAAGTTCGGTGCAATCAATTTTAATTGAGATTCGCAATAATCATTAGTTTTATTAGTCAAATGGGTACAAATACGCTCGAAATATTTATCTTGCTCAGGCGGGAAAATTGATTCTTCCGCATTTTTAGGATCCATGGGCTGAATTTTTTTAGGTTGTTCTGATTTTTGAATTTCTGAGTTAGACGATGATGCTTGAAGATTAAGAATAGTATTATTTAACAAGGTGTTATTTAATTGACTTTGTTGACAAAAATTCTTCACTTCTTCTGCTAAAATTAAACGTTGCCTTTCTGATAACTTATTATTAGTCAATTTATTAGTCAATAAATTTACTAAAGCAGTAGCAACTCTTTCAGCGAAATAGCATCGTTTACTTTGTAACCAACAATGTAACATTGGAGAAAGCCAAACAGTTGCTCGTATATCATCTTCAATATTATGTAAAAAGGGACCACGATAAATTTCTTTAATTTTTTCAAAATCATTATTTAATAAAGCGGTTTCAAGTTGAATAATATTACTATCAAATATTACAACGAGTAAATTATGCTGAGAATAAATCAATTTGCTATATAAACGAAAATGTTTTTTAATATAATCAATATTTTGCAATATTGTTCTTTTATTTTTATATATTTTATCTGCATCAATATGACAACTATTAATAGCTTTACGTAAATTGTCAGGCAAAGTATAAAAAAAATAATTGTCTCGTTGTTCTACGGTTTGAATAATTCTGTATTGTTTTAATTGTTCACATGCATGAATAATGTCATCATCAGAAAATTGAGACATAAATGTGTTTTCTATTTCAACACTATTGACTTCTCTCTTGCCCACATAATTCCATAATTTTTCATAAATAGCTTGACTTACAGGAAGAGAATCGTTTGGTAATAATGGCACTAGTGGATAAAATAAATTACATAATTGATTGATATCAATTTTTCTATTATGTTCAACAATAATATAAGCCACTATCATAATAGGCCAAGCAGTTCTAAAACGACGAAGAGTATTTTTATCACTGACAATTTCGTATTGCTCAAATACGTTTAGATGAATCATAAAATCCTACTCTATTAATAGCAAATAATTTTTCTTACATAGGTCTAATAAGAAAAAACCAAGAAAATTTTTCTAATATTTTAATATGTTAACAAATTTATTTCATAGAAAAACAAGATTTATCCAATAAATTAAATAACATTCTTGCATTGATTTTTATTACGGGTAGATTTTATCATAGGTAGACTAATAATGATGATCAAATTCTAAAATTTCACTAATAACGAAACTATGCTGTTTTAGTGATACTCAATATCAATATGAATGGAGGTATTTTAATAATTGAAAAAAAGTCAGTATGTGTGAAGTAAATGTAGAGAGTATTTTATTAAGGTAAGGTGACTCTGCTGATTCCTCGGAAAAATCAGCAAAGTCGATTGTTTAACATATTCGTGTAAAGGAAAGTGTCAACATGATTGCGAAAGGCAAAAAACGTGCCTTCGATTGTCCACGCGAGTTTGGGCAATGGTTGGTCTTAAGTCTAGTTGTTTTAATACTCGGTGCTTTCCCAATGGTGGGAAGTGCAGCTGATTCATACGTTGTTGGTTTTGTTTTTTTTGATAACAACGGAAATGGCTTTTATGATGAAGGCGATGTTTTAAAGACCGGTCATAATGTTGAGTTGAAATACATAGCAGGTAATAATACCTATAGAGCGAAAACAGATGAAAATGGGCAATTTGGATTTTTTGCGCCCTATGTAGGTAATTATGAAATTCGCATTGGTTTAGAAGGAATGCAATTAACCGCACCATTTTATGCCGATGAAGTCATGCCAGCTCATAAAATTTCTATTGCTAAGCAGGGAAATATCGTACAAGTTGACTTTGGTCTTTCTGATAATATTGGTGATTTATTTGTACAAAATCGGGATAATAGCATTGCTATTTACAATGAAAACTATGGCATAAGAGTCTCTCCAAAAGCAGAAGGCTATGATGCCAGCACTGTTACCTCATTTGAAATTCAAGAAATCGCTGATGAGACACTTGTAGGTCGTAATAATGTCTCTGAAGTTTTTCTCTCTCCTAATTATTCCACTCCTGCTGTAGACGTACATTCAACTAAAAGAGGTGTACGTGATGGGCAAAATGATTTTTCTGTCATTGTAGGAAAAAATATTTCAGCTACAGGTGAAGAAGGAACATTTAAGGCTACTAAAAATCCAGATGGTAGTGTTACTTTTATAGATGCACAAAATCCAACTATTAGCACTACTGTAGGAAATGATGGCAGTTATACTGTTGTCGATTCTGAGTCTCCAACGAATGTAGTCACTGCAGATAGTAGTGGTAATTTAATTGTATCAGATACAGAATATCCAGACACTGTTTTATCAATTGGAGCTGATGGTACTCAAACAGTTGTAGATGGTGAGTTTCCTGATATGGCGTTAGTTATCAATGACGATGAAACTTATTCTATTACTGATCAAGAATTTCCAGAATTAGAAACTGTTTATAATCCTAATGATGGTTCTTATGCAATCCTTGACACAGTTGAAAATATTACAGTTTTAGTTGATCAACAAGGAAATTATACTGTCATTGATAATGAAAGTGGCACTTGCTTAGGTGTGCCTCAGGTACGTGGTTCTTTCTGGAAAAAAATTGGTAGTTTCATTAATAAAATTGCTAAATTTGTTGCTAAAGTGGCATTTTTTGTTAAAAAAGTAGCACAATTTATTAAAATAGCGTTACCAATTGTTACTAATATATTAAAAGGTATATCTATAGTTACAGGTTTAGCTGGTTTCCTGACGTTTCCGTTACCGATTTCTTCATTTTTCTTCACGATATCCGCATTTACTGGTACGGCTGCAGTTTTTTTGGACACTTACTCTCCTGCTATTAATACATTTTTAGATAAAACGATTGATATTGCAGGAAAAATTGAGACAGGAGCCAATATTGTTGCGGCTTTGACAGAGCCTAAGACCAAGAAAGCAACTCGACGCGGTACTCGTGATTCATTTCCAACACCTCAAGAAGGAGATGATTGTGCAACACCACCGGGTATTGTACTTGATTACCTAACTGGAGCTGCTCAAACTTCCCAAAATGTATTGACTTGGGCAACTGTTACAGAGTTTGATAACAAAGGATTTAACGTTTGGCGTGCGACAGGAAAAAATGAAGCCGGACAGTTTGTTAATTTGACTAAACTCAATGGAGAAATGATTCCTGCTCAGTCTGATGCACAATGGGGCGCAACTTATAGTTTTACTGATGACAATATTGCACCTAATCAAACCTACTATTACATTGTAGAAGGTATTGATTCAGAAGGTATTTCAGTTCAACAAACAGAATTCGTTGCTGAAGTACAACCTATCATTACAGATATCCCCGAAGCGACGGTTTGCCACCAATTATATGGTGTACAAGATCAAGCTCTCAACGACAGCTATTTCTTTGTTCATGACTTTTTACAAAACACTACCCAAGCGATGGATAATATTTGTAAAGGTTGTGATATCGAAGCAATGGCGATCCATCCCATCACTCAAGATATTTTTGTCGCATCAGGTGACGATGCTCAAGGACATCCTAAAGGCTATTTATACAAGCTGAATCCAGAAACAGGTGAATTAATTCCTATTGGTGCTACTGGTTTCCAAGGAGTGACCAGTCTTACATTTGACCAAAATGCTGTGTTATGGGCATGGGCTGAACATCAAGGACTAGGACAAATTGACCCAGAAACTGGTGAAGGTACTTTAATCAAAGAATTCTCATTTAAAGTAGGAGATTTGAGTTGGAGTGCTGATAATTCAGTGTTGTATGCGGCAATTGGTGCTCAATTATGGCAATATCTGCCGGCAACAGGCGATGCTACTTTACTTTGTAGTGGATTACCTAGAAAGACAGAAGCATTGACTGTATTGCCAACCGCATTGTCAACAGAAGGTTATCTCTTATTAGGTTCTCATCAAGTAGGTTTTGAACTTCACGCGTTTGATCCTGCAACGTGTCAAGCAGTTGTGACACAAGATGTTGAAGTACCTTTTGATGATGTTGAAGGGCTTGCTGTGTTCAGTAAGGCATGTGTTAATTACTGATCATCGCTTTAGTATGTTTCGTTGATCACAAAATCAGATAACAAAACAATTCTGATATCAGTGAAGTTTTTTAACAACGAATCATTTGTAATAAGGGCTTGACAGTGGTTAGTTAATGCCGTTGCCAGATGAATAGCATCAGGTAGTTTAAGTCGGCTGGTCGCTCTTAATTTAGCGGCTTCAAGTAAAACCTGACGACTGACAGGAACTACTTGAAGAATGTCACTCGTTTTTAAGATGGTTTGATAAATATTTTGTAAACCTAGGTTATTATCCATCATTGGTTTAACGAGTGTTTCCGCTAGAGTTAATTCACTGGTGACAGCAGGTAAATGACCACTGTCAATGAATGAAAAAAGGTCAGTTAATACTGGAACGAACTTAGGGTACATTTCCAATAGGTAAATGAACACGTTAGTATCCAGGTAAATGGGTTGTATTGGTTGTAACGTATCTGTTATTCCCATGAATCACGTTCCTGACGCAGAAAAGCATCAGCCTCTTCAGGGGTAGAAAAGGCATTACGCCCTGCGCCCATAAAGCTGAGCAACGGAGATGAACAAGGTACTTGAGGCATATCTTTAAGAAGGATGCGGATTTCAACGCGCATACCAGATTTTAATTCTGGTGAGTGAATTTCTAGTATACCAGGTGTAGAGATAGTCGCTTTTTGTTCAATGAAGTGCGTCATGTTGTGTTTTCACCATAGCAGAAAAAGTGAATCAAAGTGGTTCAATTGCATTATACAACAATGAGTGATTTTTATTTGCTGAATGAGTTCTGAGCAATTAGAAATTTAAAAATAGGATGGAACTGTCTGTAAATTTCTGTTCTATCAAACATTAATTTTAGGAGAACAACGATGAGAATTTCTTCGTTAAAGCGTCTTATGACTGTACCTTTGTTACTTGGTGCCTTGGTCAGTCATTCGGCTTTTGCGTTATTAATTAATAGTCCAGCAGAAATGGCTGGTACAGAAGGGATGCCCGTTAGTAGTTTCAAAAATGCTAATGCCAGTGTCAGTGTAGGTTATGTGCGGCGTTGGAGTGAACATATTTGTGAAAGTTGTTACTTGGTAGCAACCTGCTGTCATGACGAATACCATAGTTCCAATGAAATCCAAAGCAGTTCTGTCAAGTATAAATGGGATTTTGGAAGTGAGAGTGATTGTTCAGCAGATACTGGTACCGTACTAACCAGTAATGGATATTTCAATGATGGTAAAGATAATCTACTTGTTAGTATCCCTGCTCCTAAAAGCAATATTCCTACCTATGGTAAAGCTGGTATTTACAATAGTTCATTAGTTGTAACCACCAATGATGAACAGCAAGATAGCAGAGATATTACTGTAATGGTAGCTCCTAATGAACTCCTGTCGTCAAATGTTGATGTGTGTGATATCAATAATGCAACAGCTATTTCTAGTAGTACGTCAATGTTGTGGACTAAAAAGAAATGGAAAACACCAACAGGAGGATATAAAACTCTCGAAAGTTCTGACATCGTCTTTATTAAAGATGGGCATGAGGTTGTGTTACCAGATGGTAATACTCATCTTGAAGTTGCAGGCTTGTGTGTCGATAAAAGTGCAACATTAACACACAATGCAACTGGTAATAACTACACCATGATCAGTGCAGCAGTTATACATAATAAAGGCACTATTGAATCTGCTGCTGGTTCAGATGGTTATTCAGGTACAGCCACAAGTGGTAGTATTATCAGTCTTGCTGCAGGTCGTATTATCAATGATGGTGTGATCAAACAAGGTAAAGGCGGTAATGATGATATTGCTGAGGTAGCAGATAAAGAAGGTATTGAATTTAGTAAGCCAGAGCAACTATGGAATGGAGAAACTCCTTTAGCAACAGAAGCACGTGGACGTGATGGGGGTCATACAGGCATTTTCAGCACTGATTTTACGAATAATGGTACTATAAGTGCTGGTACTGGTGGAATCGCTGATGTATTCATTAATTGGGCAAAATTCCATTTTGGTAATGCTTATGCAGGACGTGGAGGTTCTGTTCATATTTCTAGCAAACTCGGTAACCAAATCACTGGCATTAATTCTGGTAATGTAGTGGCTGGATGTGGTGGCTATGCTGAAGCAGTAGGGACCCAAATACAAAAGGTTGTAGCAAAACCAGATAGCTGGATAGACGGATTTTTAACTGGTATCCGTTCTATCACCGTTACACAAGCTGATAAACTATCTGATGTTGCTGGTGGTGCAGGCGGCAGTATTAGTGTTAATTTAAGTCATTTAGGTAGTCTAATTCAAGGTTGTGAAGGACAAACTAACAACCATGCAGTAGAGCTACCCGTTATGGCAGAGGTTATTAGATTTGAACCTACCCTATTAGAAGTCGACGAAACCACTCGCTTAGTCAATGCCAATCACATTGTTATTGTTGCCGGTGATGACGCTGAGGTCGATTTACGTAAACTCGCTCCTAATGCCGTGCAAGCTTATAAAACAATCACACTCAGTGTGGGTCAAAACAGCACAATTGACTTACGTGGTGTTACAAGTAAAGTTTTTCAAGCGGCTGAAAAAGTTGAAGTATTTGCAGATAATATTTTACTAGATGAAGGTGTTACTTTAGAAGATTTAGTTGATGCACCTGAATTATCAGTAAATCCAAGCAAGATTCTTTATGCCGTTGACGTGATGTATGACAGTCAAGCCAAAGGTGCAGCCGGTAGCCTCTTATCTATACCTTTGACTTTACTCAATAATGGTCCTACTGAAGATACCTACACCATTGAAGCTAAAGACAGTTTAGGTTGGTTATTATCTCCTTATCCTACTGAAATCAGTGCTGGTGGATTACGTCGTTCAGGATTATCCCTTGAATTACAATTACCTAAGAGTGGCAATGAAGAAAGTGAATTAACTGTGACTGTGACTTCTCAATCTGATCCTTCAGTAAAACAAGAAGTTGTCATTCGTGCCAGTGTGCAATATCCTGAACAAATTACACCACGCGATGGTAGACAAGCAGAAGTCGCTATGTTGTTAGATATTGGTTATCGTCACAGTAAAAAGTTACACGATATTGCTGACACATTGGTTAAATTGATGAAAGATAAAGGTCCTATTTCGCCTTCTGATAACCAAATGAAAGCGTGGTTTGAACAATTTGATGACGACAATCCGCCTACTAAAGAAGCCTATGTCGAATTTATCTCAGGTTTCCAACCTAAAAATCCTCCACCTCTGCCTATCATTGAATTGATTACCTTTGAACAAGCAGTGCTGACTCGCGTTGTCACTGATAATTTGGGTGATGTAGTTGGAAGAATCCGTGCTTTCAAAACGTTAGAAGATGATACTTGTAATTTAACTTCAGTTGAAGCCATTGAACACTCACTCACTAATGTTAAAGTCGGTGGGCAAATGTTCTTAGCGGTTGATAGTGCGCCTACCAAAGATATGAGTGCTGTGATTCAACAATTGCAACAAAAGAAAGTGAAAGTACATGTCTTATTTTCACATGGATGCGATGAAGAAAATCCTGAAATCATGTCAATTTACCAAAATTTAGCCGGTGCAACGGGTGGTATTTTCCGCGTGATGACTGGAGATGAAGCCACTGATGCCGCCGCTTTAGAAGCCTTGCTCGACATGATTCTCAGTACCGGAAAATATACTGTCATGGGTACCATCACCAACGAAGCCGGTGAACCTATTGAAGGTGTTACATTAGAAATAAATGCCCAAACGACAACTACTGATGCAGCGGGTAATTGGGAAATTCCTAACTTTATGGAAGGTGAATATACCCTGACTGCAATAAAAGAAGGTTATGTCTTTGCACCACAAGTTGTTGAATTAGGTAATGAAATTTATCATCAACAAGTCGAGTTAAAACCGTTGTCTTCATTGACATTAGTTGCGATACCTAGCACTTTTGAAGATATTCCACAAGGTGAGGACTTAACTTACACTTTCACTATTCTCAATGGTGGTGCGCAAACAGCAACGGGTGTAACTTTAACAGAAATGTTACCAGCAGGTGTCACAGTTGTCTCATTTGAAGCGTTATACGGTGGTAGCTGTGATGCGGAAACGCTCGTTTGTCAATTACCTGATTTAAATACCGGTGCCAGTGCGACAGTACAGTTGACGTTACATAATGAGGGTAATCAATCGTTGAAAAATACGGCTACTTTGACTTCTAATGAGTATCCTGAAGATATACAAACCAGCTTTAAAAAGGTGAAGCCTTATTTGTCGGTTGCAATCACTGATACACCTGATCCAGTGGTGATGGAAAGTGGATTACATGTGCAAGCTCAAATAGAACTCAGTCCATTAGCACCACAATTGACAGCAACTGGTGTAAAACTGTTCTTACAATTACCAGAAGGTACTGAATTGAAAGACGTTAATACAGAACATGGTATTTGTAACATTGGTGATTATCCGACTGTGATATGTGACTTAGATGATTTGAGTATTGCTACTCCAGACAGTATCAGTCGTATTGTGGTAGATATAAATGTGACACTTACAGATGCCACTTTATTAATGCTGACTCAAGAAGCCAGAGTGTCTGCTGATAACTATCCAGCTCATTCCATTAGAGAGCATACCAAAGTCGTTGTACCCTCTGATGCAATGGCAAATATTACATTAGTCATGGATACGACTCAAAGTATGAATGAAGAACTCAATGGCACCATTAAAGCCTTACAATCATTTGTTGTAATACAAGCGAAAGCCACAGTGAAACCCATTATCAGCGTGATTGAATTTAAAGATAATGTGACACTACAAGCTTTTACGACTGATGAGCAACAAGTGCTCGATATTATCCAACACTTTGTAGTAGAAGGTGGTGGACTTTGTCAGGAAGCATCGGCTGAAGCGTTAGATTTAGCGATTGATCACACACTACCCGGTGGAATTATTGTGTTAATTACTGATGCTTCGCCTTATGAAGGTTCTGATATGGCGGCATTAGCCAAACGGTTACGCGATAAACAAGTCAACTTAACCGTGTTGATTTCTGGTGATTGCACAACTTCTTCAGGACAAACTTCTTGGAATAACATCTAAGTCGTTTACAACAAGGATGTGGATAGGTTTAGGTACATCGCCGGTTTGGGATGTACCTATTTTTCAGAAAAGTCATTGTTTTTGGAGATTAAATGCAATGAAAAATAATGTGACATGGCAATACAGGCTTTTTAAGCAATTATTGCTCAGAGACCGTAGGTCCGATTAGCGTAGCGTAATCGGACGCATGTTATTCGCCGCCACCAACCGAAATATCTATATCACACACCACAAGGTAAATAAATACCTTGCGCGACATGTTGGTGAAACGTGGAATACGGCAATCCGCTACACGTTTTACACATGTTTCAAAGGATTCACATGCACATAATCCACTGGGCATGATTTAATGATTTTTTTGTTTTGAAATGTGAGATTATTAATCTGATAAACATGCGTCCGATTACGCTACGCTAATCGAATCTACGCGGGCTGGGTTGACGAAAGGAAACCCAGCAAATAACCTATGGCACCTTATAGATTTTACTTTAATGCAGGAAATGGTCCAATATAACCAGTGTAAGCAAATGCTTCTTGGGCATCAGTTAACTGATCAGAATCACCTTCTCCAAATGGATGTTGAACTACACTCATTAAATAACCGAATCCATTGATATTTTCATAAATATAAGGAGAAGTTGTTTCACTACCGTAGGGCGTTGTTTGAATGCGAGTGAGTAATTTAGTTTTTAAATTATAAGCCCAAACCATGTCGTTTTGATGACCTGAACCAGTATCTTCACCAATAATCAAAGTGTCATACTCTGAAATGAAAGTGAGGTTGTCAGGATTGGCAATGCCTTCTAAATCACATTTATTACTCGCTAAAGTGCCTTCATAAGCAGGTAATGGACTGTTTTCATCATAGGCTTTTGTCATGCGACCTACAACTAATCCTTGCATGTTCTTAGCAACATAATCACTGCCAATTACATCATCTCTTACTAAATCTAATGAATACACACCACCACATAAATTATAAGGAAGTTTTATACGATTAAAGCCACCTATATCATATTTATCGTTGCTTTTTCCACTTTTCTGCATGTCTTCCATACCTTGGGAAATTTCGCTGATACCTACATAAAGTGTTTTGGTGACAGGGTTAAAAGTAATACCTTCTTCTTTACGTAATTCGGTGGTTGCACCCATCATAGCGGCATAACGGCGAGTTTCTAATCGAGAAGCGACTTTTTCCATACCGGATTTGAGTTTTAAACATTGATGGAAATTGCCCGCTTTATCTTCTTCATGTCCGGCATTGATTGAAGTATAGTCTGCTGGACAAGTACCTGTTTCATTAGGAATTACTTTGTCAAAAATGTCGGCAAAAGTGATACCTTTGTCAACATACGCTTTAATTTCAGTATCATTTGCATGTCCGAGGTTGATCCAATCAAGATTTGCACTACCACCATTTTCAGAACCCGTTTGATTCCAACGAGCTGCATATAAAGTACCACTACTTAAATCCATTTCCCGATCAGCAACAAATAGATATAAACTAACGTTAGTACCATCGTCAGAGGAATAAACGGTTTTCTTATCAGGTAATACATAGGCTAATTCAAAGGCTAAACGCCCCATCGCATGATGTTTGGTGACAGTATAATCGCCTGCCTCATTGAGTACTTTTACTTCGGTTGCATAACCATAATTATATGGATTTAATTTCAGAAGATCGCCACCATAGTAGGCTGCCATTGCATT
>DYNN01000166.1 GCA_020721045.1 Thiomargarita sp. | reverse complement strand
TATCTGGATTAGTTCTGAGTAAATAGCCGAGTATTTGCTGCTCTTGGGCGACGATGTGTTGTGCTTTATCTGCTGCAATGATGGTT
The DNA here is from genome assembly GCA_020721045.1 of Thiomargarita sp. Classification (GTDB taxonomy): domain Bacteria; phylum Pseudomonadota; class Gammaproteobacteria; order Beggiatoales; family Beggiatoaceae; genus DYNN01. The sequence continues at coordinate 3,430 of DYNN01000166.1, read as the reverse complement.
TCAAAAAGTTCTGGTTTTAAATCTAAGTTATTCATGGGTTTATCCTTTACTTGATTATTGTTACACAATCAACTTGATTGTTGTTACATAAAAAATGGGATACCCAAAAAACCGCGAACCGTATAAAATCCTTTTCAAGTTTTACTGGTGCGACCCTTAATAGCTAAATCCTGCTAAGATTTTTCCAGCTATTAAGGGTTTGGTTTTTTGAGCGTTTAACTACCTAAATGCCGCCGCCCCGCCCCCGCCTTTATGGTGAAAACCAACTATGAGCATTTAACCCGCCCGCGCATTTGTTTTACCACCTATTCCAGATTATCGATGTTATTTCAAAAGCTCGTTTTAAAAGCTCATTCCATGAACATTACAAATTAGCTCACTTATTGACCAAATTTCTAATAACCCTGCAATTCGGTTTTAAAACTCGGTTTTGAAATAACACCGATAATCTGCAATGTCGATGTGTTATACCAAATGCAAGCAGTCATGTTAAATGCTAATAGTTAGTTTTCTTTACAATTCATTAGCGGGGGCGGGGCGGCATGATTTTATAAAGAAGTTATGTTTTAACGTCCTTTAGCGGACGGCATTAATGCTCCCCCTTATGCCCAAATTTTTTGTTGCTTATCTTGTGGATATTTAAACTGTGTTTATTTCAACGCAACAAAAAAACGCCCCCAGGAGCTTTACGGGCTCGATTTAGAACGTGTTTGAATAAACGACCGCTTAGGTTTGGCTACTGTATCTATATTCAAACATCGTTAGAAATTCCCGCCAAACCCCATAAAAGTATAAGACGGGAAATAACTTTTCCTTTCTTTATAACGTTACAATTTGAGAAAGTTGTAACATACTTTCGTGCGATACTGTTTTAAAAGTTTCACGCCGCGACAAGTACAAATCAGTCATTTTTTCACTGGCATGACCAAGCCACTTTTGAATCTCTTTTTTATCTAATCCACCGCTTTGTTGTAAATAAGCACTTAACGACCTTATTTCGTGAAAAGTTGGTGGGTGTTCTATATTTTCATAACATCCACTTTCTTTTCGTGCTTTACAAAAAGATTGTGAAATATGATTAGCTGTTATTTGTTTGTTTTTAATGCTAATTAAATACTCACAACCGTTTGCTAAACAGCGATTTATTACCGTTGCTAATTGTCCAATAATCGGTAATTTTAATGCTTGACCTGTTTTGCTTTGTTTAATTAGTAAAAAGCCATCTTGAATATTGTTACAATTCAAGTTTGCTATATCACCAACCCGTTGCCCAGTAATTAAAGCCAAATCCATTGCATTTTGTAGCCAATCTGGTGCAAGTTTTCTTATAGTTAAAAACCCATCAAAAGTTAAGCGCAACCGTTGAACAGTTACTCTCTTTTTTAATGTTTTAGCGGGGATATTTTCAGAAACTAAGCCTTCGGCAACGGCGTATTTCCATAAAGCAGATAAAGCCGCGCGGTAATGATTTGATTGGTTTGGTGGATACTTAGCGAGGAACTTTGAAATGTCGGCGAGAGTGATTTGATTGATGTCGCGACTACCGAGTGTTTGGGCGAAACGATTAAAGCAATACCCATAATCGCGTAACGTAGCAGATTTTAACTGTTTGTTTGGCAAGATATTATTTTGATAATAACGAACAAAATCGTTAAACGTTTTACCTGACTTTGTAAAGTTATTTTCTGAATGTTTTAGTGCAATTAAGACCCTATTATCAAGAGGTGATAAGCCAACATTTAGCTGCATTGCTAATTTAATTGCAACTTGTTGGTTTTTACCTAAATGAATACGTTGACCCGTTATCGGATGACGATATTGATAATAGCCTTTGCTTTCATACAGGTTAGCTAATAACTCATCACGGAGTATAAGTTCATAATCTTGTTGATATTTTTGAAGGTTGCGCATAGTTATTCCTTTCGTTGGAAATAACCACACAGGCGAGCATGAGCTTAGAAACGCAAATTTTGCGCGGTGAGCTATAACAATGCGGTAAAATTAAGCATGTGTTCATACTGTTAAGACCAGTGTGGACAAAGTGAGAGACTGATAAACTCTCGCGGACGCAATGGGTGATAAATCCGTTGCGTTTTTTATTATATACACAATGGAGGTTATATGTACATAGAAGTGAATGACAACCTTATCGGATATATTAATCGTTGGGCATTGCAACACGGTTTATCTATTAAAGAAGGGGTAGAAACAGCTTTAAATGACTTTGTAGTTAAAGAAATATTAAAACCTAACGCCATTAGTTGCGAAACCATGTTGTTATCAGAACCAGCATTAGCAGAAGATTGGCTTAAACCAGAAGAGGATGAAGCATGGGATTATTTACAGTCGGTCAAATTGTAGTTTTACCTTTTCCATTCTCTGATTTAACGCAAAATAAATACCGTCCAAGTTTATTATTAGCAAGCATAGAAAATAACGACTGGATTGTTTGCCAAATTACGAGCAAATCTTATGCAAGTCGTAACGAAATTGAACTCAAAAATAGTGACTTATTAACGGGTAATTTACGACAAGTTAGTTATGTTAGAGTGGGTAAATTATTTACCGCAAATGAGAGTGTTTTTACGGGAATTATTGGGCAATTAAAGCCTGAAAAATTACGGGTAATTAAAGAGATGGTAGTGTCATTAATACGGTAAGAAGTTGAAAGTTGAAATTTAAAAATTAAAATAAGGCAACGGGGTGAATCCATTACCTTATTTATGGAGTAACAGCGTAATTTATTAAGTAGGAGGATAACGTAATGAAAGATGCGCACATCAAAACACGTTTCTAATAATTAAAACAGTGGGGATTAACTCAAAACTATCGAATCCTATCGAATCCTATCTGACATTTTGGCAATTTTGCTTTAAAACTTTCCCCCCGTATTACTAAACGGGGAGCGCACGGCGTTACGGCGCACGCTTTATTCTCTTATTTTCGTTACCCCTTTCTTTACTGTCAACGTTGACAGTTGTATTAAATCGTTTTTAAGCCGATTTTTAACCCGAGCTAAGTATTCCATGTTAAGCGTCATTTAATCGCTCAAATAAAATTCTATGGCTATTTCTGAACGATATTTTTTAGCTCTTGCAATAAATGTCCTGCGTTTTCCCAGCGTGGTTGTTTTGAACGTTCAGGCGTAACTAAACTCTCCCACTTTAAAAGCAATGCTTGTATTTCAGTATTATCACTGAATTTAGATTGATTATTTTCATTGTTAATCAACTGCTTAATCTCTTCAACGCGGGATTCAGGAACACGCATCACAACCGTTTTGCCTAACCCACTCGATTTGCGTCCCGACCCTTCTCTTTTGCCGCCCCACTTAGGCATAAAAACCTCACTTGATTATTGTTACAAGATTCAAACAGTATAATTGATTATTGTTACAAGATTCAAACAGTATAATTGATTATTGTTACAA
>DYNN01000165.1:3013-3518 GCA_020721045.1 Thiomargarita sp. | reverse complement strand
TTTTGATAGCTTATACGAGGTTTTGGTAGTAAATGGTTTACTATAAATTAACCTTCCAGCCTTCCGTACCGCCAATAGCATTAAGTTAAGGAAATTTCGCTTCCCCCTTTGCCAAAGGGGGATTGAGGGGGATTTTTTATATTTCAATTACTTAAATCCCCCTGCCACCTTTAAAAAAGGGGAGAAACGCTTAACTTAATGGCATTGTTCCGTACCGCTGATAATTCCGCAAATGACTAGAATGATAATATCCATTAACGCATGGAGTTTCTTTCGTTCTACGCGTGGGTCTTTCAGAATTGAGAAATGTTCTATTATACTTGTGTTCATATGGATACTCTTGATTAGAAATTTTAACCAAGCGAACTGCGCAACTACTTAAAGTTAATTTTAACACTATATATTGACAATAGATAAAGAATGGATTGATAATGATGGTGTTTTATTGTTCAACTTATTCATTGAGGAGGAGCGATGTTCTCCATAACATACGAAAGCCTCGAAG
>DYNN01000165.1:0-2913 GCA_020721045.1 Thiomargarita sp. | reverse complement strand
TCTCGAAGTCTCGAAGTCTCGAAGTCTCGAAGTCTCGAAGTCTCGAAGTCTCGAAGTCTCGAAAACAGAATAATAAATTAAATTTATTTGTCAATTATTTTCTGTTATTTATTTTTACATTCCTATCTTTCCCACTTTTTGCTGGTGATGGGTATATTGTCAACATCAGCACCCGTTCCCCTATTGAAGTCAGTGCAGAAAATTTCATGTACGCAGGCTTCATTATCTCTGGTACAGGTAATAAACAAGTCTATATACGAGCGATTGGACAAGGATTACGTCCGGCTGTTAATACTTTACTTGATCCAAAAATTGAAGTGATTAACGCTACAACTGGTGCTTTGGTTGCCACGAATGATAATTGGAATGCTGGCGTTTGGGCTTCACAAATTAATAGTTTACCAGCAGGCACTTACGCTTATGCACCGCCTCCTGATCCCAGTGATGCGGCGATGATTTTAGACTTACCAACCGGTGCTTACATTGTTAAAGTCATGCCTACATTAAACAGTGGTGTAGGCATTGTAGGGATTGACGATATTGGTGGTGCTACTACAGCGAGATTAACCAATGTCAGCACACGTTCTCCCGTAAGACAAGGGGCTGAAAATTATATGTATGGTGGATTTATTGTAGTTGATGCGCCTAAAAAGTTTTTCATTCGTGCCATTGGCAGAGGTTTGCAAACATTAGGCGTGAATACCACACTTGATCCATTAATGGAAATTTTCGACCAAAAAGCACAAAGAACGATAGCCAGTAATGATAGTTGGTCATACGATGCCAGTGCCAGTGAATTGGTTGCTTTATTTAAACAAAAAAATGGAATTACACCAGATGATACTGATGCAGGCATGGTCGTTTGTTTAGAAGCGGGTGTATATTCTCCAGTGATTAAACCGATGGGAGGAAGTTCTGGTGTGGGGATTGTGGCTGTGGATGATTTGGGAAAATGTATATCCGCCAGCAACCAATGTCCAACTGCAACTACCACCAATTGTCCAGACCTTAATCAGTTAGTAATTATGGATGGTTTAAAACCTTCGATTGGTATAGGGATTGATGGGGATAGAAATGCGATTAAAAGTTTTCAATGTTTAGACGGTACTGTGTCTGCGATTGACGGTGGAAGTGCTGTTTTCAACGTTAATGCAATTACTAGCTATTCGGATGTATTGCGAGAATCTAAAAAGAGTGCTGGTGGAAAAATTAGCATTGGTTTCTTTAAAGCAGGTGGTGGAGTAACTGAAGGTAAGTATTTTAGACAAACATCGTACGATCAATCATTTGCAATGAAATATGTCGTTTCTTTAGGTACGCAAAAATTTTTTCCAAATCCAAATAATCCGTTTTACTCCTCTGTCGAACAATATAAAACCAATACTTGCCTATTACGCCAATACTGCGGAGATCGTTTTGTTGAACAGACAGAATTAGGTGCGCAACTTTACATCACCATGAATTTTCATTTTACTTCAGAAGTCTATAAAAAAGAATTTTCTGCAAATGCAAATGCTGGAATTAGTACCACTTTGACCGGAAAAACATGTACCCCTTGTGGAGTGGTAACTTCATGGTCAGTACCTATTTCAGCCGATATTAATGCATCTATCAGCAAATTATCCCAAACAGTTAAACAGAATGGAACAATGCAAGTAGAGGCTATTCAAGAAGGCGGAAGTGTGGAAAATTTAGCCAGTGCAATAGGTTCTCGTTTTGCTTCGTGTTCTCTAACAAATATTAGTGCATGTACTGCACTGATGGATAAAGCCATTAATTATGCTGCAACGAAATTTGCTGACAGTGTACGGACAACACAACCTAAAGTGCTGAGTTATTCATCGAATTTGATGGCAACTATTCCCGGTGTTCCATTAATGCCTTCTGATGTCACACCAGAAATTAAACAAGCACGTGAATCAATTGCGATAGAATATGAAAAACGTATTGCAGATAAAGAGCGCATGGAGCTTTTATCTGCTACTTATACTTTGAACAGTACGCATAGTCGACAAATAGCGACTTTAGTTCAAGCACTTGAAAATGATATTGTGGCATTACGCGAAGCTGGTGAAATATGCTTTAGTGATCTAAGTAATTGTGTATCAAAGAAATGTAATGTATTTAATAAATTAACAGCTTATAGTGAAAGTGTATTTACGCTAGGATTTGATGAAGGAATGGTGGCTTACTATCCATTTAATGGGAACGCTCTGGATAAAAGTGGAAATGGCAACGATGGGATTTCCTATAATGCAACGATCACTCAAGATCGCTTTGGAAATCCAAGTAGTGCTTATAGTTTCAATGGAACAAATAGTTACATACAAGTACCCTATAGTTCTCAGTTTAATCTATCTCAATCGTCAGGATTTTCAGTTGTTTTATGGTTTAACCCTGCTGCAACTCAACGTCCAATATATGTGCTTATTGATAAATCTCATAATCCTCCAAGTGCTTGGAACACTGGTTGGGTAATTCAATGTATGAATGATGGAGTTTATGGAGTAAATAATTTCGGATTTTGGTTCGGCAATGGTTCAACTATGACAAATGGGGCAAATGGTACTTGTTTTTTTGATAATAAATGGCATTTAGTAGTGGCTACCTTCGACGGACTAAAAACTAACTTCTATATAGATGGTAATTTAACTGGAAACTCCCTATTATCGGGAACTCCCAGCACAACAAATTATCCTCTACTCATCGGTAGAGTGTATGCTTATAATAGCGGTTTTTTCAAGGGAGATATTGATGACATTCGCATCTACAATCGCGCCCTGTCTGCTTCTGAAGTATCACAATTATATCAACTAAAATAATTAGCCTATGTAGCTCGCGTAGGGTGTATAAGCGAAGCGTCATACACCTTTCGCAATGTTAATATTGTTGGTGCATGACGGCTTACGCCTT
>DYNN01000164.1 GCA_020721045.1 Thiomargarita sp. | reverse complement strand
CAGTGTGGAACGGTTACGCACACCGATGCAGCGCATTACTGATTTTGTATTAGCATGTGTAATAACAATTAATAGCTAATTTATGTTATCATGTTCAAATCTGGCTTGGAATTTTATGTATTAATGACGATGCTCATGAAACCCATTAAAATATTGATTGTGAAATTTAGACATATAGGTGATGTATTACTTTCCACACCTTTAATAGAAAATCTCAAATATCATTATCCTGTATCAGTTATTGATTATGCTTTGAATGATGATTGTCAGAGTGTGGTGGCATATAGCCCACTTATCAGTAATATTATTCCGTATTATAGAAATGTAAAGAAAAAAAATTTTTTCTCCCGTTTAATTGCAGAGCTACAGTTTATCTGGCAAATTAGAAGAAAAAGATATGACATGGTGATTAACCTGACCGAAGGTGATAGAGGAGCTATTATTGCACTGTGCAGTGGAGCTACTATCAAACTGGGAATCTCTTTGAGAAATCCAGTGTTAAAGCTCATGAATATATATACAAATTCTCTTAAAAATCTACCTATTTTACATGCGATAGAACGGGATTTGTTGTTTTTGCGCTTACTCGGCAAAGAAGTAGTTTATAAAAGAGTTTCAATATTTTGGCTACAGCAACACGAAGATAAAATTAACCAAATATTAGAACATCATCGGGTGTGCGATTTCGTTCTAGTTCATCCGGTTGCAAGGTGGCAGTTTAAATGTTGGGACGATCAACATGTCGCTGAATTAATTGATTATCTTATTTTTGAAAAATCCATGCAGGTTGTCGTCACTGCCTCATCTGATCCTTCCGAATTAACAAAGATTCAGAACATTCTCTCTTATTGTCGCTCTAACCCGATCAATTTATCTGGTTTTATTAGTCTTAATGAATTGTCTTATCTTGCAAAAAAGGCAATATTTTTCTTGGGGGTAGATACGGCTCCTATGCATATTGCAGCCGCAGTTAATACTCCCGTAATTGCATTATTTGGACACTCAATGCAAGTTTTTTGGGGTCCGTGGGATAATGACTTGTTTTATTCAACCTATACAACCGCAAATAAAACTTGTAACATGGGGAAACACTGTGTGATTCAACATGGTCATGGTGTCATTTCCCGAGAAGGACAGTCTGCAATTAGTAGTTCTATTATGAAAATTACTACAGTTGAAGTTAAAGAAAAAATAAATAATTTAATATGCTCAAATTATAGGTAAAGTATGCATAAATTACAGTTAGATATTTCTGTAAATAATATTTTATTGTTTTCTTTATTTTTATTGTTATTTAGCTTGCCTTTGTCCGAAGCTATTAAGCAGTGTGCTCTCTGTTTTATCTTAATCATAGGAATATATTGGGTAATCACTCGGAATATTACTGTGAAAATGGATAGTGTATTCAATGGGGCAATACTCTATGTGCTTGCTTCTTCAGCAGGAATAATTGTCGCACATGACGCAAGTAGTGCTGCCAATGGTTTTCTAGATGTTTTTAAAATAGTTTTCTTATTTTTGTTTGTGCGAAGTGTTAACTTTACCCGAATATCTCTAACAAGTATTATAGCCACTTTATTCATTTCATTTCATCTTGCTTTACTGCTTGGTTTATATCGTTATTTCAATCATTTAAATGATTATTTGGAACTTAAATCCATCGGTCATGTAAATCACTCAGCAATTTATATGGCTATGATATTTACGATTGCTTTTTCGCATATTTGCTATAAATTACAGATAAAATTTGATCTATGGTTGATCACATTGGTTCTGTCATTTATGGGTTTAATGATTTCTGGTAGCCGAGCTGCTATTTTTTCCACAGTGTTCATCTGTTTAACTGTGTTGTTAGTTTATTTATATGACAAAAAAATTCCTATAAAGATTTTTGCTCTGTTGACATTGTTATTGTTTACAGTAGGTTTTTTTGTCGTTGTATGGAATAGCTACTCGTACCATAAAATATTACAAAGAGGGCTTGATCTAACAGGTAGACATGATTTGTACGTAGCTTCTCTACAGTTTTGGTTTGAGCAGTCATGGGTGCATAAATTGTTTGGTATTGGTGCAAAAAATTCTTACTTAATTGATTTTCAGAAATATTCTCCGGGAGGGCATTTATTGGGTATATCAGACGTTGCACATGTTGGACATTCACATAATACATATATTACATTTCTACTAGAAAAAGGAATAGTAGGAGTATCTTCGTACATATGTTTCATATCTTTTGTACTTGCCAAACTGGTTAGATCACCCAATAAAGGGTATATTACATTAGCTGCTATATTGGTTTGGTGGTTAAATTTTATGGTGTCTTTTGCGAATACAACATTTCATAGTGAAAATGCGTTATTAATGTCGATAATCTGGGGATTGGCATTGAACCAATCAGTTGAAGAAAGAGACTATCGAAGTTAAATTGAGATTATAAAGATTATAAGAAATGATTACCTTTATTCGTCAAAAAAACACTAAATTTGGTGGTGCTGAAAACTATCTATCTCGTTTAACAGAACAACTTGCCAAACAAAAAATTTCATTTGAAGTAATCTACTGTTCGGCTCCAAAGTGGTTACCGTCTTGGTTAAAAGTGTTATGGTTTAACTTTCAAACTTGTTATTATAAAGGTAATAAATTTTATTTCTCCCTAGAGCGTATTTACTGTGCGGATATTTATCGTGCTGGGGATGGTGTACACAGGGCGTTTTTACAAACTAAACGTTTTAGCTTAAATCCATTGAATATTGTATATATTTATATGGAGAAAAGATGTTTTCATCACGCAAAACTAATTATTGCCAATAGTTTGATGGTCAAACAACAGATCATTCAATATTATGGTATTTCAGATGCAAAAATACAAGTAATATACAATGGTGTAAATATTCAATCTATCGACTACGATCTTGCTAAAAGTATGATTTATCAAGAGTTTAATCTGACTGGAGATAAGAAAATCGTTTTGTTTGTTGGAAATGGTTTTGAGCGAAAAGGAGTTGCAATATTTATCAAAATTATTTCTCAGCTTAAGAGTGATGTAGTAGCTTTTGTAGTAGGAACCGATAAAAATTTAAAATATTACCGCAAACTGGCTCATAATACAGGAAAAACCATTATTTTTACTGGGGAACGTACTGATGTTGCCAATTTTTATGCTGCAAGTGATGTTTTTATACTTCCAACTCAATATGAACCGTTTTCTAATTCCGTGTTGGAAGCTATGAGCTTTAAAACAGCCATATTTACCACGAGTCAAAATGGAGTGTGTGAAATTCTACCACCAGAATTTCTAATACAAGAAAACATTGCTAGTAAAATTGATAATATTATCAATAACAAAGAGTTACTATATCAAATAAAAGAACAAAATTATCAACGAGTTAAAGATTTTAGTATGGAAAAAAACTCTCAGGAAACTTTACAAGCTATTTACACAGAAATGTTGCAATCTGATTAAATTATCGGTTATCTTGATTACTTACAATGCTGCCGCGCATTTGGAAAAATGTTTAGCG
>DYNN01000087.1 GCA_020721045.1 Thiomargarita sp. | reverse complement strand
AACAGAAAGCGAATTATCAAATACATACATTTAAATATGTTTTTTGAAGCAGCGATTAGAAGAAATTTGTCACACACTTCAAACACAACAACAAGAAGAATATGTTATTGAAACATATCATAAACGCAAAGATGATAGCCTTTATCCAGTAGAAGTTCACTTGCAATTAGTTGAATTTATTGAAATACCAATGATGATTGCCATTGCAATAGATATTTCAGAACGTAAAAAAGCGCAAGCAGACACTCTGCGTATACTTGAAGAAAATCGCCGTTTAGCACATCGAACTCTGACTATTCAAGAGACAGAACGCAAGCACATCGCGCGCGAATTACATGATGAATTTGGACAATGTCTCACTGCTATTCAAGCCGATGCCAGCACTATTTGCACCTTACTACAAAATCCACAAGATCGTAATTATATCAGTGCTCAAGCGATTTTATCCGTTTCAAAACATATGTATAGCACTATGCACAGCATTATCGAACGCATACGCCCTAATGTTTTAGATGCTTTAGGGTTAAAAGACGCACTTGAAGATTGCATTCGTAATTGGCAAAAAAGACATACTCAAACCCAATATCACTTTGATGCCACTGAACAACTAGAAATTTTAGACGAAATGTTAAGTATTTCAATCTATCGCGTGGTGCAAGAATGTTTAACCAACATTGCCAAACACGCACAAGCCAAACATGCGTGGATTAAATTACACCAAGAAAAAGAGATGATTATTATTACTGTTAAAGACGACGGTCAAGGCATGACACCCGATCTTTATCACTATGGATTAGGTTTAATTGGAATTCGCGAACGCGCACAATCATTATCAGGTCATTTTGATATTCAAACAGCATTGGGAAGTGGAACAACGATTATATTTTCCGCCCCTATTGTTTTACCTTGAATTGGTGTGTTTCATAATTACGATGACATGTTGGCTTTTTTTCAGACAATAACGAACCCAACTGCACGAAAATAAACACTGTATGGGAACCATCTACACCACAAAAAATATCTGTTATACTTATCACGTATCTCATGGAATAAGTTGGATAAATTATGACAAATAAACTAATAACACTCTTTTTTACATTACTGCTGCTCAATGGTTGCGGTAATGATGAACCTGTCGTACCTCCTCAACAGGCTGCAGTGGAGCAGACACCATCAACGACTCCAGTCCCAGTGATAGAACCCGTTGCTGAAGTGCCAGCACAACCCGTTAAAATACCTCTTTTCGATGCAACTGCACGTTACATTGCCGGCTTGCCACAAACCGAAGCCAATGCCATGCATGAGTTAGAAAAGTTTGATTTTTGGCAAGAATATAAAGCTAACTTTGATGAAAACTGGCTGTTGATGACCCAAGAACGATTGGATAAAATGGCAACTTGGCAACAAACAGAATTTGCCAGCCAACGTGATGGAACTTTGCCTTTATTTTATCCATTCTCAGGACCGGATTTTATTCATGCCTATTACTTATATCCAGAAACCAACTATTATTTATTTTTAGCTAAAGAGAAAGTGGGCGATCTGCCAGATTTAACCAATATGGATGAAAAACAATTGCAAGACTATTTATCCAATGTACATCATGCGTTACGTGATATTTATCGTCGTAGTTATTTTATTACTGGACATATGGGGCAAGATTTAAGTAAATACAAATTAAATGGCGTATTACCAATATTTTATGTATTTTTAGTACGCAGTCATCACGAGATTTTACAAGTAAATAAATTAGCTATGGATGAAAAAGGGGTTATCAAGGAATACACTGATGAAAACAGTAACGAATTGAATAAACTAACTATTCAGGGGATAAAATTTATTTTCAAGCCTGATAATAGTAAAACGGTAAAAACGCTGGTTTATTTTGACATGGATATTTCTGATGAAGGTTTTGCTAAAAATCCCGATGCTTTACTGTATATCAAATCATTGGGTACAGTAAATACTTATGTAAAATCAGCTTCTTATTTAATGCACTATCGTACTTTTAATCAAATTCGCGATGCCGTATTAACCATGAGTGCCTCTGTTTTTGAAGACGATACCGGTATTCCTTATAAATTCTTCAATCAAAAAATCTGGCAAGTGCAACTTTTTGGTAGTTATAGTAAACCCATTAAAGACTTTTCTGGTGTTGATCAGCCTGAATTAAAAGCCGCTTATCAAAATACGGCAGCAATCAAGAATTTGCCATTTTCCACCGGTTATCATTGGGCAACTGACAACCAAAATCAATTGTTAGCTATACGTAAACCGGTGACCCAATAATCATGATTCATCATTTACGTGGACTTTTAACTTTTCGACATCCGCCTACTTTAGTGATTGATATTCAAGGGATTGGTTATGAAATTGAAGCGCCCATGTCCACGTTTTACCAATTACCTGAATTAAATCAAGAAGTTTTTTTACTTATTCATCTTACGATACGAGAAGATGCTCATATTCTATACGGTTTTTCTAGTGAAAGCGAACGCCAATTATTTAGATCATTAATTCGTATCAATGGAGTGGGAGCTAAATTAGCACTGAGTATTTTGTCTGCCATGGATGTCGCTACTTTTACCCACGCGATCCATTCACAAAAAACCAGTCAACTCATGCGCATACCCGGGGTTGGCAAGAAAACAGCTGAACGTTTGTTGATAGAAATGCGTGATCGATTAGGTCCTGCAACTACGCCAGAAATCACCAAATTAACCGATGGCATCACCAGTCCCACACAAGATGCCATTAGTGCATTAATTGCTTTAGGTTACAAGCCACAGGATGCTGAACGTTGGGTAAAACAAGTGACAGAAGTGGGTTTGACCAGCGAAGCCTTAATTCGTCGTGCTTTGCAGGTAGCACTTTAAATTTAGGGCAATCGAGTGCATGTTGTTACAGCAATATCTTGTAATTCAATTGCGCGTCCCCACATCTGCAAATTAAAAGTATTTTCAGCATCAATTGCTTGTAATGTCACTGACAATCCATCTTGTTTGAATAAATCCGGTAAATTGCTTGCTACAAACCGTTCACCATGATCATTGGTAATACCATAAAAACCATTTTCTAACGGTACGTAGACAATTTTACCCGTAAATGCATATTGTTGTTCCGCATGTACTACCGAATGATACAATAAAGTTGTAGTGATTAATACTATAATATACTGTTTCATCATGTCATCCTCACACATTTCATTGATTTAAAGAACGCCCGCCATCTACTGTAATCACATGACCCGTAATATAACCCGCATCTTGAATCAAAAAATAGACAGCGCGTGCAATATCTATAGGATCACCTTGTCTTTTCAATGGAATCGTGGAAATGATGCGTTGTTTAGCCACTTCATCCATCTCATTTTCGGGCCACAAAATTGCACCTGGCGCAACGGCATTAACACGGACATGAGGACCTAATTCCTTAGCCAACGACTTAGTCACCATAATCAATCCGGTTTTAGCTGCACTATAAATCGTATGTTGTTTTAAAGGACGATCAGCGTAAATATCCACCAAATTAACAATACAACCTTGTACAGCGGCTAAATGCGGCGCAGCAGCTTGTGAAAGGAAAAAAGGCACTTTCAAATTGGTGCCAATCAAATCATCCCAATCATTTTCAGTCGCTTGTCCAATTGGCGTAGGATAAAACGTGGAAGCGTTATTGATCAACACATCTAAGCGTCCATAATGTTCTATCGTTTGTTGCACCATACGTGTTAGTTTTGGCGTGTGTAACAAATCGGCTTGAAGCAATAAAACCGATTGTGGACGTTGAGTTTGCAATTCGGCTTGTAATGCGTGCGCCGCTTTTTCAGAATGACGGTAATGCAATACTAAATTCATTCCTAATCCATGTAGGTGTCTCGCAATTGTTGCACCAACGCGCTTAACTCCACCTGTGATTAATACTACTTTATCTTTTGAAACATAGTCTTGCATATTATTTTCCAGTTATTTTTTAGATATTTCTCAATAATTGCGAGTAATGATATAATTTGCTATCCATCGCAATGGGTCAGCACGTTCATCAAAATCATTCAAACTTTCTAACGCTTGCGCTAACAGATCATTTGCCATATCCTTTGCCGCTTTAAGTCCTAATAACGCGGGATATGTGGCTTTATTATTTGCAATATCAGCACCTTGTGATTTTCCTAAAGTTTCGGTTGTCGATTCAATATCCAAAATATCATCTTGTACTTGAAAAGCTAAACCGATACATTTGGCATAATGATCCAAGTGGCTTAATTCACTAGACGCAACATTTAAATGAGTCAACGCACCTAATTTAACACTGGCACGAATTAAAGCACCGGTTTTATGAATGTGCATATTTTCCAATTCGGCTAAATTTAACTGATGTCCAACGGCTTCCATATCCATTGCTTGCCCACCAGCCATACCACGCGATCCGGTCGCTAAAGCCAAGGTGCTGATCATGGCTAATCGTTGCGCATCGTTTAAATGCGTGACTAAATGCTTATCATGCGCCAAAATATAAAATGCTAAAGTTTGCAAAGCATCGCCGGCTAAAATGGCTGTTGCCTCATCAAAAGCCTTATGACAAGTGGGTTGCCCACGACGCAAATCATCATCATCCATTGCGGGGAGATCATCGTGGATGAGAGAATAAGTATGAATTAACTCAACGGCACAAGCAGGTGCATCAAGCATTAAAGGGTTTCCATTAAATAAATAACCCGTTAAATATACCAATAAAGGACGTACTCGCTTGCCACCATTAAATGTGCTATAACGCATTGCTTCATGTAAACGTGAAGGGGAAATTTGCGTAGCTGGCAAATAAGTGTTTAAAGCCGCATTCACACGTTGTTGATAGCTAGAAAGTAAACTTTCAAAATGCATTGAGTTCCTTCCAAATTTAAAAAGTTACGTAAATGTAGGTAGGATCAAGAGATTGTTATCTTAATCAAAAGAAATCCCCGAATAACGTCTATTATCTGCAAAAATAACAGAGGAATCAACTGAATTCAATTTTTTTCCTCTTATAAACCGTAGAGATCGTAGGTTAGATTGGCGTAGCGTAATCGGACGCATGTTTATTAGATTAATAATCTCACATTTCAAAACAAAAAAATCATTAAATCATGTCCAATCACGCAAGATATTTATTTACTAAATTGATGTGGTGATATAGATATTTCGGTTAGCAGCGGCGAATAACATGCGTCCGATTACGCGTCGCTAATCGGACCTACGCGGCAATAGCATTAAGTTAAGAAAATTTCGCTTCCCCCTTTGCCAAAGGGGGATTGAGGGGGATTTTTTATATTTCAATTACTTAAATCCCCCCTGCCCCCTTTAAAAAAGGGGGGGAAACGCTTAATTTAATGGCATTGGACTTACGCGGCTCTGGCTCAATGCCATTAAGTTAAGAAAATTTCGCTTCCCCCTTTGCCAAAGGGGGATTGAGGGGGATTTTTTATATTTCAATTACTTAAATCCCCTCTGCCCCCTTAAAAAAAGGGGGGGAAACGCTTAATTTAATGGCATTGGACCTACGCGGCTCTGGCTCAATGCCATTAAGTTAAGTGCATAAGCAAAACTTATACACTCTACTAAAATTAGGTTAAGATAACTTCACCGCTTAACTTAATGGTATCGAGCCTACGTGCTAAGCAAAAACAGCTATTTTGTGCAAAAATCTCATAATAAATCATGCTAAAATATAAAACACGAAAAGTGCACACCGGTGTGGCTTTAATTACCGCACTATTAGTTGTCGCATTAGCAACGATTACTGCTGTAGCAATGCTTAATCAACAGCAATTGGAAATACGACGTACAACTAATGTATTGAATTATGATCAGGCGTATCTTTATGCTTTAGGGGGTGAAACTTGGGCAAAACGTATTTTGTTGCGCGATTTGCAATATAGTAAAATAGATTCTTTGCAAGAATTGTGGGCAATCCCCTTACCTGCTACTGTGGTCGCTGGCGGTAGTATACAGGGACAACTTCAAGATTTACAAGGGTATTTTAATCTCAACAATGTCATTAAAGAGGGTAAAGTAAGTAGTGAAGATGTAGCATTTTTTGAACGTCTATTGATCATATTAGATTTACCACCACATTTGAGTCAAGCGCTGGTTGATTGGATTGATAGCGATATAGAACTCGAATTACCCAATGGTGCAGAAGATGATATTTATTTATTACAAGAACCTGCTTATCGTACTGCTAATCGCTCGTTGCAAAGTCCTTCTGAATTGCGTCTAATTGCTGGGTTTGACCAAGAAATTTACCTTAAATTATTACCTTATATTACCACATTACCGACCCATACCGCTTTAAATATTAATACAGCTTCTACGGTTTTATTGATGGCATTGGTAGAAGGATTGAGTCAAATTGAAGCAGAACGTTTAGTTGCCGATCGTGATAAGCAACCTTTTGAAGAAATACAAGATTTTTTACAGCATGACAGCTTATCAGGTTTGATATTGCAACCCATTAATTTAACTGCTAGTAGTGATTATTTTATCTGCACAACGCAAGCTGATATTATGCATATCCAACTACAGCTAAACAGTATTTTGTATCGATTTGATCAAAAGATAACTGTGATTATGCGCAGCCAGAATACTTTATAAATCTAGGAAATGGTTTTTTGGTTTAAAGTGCTTAATTTTGATATTGAAAAAGACTACACAGATCAATTTGGGAGGGGAGATAAAAAATATTAGGCCGTGCAGGGTTCGAACCTGCGACCATCGGATTAAAAGTCCGGTGCTCTACCAGCTGAGCTAACGACCCTAAAAAAACAATAATTATACCTAAGCGATATGTAAAAAGCAAGTGTTATAATCAAAAATTTTAGTTACACAATTATTAATCACTACTATTATATCTTTTAAGGAAATTATTTATGCCATTAAAATATACTGTTCGTGCAATTTAAGAATTTTTTAGGCTGGAAATTGCCAACCCGCGTAGGTCCAATGTCATTAAGTTAAGCGTTCCCCCCTTTTTTAAAGGGGGCAGGTGGATTTAAGTAATTGAAATATAAAAAATCTCCCTCAATCCCCCTTTGGTAAAGGGGGAAGCAAAATTTCCTTAACTTAATGCTATTGGACCTACGGTCTACTGTTTTCTTGGATAATCATTCAATTAGGTTATACACAATTTCCAGAAGGCGCGAATTGGCAGAAAATAGCGGGTATTGCATTATTGTGTGGAATCGGTTTTACTATGAGTTTGTTTATTGGTTCACTCGCATTTACGACAGAGCACTATATGAATCAGGTCCGTTTAGGCGTTATTCTGGGTTCATTATCATCGGCTGTTGTCGGTTATTTAGTGCTTTGTCAAACTACCATTAAATGATAATTTGGATCGTTTCAGTTGGTTTTACAGTGCCTATATTTAGGTAGACAAATTGTTATAAACAATGGAGCTGTATTTTAAATTATTTACAATACGGATATAAATCAATTAATTAGAGAAAATATATGCCTGAACTTCAAACACCTAAACCTTCACGTAAGAAGAAATTTTTCATTGGTATTACTCTTATTTTTTTAGGAGTAATTTCTGCTGGAGGATTTAATGCTGCCCTTGATATGACGAATACAAGTGAATTTTGTACTTCTTGTCATACCATGCAAAGGAATTTTGATGAGTTAAAAGAAACCACTCATTGGCAAAATCGTACCGGTGTTCATGCCGGTTGCCCAGATTGTCACGTGCCTAAAGCATTTTTCCCCAAGGTGTATGCCAAAATAATGGCTGCCAAAGATGTGTGGCACGAATTTGCAGGTACGATCGATACACCAGAAAAATATGAAGCTCAGCGTTGGGATATGGCAAATCGAGTCTGGGCAAGAATGGAAGCAAATAATTCCAGAGAATGCCGTGGTTGTCATACTTACACTCATATGGATTTGAGCGAACAAGACCGATTTGCACGTAAAAAACATGAAAAAGCTGTTGATCGTGACCAAACTTGTATTGATTGTCATAAAGGGATTGCGCATCAATTACCTGAAGAACCTGAGTCTGCCGATGCGACAAAGGATGAACAATTATGAAAAGAAAAATGTTGGTATTATTGTTAGGTTTACATTTATCAATCGGTTCATTTGCTGCTGATAGCACTAACCCTAAAGAACATCTTAATTTAGAATTAAGAGAAGCTGCACTTCTTGATGACACTGATATTATCAAAGCATTACTTGATAGAGGTGCAGATGCTAATGCGAGTAATGAATTTGGTAAAACAGCACTGATGCGCGCCGTTGAAGGCGGAAGTACTGAAAGTGCTGCTCTATTAATTTCTCAAGGTGCAGATATTAATGCCCGTACGGTTGCTGGTTGTACAGCATTAACATTTGCCGCTGAATTTGGGCGAGACGATATTTCTGCTATGTTAATTGATAAAGGAGCCGATGTTTATGATAGAACTCGCGCAGGCTGGGATGCGCTTACTATTGCTTCACGTTTAGGTTACGATTTAGTTGTAGGACAACTACTAGAGTCTAAAGCTGATGTCAGTGTTTCTGATCATTATGGTGATACTCCACTCATTGGTGCGGCTGAAAAAGGTTATACCAAAGTGATTGATTTACTTATACAATATCACGCAAACATTGAGCAATCCAATAGAAAAGGAATGACACCACTGATTCAAGCGGCTGCCAATGGACAAGATGAAGCCGTTAAGCTATTGTTAGACAAAGGTGCTAACGTAAATGCCGTCGATAAAGAACAGGCTTCTGCATTATTGTGGGCAACTGAGGCTGGACATTTATCAACAGTATCCTTGTTATTGGAACATGCTGCCAATATTAATCTAGCAGATGAGGAAAAAATTACCCCTCTAATGGAAGCCGTGGGTAATGGTAATATTGAGCTCGTTACCCTATTGCTTGAAAAGGGCGCTGAACTTAGTTTGAAAGATGAAAATGGAAGAACTGCTCTAGACATTGCAACTGAAACTCAGCAAACAGAACTCATTGCATTGTTAACAAAGTGAAGCATTGGGGATAACGATGAATTTCTTTAATGCATTGAGAAGTAGTATTTTTATCGGAATTACCACTACAAAAGAGGAGCAAATCGTGGAGTATAAAAAAATAGCAAATTACACCTTGTTGGTCGGTGGCTTATTGATCAACCACGCTATTTCTGCAGATGAAATAGCAAGTGCTACCATGCTAGCAAATAATTGCATCGGTTGTCATGGTGCTAATGGTTCTAGCGCGGGTCCTGCAACACCGACTATTGCTGGCATTTCTCAAGACAGCTTTATTGAAGCAATGAAGGGTTATAAAGAAGGTGAACGTCCTGCTACCATTATGGGACGCATTGCTAAAGGTTTCAGCGACGAAGAAATTGAAGTCATGGCAGACTATTTTGCCAAGCAAACTTTTGTTCGCTATACCCAAAATTATGATGCTGATAAAGCCGCTGAAGGTGAAAAATTGCACAAAAAATACTGTGAAAAATGTCACGTTGACGGAGGCACTAAAGACGAAGATGGTTCCAGCGTCTTAGCAGGTCAATGGATGCCATACTTACACTTTAGCATGGAAGACTTCCACGCGGGTAACCGTGAAATGACCAAAAAAATGAAGAAGCGCATGGATGCTATGGTCAAAGAACAAGGTGAAGAAAGCCTAGACAACATCGTGCATTTTTATGGTAGCCATCAATAAGAGGAAATACTTATGAAGCGTAGAGATTTTATCAAACTGACCGCCGGTGTTACTGCAATGGGTATGGTGGGTTTTCCTTTCATCAGTCGTGGTGCTGCTGCCAAGCGCGTTGTAGTCATTGGTGGAGGTGCAGGTGGTGCTGTTGCAGCTAAATATATCAAAATGGGAGATGCTTCAATTGAAGTGACTTTAGTTGAACAAAATCCTAATTATTACTCTTGTTTTATGAGCAATGAAGTCATTGGTGGCGAACGCACGTTAGACTCAATCAAATTTGGTTATGACGGTTTAAAAAAACAAGGTATCAATTTTGTCCAAAGTTTAGCCACCGCCATTGATCCTGTTAAGAAAACGGTGACATTAGCCGATGGAAAAAACATTGAGTTTGACAAATTAGTCGTCTCTCCTGGTGTTGACTTTAAATGGAATGAAATAGAAGGTTATAGTGCTGAAATTGCTGAAAAAATTCCTCATGCTTGGAAAGCAGGTCCTCAAACAGCACTGTTACGTAAGCAACTAGAAGCCATGTCTGATGGTGGTGTCGTCTTAATCAGTTCACCAGCCGACCCCTTCCGTTGTCCACCTGGACCCTATGAAAGAGCCAGTCAAATTGCCATGTATCTCAAACAATACAAGCCAAAATCCAAAGTTATTATCTTAGATGCCAAGGATACGTTTGCTAAACAAGGCTTATTCATACAGGGCTGGAAAGAAATGTATGGTTATGGTACTGACAACAGCTTAATTGAATGGGTTTCAGCCGCCAATCAAGGTAGTGTAAGCCGTATCGATGCAGCGACGATGACTGTGTATTCTGGTGAATTGGAAGATGAACACAAAGGTGACGTACTTAACATTATTCCACCACAACAAGCAGGTAAAATTGCGGTAGCCGGTGATTTAGTTGACGAAAAAGGTTGGTGTCCTGTAGACAGAAAAACTTTTGAATCCACTAAACACAAAGACATTTACGTGATTGGTGACGCGTGCGACGCAAGCAAAATGCCCAAATCCGCCTATTCAGCCAATTCACAAGCAAAAGTGTGCGCTGCCGCTGTCATTGCAACACTAGATGGTCAAAGTGTAGGCACACCCGCTTATATCAATACTTGCTACAGTGTTGTAGGTCATGATTACGGCATTTCTGTGGCTGCGATTTATCGTCTAGGCGCAGATGGCGTGATTACACCTGTTGAAGGTTCTGGCGGTGTGACACCTGATGATGCCAGTGCAGAAGACAAAAAACGCGAAGTGGCTTATGCGCACAGTTGGTTCAATAATATTACACAAGATATGTTTGAATAATTAAGCAGTGAAATTTATTTAATGTTACTCAGCTAAATAGGGGACGTTAAGTGTGCTTTTTTTACATCGTCCCCTATAGCTGCTAATCGCTATTCTTCAGTATTAATGATTCGATAATCACCTACACGGAATCGAACATTGTCCAAACGAAAATTGTTAATCTAGTAGTGTCTGCAAACCAATATTTTCTTTAACTACTATGTCACAAACACCTCATACTGTTTTGCGCGATACTTTTGGTTATTCGAGTTTTCGTAGTGAACAAGAACGCATTATCAATCACCTCATTAATGGCGGCAATGCGTTAGCCTTAATGCCAACTGGTAGTGGAAAATCCCTGTGTTATCAAATTCCCGCATTACTTATGCAAGGAATAGCAATTATAATTTCACCTTTGATTGCACTCATGCAAGATCAAGTGACTGCATTGCAACAGCTTGGTATTCGGGCGAATTTCCTCAACTCTTCTTTGAATATGGAACAAGCGGCAGAAGTTTTTCGACAAATCCGTCATAAACAACTTGATTTACTCTATGTTGCACCAGAACGCTTATTAATGCCGTCTTTTATAGAACTGCTAGACAACAATCTTATTTCACTATTTGCAATTGATGAAGCGCATTGTGTATCACGTTGGGGGCATGATTTTCGTAAAGATTACTTACGGTTATCGATATTAGTTGAACGTTATCCACATATCCCACGTATTGCGTTAACTGCCACCGCTGACAATTTAACACGCCAAGAAATCATCAAACATTTGGCAATTATGCCCGATGAAGTTTTTGTAACAAGTATTGATCGTCCCAATATTCGTTATCGCGTGATTCAAAAAAACAACCCTAAAGAACAATTACTCACTTTTTTGAAAAATGAACATCGTGGTGATGCGGGCATTATTTACTGCCTATCACGACACAAAGTAGATGCAACTGCTGCATGGTTGCAGGAAAAAGGATGGACAGCCCTATCCTATCACGCCGGTTTAGATCACCAGATACGTGCCTACCATCAACGCCGTTTTTTGCGAGAAGAAGGTATTATCATGGTAGCGACAATTGCATTTGGCATGGGAATTGACAAACCCAATGTACGCTTTGTTGTCCACTTAGATTTACCCAAAACTTTAGAAGCCTATTATCAAGAAACGGGGCGTGCTGGACGTGACGGACAACCCGCCAATGCATTGATGTTATACGGTTTAAACGACACAATTGTTCTAACCAAAATGTTGACTGAATCAGATACCAATGAACAACGTAAGCAATTGGAAAAACACAAGTTAGATGCAATGTTAGGTTATGCAGAAGCCACTTGTTGTCGACGACACATTTTACTCAATGCGTTAGGTGAAACAGTTCTAAAAAATTGCGGTAATTGTGATAATTGCTTAGAAAAACCAATTACTTGGGATGCTACCGAAGCTGTTCAAAAAGCACTTTCTTGTGTTTATCGTACTGGACAGCGTTTTGGAGCCAATTATTTAACTGATGTTTTACTAGGAAAGAATAATGAACGAATTGCTAAATTTAAACATGATCAAATCAGCACATTTGGTATTGGTAAAGAACTTTCTCAAGAACAATGGCGATCTGTTTTTCGTCAAATAGTGGCAATGGGATTAGTGACAGTCGATGTAGAAAGTTACGGTGGATTTAGCTTACACGAAAACGCACGTTTAGTATTGCGGGGAGAACAAAAAATAACCTTGCGTCGTGATAGAAGTATTGAAAAAAAACCATTACGTATTACTACTAACAACAGTGGATTAAACAAAGAAGATGCAATTTTATTAGAAGCTTTAAAAGATAAACGTCGTGAAATTAGTCAATTACAAAATATACATTCTTATATGGTTTTTCATGATAGTACTTTATTAGAAATGGTTTATCAACGTCCAGAAAATTTAGAACAATTTGCCAAATTATCCGGTGTAGGTAAGCATAAATTGGAACGTTACGGCAGACAATTTTTAAATATATTAGAAGAACATAGCTAGCGGTACGTAACTATTAGTTAATATTACCACCGAAAACACTCAAACAATTGATATTCATCTGCGAAGCCATGACAGGGCGCGTTACTATGCTGGGTTTATCGCGCTAGCTGCTGATAAAACAGCATAAATCAGGTAAATAAACACACGGTATCATGACATTCTAGACAACGATTATCTTTTGAATAATGAAAAAATGGATGAGTTCCATCAGCATCAAACATTTGTGATGTATTAAACTCCTTTTCCTGAGAAATCCCTCCAATTTGTTTATCTAGGTGATGAATTGAAGCTTTAAAACACCAATGCTCAAGTTTTAATTCACGACAAAGTTGCAATAAACGTCTTTCGCAGGTTAAAAATATTGAGGATTCATTTTTTTGTGTAAAAACGATAAATTTTATATCAACTATATCACCAGTATTCTCATCAAAATCAAATATTTTTCTTAAATTGAGTTTACCCGAATAAGTCATCAGAAATAACACAACCTCTTCATCTGTAATATTGTGATGTTTGAGTTTTTCGGAAAGGTGAATACAATAATCCATTTTATTAAGCTGTGGATGGTCAGCAATACCAATTTTTTGATAAACATCGCATAACAAACCAACTAGTAGGCTGCAATCACTATTAATTTGACTAGGAGTTACGCATTGACAGCGATGTAGTATTGTGGTAAACGATTCGAATTTGA
>DYNN01000251.1 GCA_020721045.1 Thiomargarita sp. | reverse complement strand
TCTCCTATAGCATCACATAGCGTTTGTTTCCAAGGTGTTGCGCCCACATTAAACTCAATAAATTAAGCCAACTAAATATAGAAAAAGTTAAATAAATGAATAAATTATTCTATTGTGCGTATCGTGCAACACGACTATGTGATAATAATGATCTTAACTTAATTCAGCAAAGATAAACACTTGCTAATCATGATTGATTTTGATTAGTTATTGATGTCTATCATAAAGAATTTTAAATATTTAATTTCAAACTGTTACAAATAATTTATTGATAAATAAACGAATTTAGCAAAAAAACCGCTTAATTAAAAATTTTCATCACTGATAATTTTCTTTATACTTATAAAATACAAAATAATTTTATTTAAGTGATTAATTGCGTTGTGATAATTTATTGATAATGCGAAAATACCATAAAACAATTTTTCATTGATATCGATTATTTTGATGAAGGAGATACGCATGGCAACCCAAATATTAAAGCAATCAGTCGTTGTTTTTTCCAAAAATTATCTGCCAATAAATCAAATAAATATCAAACGTGCCATCATTTTGCTCGTCACCGGTAAAGCGGAACCTCTTGATTTCGATAATAGTCATACATTCATTATTCGTTCTCCGAGCACAATCATGCGTGTTCCTCAACAAATTCGCTTGACTGTCAATCATGTAGAACGATCATGGCGTGTACCTGCGGTGAATCGGCGGGAAATTTTGCGGCGCGATAAACATACTTGTCAATATTGTGGTAGTACCAAACGCTTAACGATTGATCACATTATTCCGCGTTCAAAAGGTGGGAATAACAGTTGGGATAATGTCGTAACGGCATGTGAACATTGCAACAGCCACAAGGGCGATCGTACGCCATTGCAAGCAGGTTTAACGCTGCGTTCCAAACCTAAAACGCCCTTACATCCCATAGTTGCTTTTGCAGAACAATTCTGGCGGGCACGGCATCAATGCCATTAAGTTAAGCGTTTCCCCCCTTTTTTAAAGGGGGCAGCGGGGATTTAAGTAATTGAAATATAAAAAATC
>DYNN01000163.1 GCA_020721045.1 Thiomargarita sp. | reverse complement strand
CCTCCTCAGGCGTAATTCTTGACTCGTTTGAGAGGGTTTAAATTGAGAATTGCTGTTATTATCTATTTTATGAATGCAGGGTAATTACATTAAATTACATGAGTCTGTTCTAAGAAAACGACACAAACTGCTTGCATATGGTAAAATGAACGTTTTCTGCTACACGCTTTATGTATCATGCGCCCACTATTGTTATATCAATCAATTGTTATCATTATTCCTGCAAAAAATGAAGAGACAACTGTCGGTCAAGTTATTGCTGAAATTAAAACTTATTTTAATGGAAACATTATTGTTGTTGATGATGCAAGCACTGACGATACTGCAAAAATCGCTGACAAAGCCGGTGCTCAAGTCATTTCTTTACCCTTATCACTAGGTGCATGGGGTGCTGTTCAAACCGGACTGCGTTACGCCTTGAAAATGGGTTATTACACTGCAATTACTATGGACGCAGATGGTCAACATGAAGCACAATCAATTCCGATTTTATTAGCACATTTAACAAATAAAAATTGTGACGTTGTCATTGGTGCTTATCCACAACGTGGCAGTTTTTTACGCAAATCAGCTTGGTTTATGTTTAGACAGTTATCAGGTGTTTCTTTAGAAGATTTAACTTCTGGTTTGAGGGCTTATAATTATCACTCTATGATTTTATTAGCTTCTTCAAAAGCGACTTTGCTTGAATATCAAGATTTAGGCGTATTAATGCTACTGCGACATGCAGGATTGCATATTGAAGAAGTGCCTATTTTGATGCGCCCGCGTTCAGTAGGTCACTCACGTATTTTCAATTCTTGGTTTTCAGTTAGTAAGTATATGTTATATACTGGAATTTTGTGTTTAGCTCAAATGAGACGACGTAAAAAAATAAAATGTCACACCAAATCACATCCGCAATCATAGGATTAGTCATCGCAGGCACTATTTTATGGCTTATTCGTCGTGATCATCTGCATTCACGTCATGCCCTTTGGTGGTTGATGGTCACTTTCATCATCATCATATTAGGTATATTTCCTCATCTTATTGAAATCGCAAGACAATTTGGCGTAAATTATCCACCTACGCTGGTTTTTATCTTAGCATTTGGCATGATATTAGTTAAAGTGTTAAGTATCGATTTGCATCAGTCTAAATTAGAACGACAAATGCGCCGCTTGATTCAGAGAATTGCCATTCTTGAAACAGAAAAGCGTCAGCAAAAAAATGCGTTTGAACAAGAAATTACGCATCTAAACCAGAAAATAGAACTGTTTGAAACAAAAGAACTGACTGTCGAAAAAGAAAAATAACTCGCTTATATGGATTATATTGTCGAAAATCTGACATATCAGGATTTATCGTCACATGCGCAACTCATTAATCAAAAATTTGTTAATTTACTTGGAATCATTTCTAAGAAATCAATTGATAGAAAACACACCAATTACCATCACTTGGATAATCTCGACACATTTACTTGTTTCTTTAGATGCTACCGTGAACATTTTTTGCAGACAAGCATGTAAACTTCTCTAAATTTAAAATAGCTGTTTAATCAATAAGAAAGATTAATTAGATTTGGAAAAATCATTTTACCATCATGGTAACTAATTGAATATAAACAAAGTGTGGACTCGACCATGAATAAAAAATCTCTTCCTTTACCATTATACCGCGCTAGTCAGGTAAGGGCGTTAGACCGAATTGCGATAGAAGAGATGGGTATTCCCGGTGTTTGTTTGATGGAACGTGCCGGAAGTTCTGCTTTTACTGTACTGCAATCTTGTTGGCCCAAAGCCCGTCGTATTATTGTGTTATGTGGTATAGGCAATAATGGCGGTGATGGTTATGTTTTGGCAAGATTAGCTTATTTGGCTGGCTATGATGTCACTGTATTACAATTGGGTGATACCGCCCATCTGGAAGGTGATGCGCGAACAACATATGAATCAATGGTTGAAGTAGGATTGCAAGTACAAGTATTTGCTGAAAAAAAATTAACTATTGTTGATGTTGTAGTTGATGCGCTTTTAGGCACGGGCTTAGATCGAGAAGTGACTGGTGAATGGCGCAAAGTCATTGAATCTGTGAATCGTTGTGATTGTCCGGTGTTATCGATTGATATCCCTTCTGGTTTACACAGTGATAATGGTACTATATTAGGCGTTGCTATTTGTGCCAACACAACTATTAGCTTTATTGGTTTAAAACAAGGATTGTTTACTGGTGAAGGACCTGATTATTGTGGAGAAATCTATTTTGATGATTTAAAAGTACCGCCTTTAACATATAAACAAGTGAAAAGTCCTGTGAATCGAATTGATGCTGAACAACTAAAAATATTATTACCTAAACGTTCACGTGTTGCGCACAAGGGTACCTTTGGACATGTGTTGATTATTGGGGGTGATCGCGGAATGACTGGCGCTGCGCGTTTAGCCACAGAAGCTGCGGCTAGAGTGGGTGCGGGTAAAGTAACTCTAGCGACACGAGCAACCCATGCAGAATTGATGAATTTGACTCGTCCAGAAATTATGGCGTATGGTGTTGAAACTTTAGAAGAATTAGAACCTTTAATTGACAAAGCAAGCGTTATTGCAATTGGTCCCGGCTTGGGGCAATCAGTTT
The DNA here is from genome assembly GCA_020721045.1 of Thiomargarita sp. Lineage (GTDB taxonomy): Bacteria > Pseudomonadota > Gammaproteobacteria > Beggiatoales > Beggiatoaceae > DYNN01. The sequence goes on along the minus strand of DYNN01000163.1, from coordinate 966 downwards.
GGGCGCATACTCTTTTTGAAGGTATAAAAAATTTACATAAACCTTTGGTAATGGATGCTGATGCTTTGAACTTATTAGCAAAATTACCTTTTCGTTTAGTACAAGGTGTCATGACACCACATCCGGGAGAAGCAGCACGTTTGCTAGAAACAACAATTGTAAACGTTCAACAAGACCGTTTTGCTGCAGTACGTGCACTACAATTACGTTTCGGTGGCGTATGTGTGCTTAAGGGAGCTGGCACGCTTGTCGCTGATGATAAAGGAGAAATTGGGGTTTGTACTTTTGGTAATCCGGGCATGGCTTGCGGCGGTATGGGTGATGTTCTGACTGGCGTGATTGCCGGTTTATTGGCGCAAGACTTTTCTCCCAAAGATGCTGCACGTTTGGGTGTTTGTTTACATGGTAAAGCGGGCGATCAAGCGGCTATTGAAGGTGAACGCGGTCTTTTACCCAGCGATTTATTACCTTGGCTGCGCTATTACGCAAATCCTGAATTAGAAGAAAGTGTTTCTTGTTAAATAAATCAGTTTATATCTTTATGAGTCAATTCATTTTTTACCCTAAAACCGATCGATTATTCTTACAATATAAGGATAATTTGGATAAAAAAGTAGTTTTGTTGTTGACAAATGAGTAGCAAACGATCATAATAGGCAGCTTCTTAAGTATGGAGGGGTACCCAAGCGGTCAACGGGAGCAGACTGTAAATCTGCCGGCTCAGCCTTCGGAGGTTCGAATCCCCCCCCCTCCACCAACTTTACAAAGATTTATGACTGATTGAAAGGCTGATAGTTAGTGCGGGTGTAGTTCAATGGTAGAACTTCAGCCTTCCAAGCTGATTGCGTGGGTTCGATTCCCATCACCCGCTCCAAGTGAACATCATAAACAATACCGTGTTGTCCGTTTTCCTGCCCATATAGCTCAGTCGGTAGAGCACTTCCTTGGTAAGGAAGAGGTCACCGG
>DYNN01000250.1 GCA_020721045.1 Thiomargarita sp. | reverse complement strand
AAAAACAAGTACCCGGTTATTGGCGCAATTAAAGGAAGAAATTGATACGCTTGATTTTATTGATTATACAAAATCAGCAAAGAAAACCTTTTATGAAATCAATATCACACATAAAGAATCGAACCGGTTACCCCTTTTTCATAAACAATTGATTCTTTTTACAAAAGTTATCAATCAGACTTCTAATGCGATAAAAAGAAAGTCCACCAGTATTATCGCCATGGTTATACAGCAGGAACTGACTAAATTGCTTGTTTTGATGGAACAGGTGTATGATGTAACCTATCGCAAAGAGATTGAAGGAGAGAAAGTCCCTAATGAAGATAAATTGTTTTCGATTTACGAACAACACACCGATATCATTGTGAAAGGTCAGCGCGAAGCACTTTTTGGGCATAAGATAAATCTGGCAGCAGGCAAGAGTAATCTCGTTCTTGACTGTCAAGTTTTGAAGGGCAATCCATCGGACAAATCCTTGTTTCAACCAACGATTGACAATGTTATTCGAAATTACCAGATCATACCGCGCGACAGTGCTACCGATGGAGGATATGCCAGTTTAATCAACCTTGAAAGCGCACACAAAGCAGGCATCGCCAATATTGTGTTTAATAAGGTTGTAGGTAGAATGCAAAATATTGTCAGTAGTTCGAATATGGAAACACGGCTGAAAAAATGGCGTAGCACTATAGAGGCTATAATCTCAAACATTAAGCGAGGGTTCAATATTTTCGTGTGTAATTGGAAAGGGTGGATCCATTTCCAGGCTAAGGTACTTTGGAGTGTCCTGGCATATAATTTCAGGGTGATGACCGGGCTTATTCTAAATCGGATAAAACAAGAAATGCAAGTCTGCTGATCGCCTGAAAGGCCAGTAATCATAGGCGTTTTGATTAATTAAACCTATAATCAGGATAAAAAAGATGCGCCCGGAAAATCAAAAACTAACCACTATTAACAAAATAAGAGGAGTTGTTAACATTATCTTGGCCTAAAACTACAGAATGGTTGATTTTTGTTGCAAAAGTTCCCCTGCGCTTCAAAAAA
>DYNN01000162.1 GCA_020721045.1 Thiomargarita sp. | reverse complement strand
TAGCTTCGCAAGGCATTTTTGCTCATTCCAAGTTTGGCAACCGCTTTGCGGAGCGAGATGTAGGTCATGGGTCATGTTAGTGTATGTAAGTTTATGTTAGCTTATGGTAGCATTTTTGAAACTGTTTAGCAACCTTAGTTTAAGTCAATTAGGTAATTCTAATTCAGTCAATGGTTATGTAAAATAATTGAAATCATAGTGTTAATTAGCAAGAGTGCATTTAAGAAATTATAATTTTTTGACAAAAATGGCACTTTAAAATAATAATGTTGCTTAGTTTTCAATGCCAAAATGTTTTTTACTTCAAACTGAGGTGCTTATTTTAATGGAAACCAAGAAAATTGAGGAATTTCGCGAAAGTCGTGAAAGATTAAATCAAATTGTGATGAAGTATGCTGGCTTAGGGATTAAACGCTTTTTTAATTTAGATACGCAAGTGTATCAAGAAGGTGCATTACCGAAAAAAACTAAGGAATTGTTAGGGTTAGTGGCTTCACTTGTTTTACGTTGCGACGATTGTATTTCATATCACTTGATACGTTGTTATGAGGAAAAAGTCAACGATGATGAATTAGAAGAAGTGTTAGCAATTGGTTTAATTGTTGGCGGATCGATTACGATTCCACATTTGCGTCGCGCATTGGAAGGATGGGAAGAGCTAAAGCAATTGAGTGAAAAATAACTACTAAAAATTACGTTATCTTAATAGAGCGCAATAGCGTTGACGTATTGCGCTCTGAACTCACATTAAGATTAAACCCAAATCATCATACCCATTTCAAGCGGATTGGCTAGACAATCATGATAAGGATAGGCGCGAATACGATAAATCAATCCACCACACCAATCAGGTTGCCAACTCAGCACGTAAACGTATTCACCGGTTTCTTTAATTGCATATTCTGGTGAAAATTGGTGTAATTGTGTCGCTTCTTGATTTTCTTGACATTGACGTTTCAAATCTAACGTGTTGTCTTGATTGCAAATAGTCACATCCGAATGGTAAACCCGTCGTGATAAAACTAATTCAATACGTACATTTTCTGGTTTTAAGCCATTTAAATTCACTGATACTTGAATAGTTAAAGGTTTACCATAAGTTAATTGGGCAGGTGGAGTCACTAGTTGGCGCACTGTAACACCTTGCCAAGTTTGGCGTGTTTTAGCTTTCCATGCAGCTAATACTTCGGCTTTAGCATAAGCATTGGCAGAAAGACGTTTACCTTGTTTTGCTGCTGGAATATAAAATTTATCAACGTATTGATTTAACATGCGAGCGGTGTTAAAGCGTGGCAAAATAGTCGCCATAGAGCGTTTGGCTTTATTAACCCAACCTTCGGAATAACCATATTTACCACGGTTATAATAAAGTGGGATCACATCATCTTGTAAAATCTCATATAAAGTTCGAGCATCTTCACGATCACGCCACGCTTCATCGTCATGATGGGGAGAGGGTTTAATACCCCAGCCATTTTTGCCATCATAACTTTCTGCCCACCAACCATCTAAAACACTCAAATTAATCGCGGCATTAATAGCTGCTTTCATCCCCGAGGTACCGCTGGCTTCCATCGGATAAATCGGATTGTTTAACCAAATATCGACGCCAGAAACTAGACGACGCGACAAACCAGAATCGTAACCTTGTACGAGTAAAATCCGCCCTACAAATTCAGGCAGATTACTAAGTCTATGAATTTCTCTAAGTAAGTCTTGTCCAGGTCTATCAGCTGGATGTGCTTTACCGGCAAAAATAAAGACAATAGGCGTTTCTGTACGCGTGATAATTGAACGCAAAGTATCTAAATCTTGAAATAACAAGGTCGCTCGTTTATAAGTTGCAAATCGACGCGCAAATCCAATAGTTAAAATATTGGGATTGTTAGGATCGAGGAATCGTAGCATACGTTCTAAATGCGCTTCACTGATTTGATTACGTAGATGTTGTGAAGCTAAAGCATGACGTACGACCCGTAACATGCGGGTTTTGATATTTTGCTTGGTATTCCAAAAGGCTTGATCGGGAATTTTATCTATCTGTTTCCAAAAATCAACGTCACACAAGTGAGTGCGCCATTCTGAACCTAGATTTTTGTCAAACAGTTGGCACCATTCTAAACTGAGAAAAGTGGGTACGTGCACGCCGTTGGTCACGTAACTCATTGGATTTTCTTCTGGTGCGATTTGGGGCCAATATTTAGCACAAATTTTTGAGGAAACTGTACCATGAATTTGGCTAACGCCGTTCATTTGTCGAGAGCCATTAATTGCTAGGGTTGTCATGTTAAAATCTGGATTTTCATCACCTTTCCAACAACCTAACGCTAAAAACTCTTCTCTTGACAAATTCATTTGTTGCGCATAAACACCCAAGTAATGCATGACCAAATTTTGTGGAAAAGTGTCATGTCCGGCAGGTACCGGTGTGTGGGTTGTAAACACGGTATTAGCGGCAACGGCTTCAGTTGCTTGGCTGATACTATGACCGTTGACGATAAGTTCACGCAGTCTTTCCATCACAGCAAAAGCGGCATGTCCTTCATTTAAATGCCATACGGTAGGTGCTAAACCCAATTTTCTCAACATACGTACACCACCGATACCTAGCAAAATTTCTTGCTTAATCCGTGTGTGTTGATCGCCACCGTATAATTGATGTGTAATTTCAATATCTTCTGGAGAATTACGCTCGACATTGCTGTCTAATAAGTAAAGTGTGATATGACCGGCACGTACTTTCCAAATTTTGGCAAAAACGGTTTTATCAGCAATTTCTACGGTAATCTGTATTTCTTCCCCACTACTGTCTTTCATTAAAGTAATAGGTAAGTGTTTGGGATCAATGGGATCACGTAAAACTTGTTGATTACCATCGCTATCAATCAATTGAGAGAAATAGCCTTGATGATAATATAAACCAACACTTACAAAGGGAAGACGTAAATCACTTGCTGTTTTACAATGATCACCTGCCAAAATGCCTAATCCGCCAGAATACACATTTAAACTTTCGTGAAAACCATATTCAGCACAAAAATAAGCAATTAAATCATTATCTTCTAGTTGTTTGCCCATATCTTGCCTATCTGTTGATTTATGATAAGCATCGTAGGTGGAAAGCACTTGATGATAAGCATCTAAAAAGAGCGGGTCTTTAGTGGCTTTTTCTAGTTGATCTTGCGCAATATTACGTAAAAATAGCTTAGGATTATGTCCAACGCGAATCCATAATTCTTTGTCAAGACGTTCAAATAATGCACGGGCTGGGGCTTCCCAACTGTACCATAAATTAGCCGATAATTCTTCAAGACGGCTGAGTGAAGGCGGTAAAACGGGAGTAACTTCTATCTCAAATATTTGTGCTGACATAATTGATTATTCCAATGAACTTAAGCAATGATTTTCATCATGTGGTAATTTTGACTGTCATATTATAAGCAGTTTTTCATTAGAATTGTTGAATGAAAGGAAGATTAGCCTGATTCAATTGATTTTATTTTAATCATATACAATTAGAGACCTTTGCACGAGTCAGTCGTAATAGCATTAAGTTAAGGAAATTTTGCTTCCCCCTTTACCAAAGGGGGATTGAG
>DYNN01000014.1 GCA_020721045.1 Thiomargarita sp. | reverse complement strand
ATATTTCAATTACTTAAATCCCCCTTGCCCCCTTTAAAAAAGGGGGGAAACGCTTCAATAGCATTAAGTTAAGGAAATTTTGCTTCCCCCTTTACCAAAGGGGGATTGAGGGGGATTTTTTATATTTCAATTACTTAAATCCCCCCTGCCCCCTTTAAAAAAGGGGGGAAACGCTTAACTTAATGGCATTGACCCTCAACGTATGACGCTGCGCTTATACGCCCTACACTTGTTTTTTTAGCGACGATAGAAAACTATGTCCTATATTTTGGATGCACTAAAAAAAGTTGAGCATGAGCACCGATCAGAGGAGCAATCACTCGATTTACACTTCTCTTATCCAACAGAAACGTCAGAGCGACATCCTCAGTTTTGGATCATTGTGATTGTGACGATTAATATCTTGTTAATACTCACTTTCATGGTATCATTCTTTAATCAGCCAGTCACACCGCCAACGCCTTTGGTGCAAAATCCTCAAACTATTGTTGTGGAAAAAATCGTGGAAAAGCGCGTTACAATTCCTCAAACCCCAATATTACCTCCTTCAGGATTGATTCAAGTTGTGCAACCAAAATCGGTTAATGAGGAGAAATTAGTACCGAATAATAAAATTGTGCAGCCAGAAAAAAAAGCCGTACCACCGATAATTTCAGAAGAAAAGGAAGAAAAGAAGACGTTACCCAATAAAATTCCGCTTTTATATGAATTATCAACGAGATTTCAAGCTTCAGTGCCTGATTTAGAAATTAATGCCCATATTTATTCAAAACAACGCAGTAAACGTTTTGTACTGATTAATGGACGTCGTTATACTGAAAATGCTTTTATTCAACCGAACTTGCAATTGCAAGCCATTCGTCCAGATGATATTGTGCTCGAATATAAAAAACAGCTATTCCGAATGCAACGAGCCAATTAACAAAAATTCTTCAACTCACTTTTCGATAAATTCAATCTCATGTGCGGCATCTGTGGTGAATTAAAATTTAATGGCGAACAGCCAAATGCGACGTTGATTCGCAAAATGATGGATAAGTTAAATCGGCGTGGACCTGATGACAGCGGTCATATAATACAAAATAATATTGGATTGGGACACCGTCGTCTGTCCATCATTGATTTATCTAATAAAGCGCACCAACCAATGATTGATCAAGCAACGGGTAATTTATTGGTATTTAATGGTACGATTTATAATTATCGTGAATGTCGCCAACAATTGAGCAAAAACGGCTATCATTTTGATTCTGAAGGAGATACTGAAGTTATTTTACAAGCTTATGCCGCTTGGGGAGAAAACTGTCTAACGCATTTACAAGGCATGTTTGCATTTGCTTTGTGGGATCAGAAAAAACAACAATTATTATTAGCCCGCGATCGTTTTGGAATTAAACCGCTTTATTTTCATCAAACAACTGATTTTATTCGTTTTGCTTCAACATTGCCAGCACTACTTAGCGCGGGCGATGTTGACACTACAATTGATGAAATCGCATTACATCATCATTTAACGTTACATGCCGTTGTGCCAGCACCGCGAACTTTATTACGTGGCATTCGGAAAATAGAACCGTGTACCGCTTTAACGATTGATTCTACAGGAAAAGTTACACGACAACGTTATTGGCAATTGACTGCACAACGTCCTACAACTGTAGTGAGTGAAAATGATTGGATTGAGCAAACTCACGCAGTGTTAAAAGCTGCCGTCGAAAGCCACCGTTTAGCAGCGGATGTGCCGGTAGGCGTATTATTATCGGGCGGATTGGATTCTAGCTTATTAGTGGGATTATTAGCAGAACAGCAAGATGTCAGTAATTTATTTACGTTTTCAATCGGTTTTGAAGATGCGCCGGAAGAAAAAGGCAGCGAATTTGAATATTCCGATCAAGTAGTTGCGCGGTTTAAAACCCATCATCATCGCTATACTATACCTAATAATCAAGTATTGACGCGTTTACCTGAAGCGATTATGGCGATGTCTGAACCGATGGTGGCACAAGATGCGGTGGCTTTTTATTTGTTAGCAGAACAAGTATCACAGGTTGTGAAAGTTGTGCAAAGTGGACAAGGGGCTGATGAAGTTTTTGGCGGTTACTTTTGGTATCCGTTGATGAATGCTGCACAAGGTACTGATTTAGAACGATTTGCTCGCTATTATTTTGATCGTCGTCATGCTGAATTTTTGACAACAGTACATTCTGATTACCATGGTGAAGATTATACCGCGCAACTCATTGAAACTGCACTGATGCAACCCGATGCAGATACATTTTTAGATCAAGTATTGCGTTTAGATGTCACTACTTTGATTATTGATGATCCAGTAAAACGTGTGGATAATATGACAATGGCGTGGGGATTGGAAGCGCGTGTCCCTTTTTTAGATCATCAATTGGTTGAATTAGCCGCGACGATGCCGCCAAAATTGAAGTTAAAACAAGGTGGTAAACATCCTCTGAAACAAATTTCACGCGGTTTATTGCCAGATAGCGTGATTGATCGTCCCAAAGGTTATTTTCCAGTGCCCGCGTTGAAATATGTGCGTGGCGAATTTTTAACATTTATGCGCGAAGTATTGACTTCTCAACCTTGCCAACAACGACAATTATTTAACCAACATTATATTAATCAATTACTTGCTGCGCCGGAAGAATATTTAACTCCCTTACAAGGCAGTAAATTATGGCATTTGGCTTTATTAGAAAGTTGGCTACAAACTCATTTGAATTGAGGTCATTTTTATTCATTGTAGGTATCAGGCAAATCATTTTCGAATAATACCACATCACCGGAATGGGCAATGGTTTGCAAGTATTGATTAGCGGCGTTAAAATCTTTTGCAACATAATATTGTGTGGCGGGATAATTTTTTGCCTGTAAGCCATCTTGTAGTGGTTGAGTTTGCTTGATACCTACTAAAATGATGTAATCACAAAAGCTTGCCGCTTGCTCTGCCCACGCTTTGTTTAATTCATATTCTTTCGCGCCTAATTCTACCATACCGGGCGTTACTAAAATTTTTTTATTTCCTTCAATGGCTTGTAACACTTCTAACGCCATATGTGCGCCCACAGGATTAGAATTGAACGCGTCGTCGATAATCGTGATATTTTGCGGTGTTTTCTTTAGAACCAAACGATGCGGTACAGGTTCTAGCCGTTTTATGGCATATTGAATTTTTTCCCATGAAACCCCTAATTCTGCAGCGACTGCACTTGCTGCTAAGATATTATAAATATTATGCTTTCCTAACAATTTAGTGTGTAATATAATTTGTTGTGCAGCAGGGGTTTGTATCGTAAATTGACTACCAGTTGCCGTTATTTGTATATTTTTCGCAGTATAATGTAAATTTTCAGTTTCCAGACCATAATTAATAATTTTGTTCACGCGAGATTTTGGTAGATGACGAATATTGGTATTGTCTTTGTTTAAAAAAGCAATGCCATCAATGGGTAACGAAGCAATTAATTCGTTTTTGGTATGGATAATGGTTTCAATATTTTTAAATGTTTCTAAGTGTTGTTCCCCAATTGCAGTCAAAATACCGATTTGCGGATGAACCAATTCGCACAATTCTTGAATATCCCCGCGTTGTTTTGCGCCCATTTCAACAATAAAAATATCATGAATAGGTCTTAAAGTGGTTCTGATAACTTTGGTTACGCCCATGGGCGTATTGTAACTTTCGGGTGTCATTAACACGTTGAATTTTTCTGTTAATAGCTCATTTAAAAAGAATTTAGTGCTAGTTTTGCCAAAACTTCCGGTAATACCAATGACAGTTAAATTAGTCATTTGTTTGATTTGTTGTTTGGCATCATTGTAATACCAGCGAGAGATAGATTTTTCTAGTGGCATTAACATTAAATTAGTGAATAAAATGACAATAAAGATAAAAATATTGATGGTTGCCAAAATTGTAAATATGATGGCTATATTAAGATTATTTGTGTGATCGATTGTACTAAAAACAAAGAGTAATGATGCTAAAAATAATATTATTGTGAATGCTAAAATTCTTTTAACGCGACTAGTTACAATAAAAGGTTTCTTTTGCGGAACAATATTTTTACTTAAAAACAAGAAAATATACAGCGCTGTCCAAATCAGGTAAAAGAGTGGTTTTGCCACAAAGAATAATAGCGGTATAATGAGAATAGGCAAAAATTCTTTTAACGTAATCGTTTTTAAAAAATTTTTTTGTATCCAAATAAAATAACGCTGATTCATGTAAGAATTAAGTTGTAAAATATGCAATTCTCTACTGATTTTCCAAAAAATATAAAATAGATAGCTCAGAAGCCCAATTGACAATGCGATAAGTTCCATTGTTTTTCCTATGTAAAATATGTATTTATCAAAATATAACGTGTATTGTACTATGTAGTTGCCTTAGAAGTCATAAAAAAGCTAATAAGTTATTTATGGGCAATAATTAAAATAATCTGCTATTTGAGAGCAAAATGAAATTTTCAACTAAAATCTTTCTATTATTTTCGATATTTGTGTTGGTGATTATCCTTCCGTTAGGCATGTTTTTACATCATGTGGCAACAAAAATAATACTCGAACAGATTACGCAAAATTTACAAAAACAAGCAGACCGTGGTGTGGATAAGATAGATTGGATTTTATTTGAACGTACAGCCGACATAAAAATATTATCAAATTCTGTCATTAAAAATTACATATATTCTCCGTTAGAATTGACCAAACAGCTGATATATATACGTGATACTTACAAAATATATGCTTCCTTAGCCTTTTTCGATTTACATCGCGTTAAAATTGCAGATATTACTGGAAAGTCTCTTGGTGAAGTGGCACCAGATTCAATTTGGACGCGAGAAGTTTATGAACAAGGCATTGCAAGCATGGCGCGTGAAGTGTATTTTTCACCAGAGTTTCAACAGATCATGGTTGTTTTTGCGACACCGGTTTGGGGAGATGATACTTTATTAGGGGCTTTAGTCATAGAAATACCTATAAAAAACTTGTTAGCTCAAATTGATATAAATGAAACAACAGAGACTCATATTGATTTAATCGATCATCAAGGTTTACTGCTCTATTCCAACCATGATTCTCAATTATTGTTACAGCAAGTGGCAAAAACGGATTTACATGCTCATGAAAAGTCTGTGTTTACTTTAGCCACAGAAAAAGGTTATTTGGATTTCCCCGGTAATGGTTGGACATTAATCTTTCATTATCGGGAAGATGAGGTTTTCAAACCGCTTATTGAGTCGCGTAACCAACTAATTTCTTACGGTTTAATTCTGTTATTAATTGCGATTTTAGTGGTTATCTTTTTTGCCCATCGCATTATCCGTCCTATTTTATCATTAAAAGCAGCCGCTCAGCGATTAGGGCAAGGACATTTTGATACTCAAGTACTTACAAGATCAAAAGACGAAATTGGAGAATTAGCACACGCTTTTAATCAAACAGCGGATTTACTTAAAACTCAATTTACCGAATTGAAGCAATTTAGAACACTTGTTGATATTGTTATGGATAATATATTTATTCTTAATGCCAATACAATGCATTTTGTTTACATCAACAATAGTGTTATAAATACAATGGGTTACACATTAGATGAAATGATGAAAATGACGCCGTTAGACATTGATGCCACTCAATCAATAGAGCAAGTAGGGCTGACTTTAGAGCCACTCAAGACAGGCAAAATATCTGTATTTCGTTTTGAAACGGTTCATCGTCGCAAGAATGGACGCACTTATCCGGTCGAAATTTCTTTACAATATATCAAGGTCAACGAAGAACATCAGTATTATATAGCTATTGCGCGTGATCTGTCTGAACGCAAGCAAGCTGAACAATTGATACTGGCGTATAATCAGCAATTAAAACAAGAGATTGAAGCGCAAACGGCTGAATTGCTTGCGCACACAGAAGCATTGGCAGAAAGAAATCAACAATTGCAACAAGAAAGTGAAAAACGCCAGCAAATCTCAATTACTTTACGTCAAAAAGAAGAATTTTTACGCCTTATTATTGATAATATTCCACAACTTATTTTTTGGAAAGATATTAATTCTGTATATTTAGGTTGTAACCAACATACGGCATTGATAAATAATTTTAAACATCACGATGAAATTATTGGCAAAACCGATTATGAACTCGCTTGGTCACATTGTGCAGATAAATATCGTCAAGATGATCAATGGATAATGAAAAGCGATCAAGCAGAATTACATATTATTGAACTTTATAAAACCCAAGACGATGAAGAAAGTTGGCTAGAAACTAACAAAATTCCTTTACATGATGCGGATGGGAGTGTAGTTGGTATTTTAGGTACGTCTGAAGACATTACTTTACGTCGTAAAGCCGAACAATTTTTGAAAGAATACAATCAACGCTTAGAAGAAGAAATTGCAGCGCAAACAGAAGAATTAGAAGCCCAAAACGAAGAATTAGAAGCCCAAAACGAAGAATTAATCACTCAAACAGAAGCCTTAGAAGAAAAAACTCATTTATTACAACAAGAAGTGTTACAACGCCAACAAATAGAAACAGCATTACGCCGGAGTGAAGAACGCTTTGCATTGGCAATGGAAGGTGCAAATGATGGATTATGGGATTGGAATTTGGAAACGGGCACCATTTATTACTCCAAACGTTGGAAAGGGATGTTAGGTTTTAGTGATAATGAGTTGCCTAATAAACCGGAAGTCTTTTTTGAACAAGTTCACCCTGATGATAAAGAGCCTATTAGTCAAATGTTTGCTAATTATACCAGTAAACAGTGCACAGATTATAAGTTGATTGTTCGATTACGGCACAAAGACAACCATTACCGATGGATTTTAACCCGCGCAGTTGGTGTCTGGAATGAAGCAGGCAAAGCGGTGCGTCTTGTCGGTACTCATGTCGATTTAACTAAACAAAAACAAATAGAAGCAGCACTGGCAGAATCTGAACGTCGATTTCGTGAATTGCATGATGGATTACGTGATGGGATTGTTAGTGTCAATCTTGATGGAAGAATAATTCAATTTAATCAATCATTTAGAAGAATTTTAGCGTGTTACACAGAAGAAGAAATTTATCAACTCTCATATCAAGATATTACGCCAGAAAAATGGCATATATCAGAAGCAACAATTTTACAAGAACAAGTCTTAACCAGAAGATATTCAGAGCTTTATGAAAAAGAATACATACTTAAAGATGGTTCGGTTATTCCAATTGAAATACAAGCCTATTTAATGCTAGATGAACAAAGTAATCCCAGTCATATTTGGAAAATTATACGAGATATTTCTGAACGAAAACAAGTAGAACGGGCATTACAGCAGGCAAAAGAAACAGCAGAAGTGGCGAATCAAGCGAAAAGCTCTTTTCTAGCTAATATGAGCCATGAATTACGCACACCTTTAAATGGTATTTTGGGATATACACAAATTTTAAATCGGGACGCGACTCTCACTGATAAACAACGCGAAGGTATTGCAATTATTCAACGTAGTGGTGAATATTTATTAACTTTAATCAATGATATTTTAGATTTAGCCAAAATTGAAGCTGGGCGGATTGAATTATATGAAACTAATGTACATTTTGAAGAATTTATTCAAAGCATTGTGCAATTATTTAAAGTACGCGCAGAACAAAAAGGTATTGCCTTTTTTTATGAAAGATTATCACCACTACCAGCTGGCATTCGTACAGATGAAAAGCGGTTACGTCAAATTTTGATCAATTTATTAGGCAATGCGATTAAATTTACCACAGACGGCGGTGTCAGTTTAAAAATAAGCTATGAAAATCATAAAGTTAATTTTTTGGTAGAAGATACTGGTGTAGGCATTGCGTCAAATGAATTAGAAAGTATTTTTCACCCATTTCAACAAGTAGGCGATCAAAATCAACGCGCGGAAGGTACGGGCTTAGGATTATCAATCACTCAAAGATTAGCGGAAAAAATGGGCGGCGATCTCAGTGTCACCAGTGAATTACGCAAAGGCAGTATTTTTCAAATCACACTACCTGTCGTAGAAGTTTCTGATATACTGATCAAAAAATCTGAATTTAAACCAATGATTACCGGTTTTGAAGGCAAAGTACGTCACGTGTTAATCATTGATGATAAAACTGAAAATCGCTCAGTATTGGTCAATTTGTTAAGACCACTAGGATTTACAATCACAGAAGCATGTAATGGTCAGGAAGGTTTAGATAAATCTAATGAAAATCAACCAGATATTGTCCTTACCGATCTCGTAATGCCAGTGATGGATGGATTTGAATTCACACGTCGTTTCAGAAAAATCGCCCATTTTAGCCAAGTACCTGTCATCGCCGTTTCTGCCAGTGTTTTTGACTATCACCAACAACAAAGTATCGATGCGGGCTGCAACATTTTCTTACCCAAACCAATTGATGCTGACGCTTTATTGAATACCCTACAAGAATCTTTGGATTTAATTTGGATTTATGAAGTTTTCAATTCAGCTCATGTACAAAATAGTCCATCGGTACCTTCTGAAGTGTTTGAAATTACAACAGATTATCCATTATCAATTGATGACGCAACACAACTACATCGCTTAGGATTAGAAGGGGATGTAGCAGCCATTTTAGACATGGCTAAACAATTACGCAGCAACGTCGAATTATTGCCCTTACTCAACAAAATAGAGCAATTAGCTAAAAGCTTTGATTCTGACGGTGTCAGCGATTTAGTGCAGCCTTATTTGATTTCAGCAACTACCGAGTAAACATCGGACCCATTTATGCGTTACCTTAAAATATTATTGCTTATCATGATATTATACAGCAATGTTTCTGATGCTGAAAATACATTACCTGCCAACTTTCTTGAAACACTGTTGCATACAGAACCGAAACATTTTAACCGAATATTGGCAAATCCAAAAAAATACCGAGTTCAAATCATTTACACCCAAATTGAACGCGATCAACAAAATTTGCTACATTTAACCACATCGACCTATCAACCCAGCAAACAATTTTATTATCCAGCTAGCCTAGTAAAATTGCCCATTGCCGCCTTAGCATTAGAAAAAATTCATCAACTCGCCATTCCCGAATTAACCAAAGAAACCACCATGGTAACGCAAGCTGATTATGCCTGCCAAACGTCACAAAAGCGCGATAATGCCACGTCTTCAGGTCTAGCAACGATTGCAACCTACATTAAAAAAGCGTTAATTATGAGTGATAACGAAGCTTACAATCGTCTTTATGAATTTTTAGGACAACAGTACATTAATGAGCGATTATGGTCAATGAGTTACCACGATGCCCATGTTCTGCGTCGACTGAATCCCGCTTGTAATACTGAACAAAATCGCCACACTAACCCCATAACTTTTTACGACAACGAGCAAATTATTTATAAACAACCTGCACTGTTTAATTCAAAAGATTACACTCAAACAATTAATTTAAAAGAAAAAAATGCAAAAGTAGGCAAAATAAATTACACCGAATCGAGAAAAAAATTATATGAACCTATGGATTTTACTGAATTTAACTTTATTCCACTTTCTGATTTGCATAATATGTTAATAAGTATCATATTTCCTGATTCAATGCCACAATTTCGACGCTTTCAACTAACAAATACCGATTATAGCTTTTTAAAAGAAACTTTAGCCACTTTACCGCGCGAATCGGATATACAAGAATATCATCACTATCCAGATAATACAAGAAAATTTCTGTTACTGGGTAACTCAACTCACCTTGATAAAAATATACGTATTTTCAATAAAGTAGGACTATCTTATGGTTTTATCAGTGATGTAGCGTATATTCTTGATGAAGTCAATAAAATAGAATTTTTTCTATCAGCCACACTTTATGTTAATGAAAATGAAACCATGAATGACAATCACTACGAATATGACACTATTGGCAAACCATTTATGAAACATCTAGGACAACTGATTTATCAATATGAAAAACAAAGATAATTTGACTTTTACTCAATCACTGGCGATTGTAAATGCATCACTCTTTTTAAACGAGTTAATAAAGTTTGCCAATCGACTTCCTTGTTATAACCAATAATATCGATGCGAGGCAATCCTCCGCCCTTAATAATATAATAACCTTCTTCTTTAAAATCAACGCCGTGCATATGACAAACAGCATTTTTTAACTCACAACCCCAACCCAATTCTTGATAAGAAAACTCTTTAAACACACTCAACGCAGCACGCGACAAAGTATCTACCGTACCACCACCCCCTAAATTGGTTAAATTATCAATCGCTTTTTGACTAATCGTGCGCGGTAATACGCTATTTTTCGGTGTAGCAAAATAAGCATTAAATGCGATTGGTTGCCAATTAATCATTGTTAACTGATTGATAAATCCGGATAATCCACCCTGTATTTCACCAAATTTAGTAATTTTGGTCAATTTAGCCAAATTAAGTTGATTAAGCTTAATTTCTGCATTTAATATCGACGGTTGTCCAAATGGTTTATTCACAATTAACTTATCAACCGCTATTTGTCCATCGAATAATTTAATAATAACGGGATTATCTATATTAAGAAATTGATTTTTATAATGAATAGTGGGTAAAGTTATCGAAAATTGTCCCTCCATTTTAGGTAAATTTAAAGCAGCCATCATTTCGGCGAGAGAAATAGGCAATACTTGACCTTTAAGAGTCCATTGCATCTTTTCTGGTTGAATAAAACTTGTTAAATCAAAAGCTTCTATCCGTAACCCACCATCTAAAATCGGTAAATACAAAGGACTTAATAAACTCATTTGATCACCTACAAATTGCATTGCCAACTGACCTGCACCCAATGACACAGCCGATGCCAGATAACCCGATGACCAAGACAGATGACTGGGCAAAGGCAACTGATCATGCCATTGCAATGTACCATTGAGGTCTAACAAACTGATTTTTAAGCTAGGATCAATAATATTCACTTGATGTAAAGTCGTTAAAAAATGAATACCTGATGTTGTCCAGTCCAAATTAACCGCTGCATTTCCTTCTAATATCAATTGATTAAATGGTTTTGTTTCCAACCATGAAGCCAAATAGGCATCACGTAAACTGTGCAATTGCGGAATTGTGGCTTGTATCGATAAATCTTCAATGGTAAAAGGGATAAAATTAAACATTCCTTTCGCCGTTAAATCAATTGCTTCACCATGTTGATAAGTTAATTGCTGTATTTTTAGACGATTTTCTTGCCAAGTGAGTAAAAAAAACAATTTTGCAACTTGATCATCAAATGTTGTATAAATGGGTTCGCTATATATTCCACCTTGCTGAATCGTTAAATCTCCTTGTAATTGCCATTGTTCGTTTAAATGAATTGCTTGCAAGTTAATGTTAAATAATAAATTTTCAGTCGCTTGGGTAAAATCAGCATTGGCAAAATTTCCCTCTACAACCGTTGCAACCACATCAATTTGTTGTTTTTCATCACCTTGTGCTATTGTAATATCTAAATCGGCGTTACCAGTCATTGTCAGTGGTTGTGGAAATAATTCATTGATTTTAGATAAATTTATTTGGCGTAAGTCCATATCAGTTTGCCAAAAATTTTTGCCCATTTGCAAAGACAAATCAAGTTGCCCATCGGCGAAATCAACTTGGGTCAAGGTTAATTGCAATTGTTGTTGTAGCAAATCATAGCTAAAAGTGAGATGACCTGATAAATCGCTTAATATTTCGTGAGATAGGTGAAACTGTCCTGCTACACACAGTATCTTTTCAACTGAATGATAAATGTGTGGGCAATCGATAATTAGTTGTTTAAACGATGTTTTTATAAATGGTAATTGCAGTTGCGCAATTAAAATATGTGAACTAAAATCAGTTTCAGTTAATTGATTTAATTGAAATTGAATGTTTTGTGCCTGCCATCCGTTGCTCTCCATCTGTTCAAATGCCAACGAAAAATTTTCTATGGCATAAACAGAGTGGCAACAACAAATCAATAGCAACCACAACTTTCTCATAAAATTGAGAATACCATCATATTGAATTTCAACAATTTTTCCACTGCTTCCATAACTTTTCTACCTTTTTTACCGATACTGGATAAGCAGTGCGCAATTCTTGAGCAAATAGAGAAACTCTGAATTCTTCCAAAATCCAACGAAATTCAGCCCATTGCTCATTTTTTTGCGTCATTTTTTCCCGACAAGCAAGATAAGTTTGCCAAAATGGTGTAAATTGTGCCATTTTTAGTGCATCTTTATTGGGATCACGCGCTAACTTGTCCAAACGCAATTGAATTGCTTTTAAATAACGCGGCAAATGCCTTAATTGCTCTAACGGAATCGTTTTAATAAATCCCGCATAAACCAAATCTGACACTTGTGTTTTAATATCATTGGGCAATGCAGATGTGCGATTAAATTGTTGAATTAATTTAAAATATTCTTCTAAAATCATTGCTAACAAGTGACTATATTCATTTGCAATCGTCATTATCCGTTGCTTACCTTCAGTCAATCGTTGTTCAAATTCAGTTTGTTTTGTTGGTAATGGTGAAAACAGGAAAACTGTATCAATTACCGCGGTTAATAATTCCTCTTTCAGCACTTCACAATCGCCTACTTTCATATATTGTAAGCATAATCTGTGACCGATAGGCATTTGTTTTAATAGACGTTTTATTGGTAAATTTAACCAAAATAATCGTCTTAAGCCTAAAATGAACGCTTGTTGTGCTTGTTCTTGATTATCTAAAATACGTAAATCGACATGAGTTGTTTGATCGATTAAAGTAGGAAATCCTTGAACCGTGATTTTATTGATTAATAAGTCAATTTTTTCTGGTAAATCACCAAAATCCCAATTTGTCAGTTTATTTCGTTCAAACTCGGTTGTTTTTGCAATTTCTTGTTGACATTCTACAGTTGCTTTTTGCCCCCATTTTTGTTGTAATTCTTTTAAATTGCGTCCCATATCGACAAATTCATTTTGTGGATCGACCAATAAAAAATTCATTCGCAAATGCATAGGCAAACTGTCCAAATCCCAAGCAGGTTCAGGCAAAGGCATACCGCGATAACGGTGACAAAAACGGGCTAAAGTTTCATATAACGATTCGTTGGGCAAAGTCAAAAAACTGCCCCCTTCCTGAAAATTGACTTGTAGAATGGGTAAACTTTGCAAGGCTTCTTTAGCCACATCTGGAATCGGTACGAATGCTTTACGAATATTTTTAGCTAAACTGCGTAATAAAGCGATAATTTTTTCTTCTAGCAAACCCGGTACTAACCATTCAAATGCTTGTGCAGAGAGTTGATTTAACAGCGTTAATTGGATTTTAATTGTTACGCCATCACGTTCACTGCCGGGTTCAAAATGATAGATAAGTGGAAATTTTACGTTGTTGAGTAATAAATAGTCAGGAAAGGCATTTTTTGTAATACTTTCCCCTTCATGTAGCATCAAATCTTCACGAGTCAAAAATAGCGGATTGTTGGATTCAACCTGTTTAAGCCATTGTTCAAAAGTCGTACCATTATAAATCCCTTGTGGAATATGGTTATCATAAAATTTAAATAGTTGGTCTTCATCAATTAAAATATCTTGTCGTCGCGCTTTATGTTCTAAGGCTTCAATTTCACCAATAAGTTTTTGATTATGTTCAAAGAATTTAGAACGACAATAATATTCACCTTGTACCAACGCATAGCGAATAAAAATTTCTCGTGATTCTGTTGGATTAATCGGTCCATAATTAATTTTTCTTTTAGGTTCAATCGTTAATCCGTATAACGTAACTTTTTCGTAAGCGGCAACTTCAGCAACCCGCTTTTCCCAATGAGGTTCAAAATAAGTGCGTTGACAGAGATCGCCGGCTACTTGTTCTATCCATTCAGGTTCAATTTTTGCAGTATTGCGTGCGTATAGTTTTGATGTTTCAACTAATTCACCAGCGACAATCCATTTTGGCATTTTTTTGAATAAAGTGGAACCGGGAAAAATATTGAGTTTTAAATTGCGTGTACCTAAATAAGGCTCTGATTTTTCAGCTTTAACAATTTTAAAGGCAACATTACCCAATAAACCCGTCAATAAAGCACGGTGTATTTGGGCATAATTTGCTTCTATTTCATTGATTCTCCAGCTTAATTCTTTTACTAGCGTAGTCAATTGGTGATGAATATCTATCCATTCCCGCATCCGAATGTAGGATAAAAAGTATTCGTGGCAAAGATGGCGTAACTTATTTTTAGAAAGGTGTTTGCTTTGTTCTTGAAAAAATTGCCATAATTTGAGAAAACTGAGAAAATCGGATTGTTCATCAGTAAAACGCATTTGAGCGGCATCAGCGGCTTGTTGTTTATCCATAGGTCGTTCACGTGGGTCTTGGATACTCAGCGCGCTGGTAATAATGAGGATTTCTTGTAAACACAATTCTTGTTTTGCCGCTAAAATCATGCGTCCTAATCTGGGATCAATGGGTAATTTAGCCAATTGTCGCCCAATTTGCGTTAAACGCCGTTTTTCATCAATTGCGTTCAATTCGGCTAATAGCGCAAAACCGCTGTTGATCATTTTGGGCGTAGGTGGTTCTACAAAGGGAAATTGACTAATATCGCCTAATTGTAGTGATAACATTTGCAAAATAACGGCAGCCAGAGAAGTACGTAGAATTTCTGGTTCGGTAAATTCAGGTCGATTATTAAAATCTTCTTCACTATACAAGCGGATACATAAACCCGGTGCAATCCGTCCACAGCGTCCTTTGCGTTGTTCTGCACTGGATCGAGAAATTTTTTCAATCGGTAAATGTTGCACTTTGCTACGTACGCTATAACGGCTAAGACGGGCTAAACCGGTGTCAATAACGGCGTGAATGCGCGGTACGGTTAATGAAGTTTCAGCAACATTGGTGGCTAAAATAATGCGTCGTGCGTGTTCTGGCGAAAAAACCCGATTTTGCTCACTAATTGATAATTTGGCATATAAAGGCAGAATTTCTGTATTCATTAAACGGTGTTTGTGCAATGCGTCAGCCGTTTCTCGAATATCCCGTTCTCCGCTTAAGAAAACTAAAATATCAGCTTGGCGTTCATACTGTGCAATTTCGTCAACGGCATCGATAATTGCTTGTTGTATATCGCGATCTTGTTCATTTTCACTTTCATCTAAAGGACGATAACGTACTTCGACGGGGTAAGTTCTGCCAGAAACTTCGATAATTGGTGCGTGGTTAAAATGTGCGGAGAAGCGTTGTGTGTCAATGGTGGCTGAAGTGATAATTACTTTTAAATCCGGACGTTTAGGTAATAATCGTTTTAGATAACCCAGTAGAAAGTCGATGTTTAAACTACGCTCATGCGCTTCATCAATAATTAACGTATCATATTGTTCTAAATAGCGATCGCCTTGAGTTTCAGCCAATAAAATACCGTCTGTCATGAGTTTGATATAAGTGTGTTCGCTGACATGTTCTGTAAAACGGACTTTATAACCGACAATATGACCGACTGAACTTTGTAATTCGCTGGCAATTCTAGCGGCAATGGTACGAGCAGCAATGCGTCGCGGTTGCGTACAGCCAATGGTGCCACTGACACCACGTCCTGCCATCAAGCAAATTTTAGGTAATTGTGTGGTTTTACCTGAGCCCGTTTCACCTGCAACAATAATCACTTGATTAGAAAGAATTGTATTGATAATGTCGTCACGACGCTCAGATACGGGCAATTCATCGGGAAATTTGGGAACAGGTAATTGAGTCAGCCGCTGTTGACGTTGTTGATAAGATTTTTCAAGTTGTTCAATTAAAGTTTCAACTGTTTTTATATCAATAGGTTGTTTCTTTTTTAATTGATTTTTTAAGTCACGTATCCGTTGTTGTAGACGGTGATAATCGCGCCGCATCACATTGTCACATAAAGCGGAAAGATGATTTAATTGCTCGAAATCCATGTTTATCTTTTGTGTAGAAGTTAGATATGACTATTTTACAATATTTGCACACAGTTAAGTGTGAAATGCGCATAATCGATTTATCTCGTTATCTCGTTCCCACATGCCATGTGGGAATGCAATCAAGATGCGCTGCGTCATGAAGTGGCAACCCACCATTCTGTATAAACTGGGATCAAACCTTTTTTTGTAGTAACATTGCTTCATTTTCAATCAATTGAGAATGGTTTCTCTCTTCCTAAACTTGGTAATCTCTGTCTTTTTTGTAATCGCTTATGAAATGCTAATTTCTGCAACACTTTATGAGCTTGTTATATTCGACGTAGCACGTCACAACTGCATTCCCACATGGCATGTGGGAACGAGGGGATGTGGGAACGAGGGGATGTGGGAACGAGGGGATGTGGAAACGAGGGGATGTGGAAACGAGGGGATGTGGGAACGAGGGGAGTGCTAATTTCTGCAACACTTTATGAGCTTATTATATTCGACGTAGCACGTCACAACTGCATTCCCACATGGCATGTGGGAACGAGGGATAATAGTGGATGACGAGATTAATATTTACGTTGAAGCTACATTAGTATTTAATAATATACTTTACTATTGAAACATTCACATGTAGCATCTATTATTATGTTTACGTACTCTAATATAAGAAGAAAACTGCTATGAAAACATTTCAAGATTTGATTAAGGATTGTTTGGAAAGTGTAGACGAAGTTTTTCCTTGGACATTGACAGAATTACTTGAGACCGATCATCCACCTTTATTGTTAGATATTCGCGAACCCTATGAATTTGATAAACTACATATTCAAGGCGCTGTGAATGTGCCGCGCGGGATTTTAGAAACAGCCAGTGAGTATGGTTACGATGAAACAGTACCCGAATTAGTTAATGCAAGAAATAAAGAAATTGTTGTGATTTGTCGTTCTGGTAATCGTAGTGTTTTAGCGGCTTATACGATGCAAATTCTTGGTTTCCATCATGTAAAATCGCTCAAAACTGGTGTTAAAGGCTGGAATGAATTTGAACAGCCGCTATATAATAAAAATGGTGAATTAGTTGATGTTGATACCGCTGATGAAATATTATTGCCACATTTACGCGACGATCAATTGCCTCCTAAAAAACAAGTTGCTTAATTCCGCTAAGATGCGCTGACAATAATAGAAAGCGCATCGTTTGTCGCGAATGACGTGCTTAAAAAATAATCTGATTTTGTAGATCAGAATTTGCCAATAAATCTATTCCACTGGTGTAATTGTTATATAGTAAATGATTGAATGTGGTGGATGTTCCCCAGCTTTGAGTATCATCAGTCACATCGTTGTCTTCAATAAGCAGCGCGCCGTTATTTGGTAAATCTAAAATATCATTTAAGCGAAGTTGGTTATCTTGAAATAAATCCATTTTTTCAGTAGGTTGTACCGTCGTTTGATGATCGTTAATGAGATCGAAATTCAGAAAACTCTCATCTAATAGAGAATCTACTCTGCTAGATTTGCCCGAACGCCCGCTTGTCAGGCTATCTTGCATGATATTGACGTTCACTACATCCATACCGCCTTTACCATCTGCCACTACATATTCAAAGCTGCCTTGCCCTATAGTTGAGAAGTTGGCATCAGGGAAAAAAATGATTTCATCAGTTGATGTTGTGATAAAACCATTTTCTGCCGCTTTCGTTGCAATAATTGTTAAAGAATCGCCATCAATATCAAAATCATTGCTTAATAATGTGTCATAAGTGATCGCTACAGATAATGTATTGGGCATCATAGCAATCATGTCATCTTTGCCATCGGGTGAAATATTGGTGCCGATGCGTAAACTGACCAAACCAATTGCTGTTTGTTCGCCGTCACTGATCACGTATGAAAAAGCACCCGCTCTGTCGATTGCAAATTGAGCCTTGGGCGTAAATAGCACGTCGCCTTCTGCTGTCAATTGCACAGAACCATTAACGACGTTGCGACTAAACGAAATAATGGATAAATCTTCACCTATATCATTGGCTAATAATTGCGTGCTAGGAATAGTCATTGCGGTGTCAGCATTAGGTACGGTCACTACATCATTTATTGCAGAAATTATTTGTGGTTTATCTAAAATAAATGTAGCAGTTGCCATTGCTTCTCCACCAATATCATCTGTAATAACATAGACAAACGATGCAATACCCGCTTGTTCAAAAGTTGCATTAGATGTGAAAGTGATAGTTTGATCCGCATTTAATACCACTTCTCCATTCATAGCATTACTGACTTTAATGATATTCAGACTATCTTGTTCAAAATCAGTATCATTGGTTAATAAATCAGCCGCATTTAGCTGAATAGGAGTGATATCTGTCACCGTCAATTCGTCGTCATTGGCAGTCGGTGGATTGTTAATCGCAGTCAGTGTAACAATTGCAGTTGATTGATTATTAAGAGTATCTGCTATTGTGTAGGAAAATGAACCACTACCTTTTACAATAAAATCATCAGAAGGTGTAAATTGAATATGATCGGTGTCTAACAATTCGACGCTGCCATTAACCGCTTGATCGACTTCAATTAAAGTGAGAGATTCATTTTGTGGATCGGTGTCATTAGATAGTAGTGATTCTACCGTAATTAGTGCAGTTGCGTCGGTAGCAATATCGAAATTATCACCAACAGCATTAGGCGGTAAATTTTTGTAATTCAATGAAACAACAGCCGTACTGGTATCATTGCCATCGCTAATTGTATAAGTAAATCCTCCTATTTGTGTAGTGATAAAATCATCTGACGGCGTAAATTGAATCTGTCCGTTATCTAACAATTCTGCATTCCCAGCTATCGATTGATTTACCTCAATAATAGTCAAAGGATCACCCTCTGGATCAGTGTCATTAGCAAGCAATTCTTCAACTGTGATCGTAGTTGGCGCGTTTGTTATTATCTCAAAACTGTCACTTGTTGCAATGGGAGGACGATTATCCGGTGTTAAAGAAACCATCGCTGTACTCTCGCCACCATGATTATCTGTTACTGTCACCATAAAACCACCAATACCTGTATTGACAAATTCAGCAGAAGGTGTGAATAAAATATTCCCAGTATCAAGCAGTTGCACTGTTCCACTGATTGGATTGGAAACCGCGCTGATATGCAGTATATCGTTATTGTCATCACTGTCATTATCCAACAATAGAACTTTATCAATTTCAGTAGGTTTTACATGATTCACTACTATATTATCATCTTGTGCTATTGGTGGAATATTTTCGTTACGCACAGTCACCATTGCTGTCGCTGTATCACAACCATTGCTGACAGTATAACTAAAACCACCTAATCGTGTAGTGATAAATTCATTGTTGGGGGTAAAAATAATTGTTTGATCTGCTTGTAATTCAATGCCGCCACTGATCGCATCACTGATAGTAACAATAGTTAAATTTTGTTGATAGGGATCATTGTCATTACTGAGTAAACTGTGTGTATCAATAGAGAGTTGTGCGTTATCTTTCACAATAATTTCATCAGCTTGTGCCAAAGGTGGCATAGGATTCGCGGTTAATACCACTTGGGCTGTGGCAGAAATACCTTCTTCGTTGATCACTGAATAACTAAACCCAGCTTTGTTATTTACACAATTTAGTTGAGTTGATGGCGTAAATACAATAGAATCGCCATTAATCACTACGTTACCTTGATAAGCGTCTTGTACCGTTGTCAGTGTTAATTTATTGGCATTTTCGTCATTATTTAATAATTGGTCGATTGCGATTGTTTGTGGTGCGTTACTAAAAATTGTAATCACATCGTCATGAATCACTGGCGTTTGATAAGATATTTCTACACCAGTAACAATAACTTGTGCTGTATTAGTGCTATTGCCATCACTCACTGTGTAGAAAAAATCGCCTAATTCAATAAAATGTTCATTGCGAATGAAAGTAATATGATCGCCTTCTAAGACAACGGTACCATTTTGTCCCTGAGTAACAGCGGTAATAGTCAATGGTGCTCCATGCTCGCTAAAATCGTTACTAATCAAGGTATTCGCTGCCACCGTAACGCTTTTTTCACTACCAATAGAAATCGTATCGCCCAATGCTGTCACTGTAGGTAACATGGCAGTCAGAGTGACATGAGCATCGCTAAGATTGCTGGTATTATTGCTAATTGTATAGTGAAATTCTCCGCCTTGTTCAGTAAATAATGAATTAGGTACAAACAAAATATTACCATCATCTTGTAAAATCACTTCTCCGTTTATCCCGTTGTTAACGCTCACAATTTGCAAACGATCACCCTTGTCATTTGCCAATAATTGATCAGCAGTCATGGTAAAAGGGCTGCTTTTCACTACGATACTATCGTCTTGTGCCTGAATTAATCCATTAGAAAAAGGCGTATTAATTTGCACCGTGCCACGTGTTTCGGTCAATTGTTCGGTTTTTTGATCGATTACGTTATCAGTGACAAAGTAATCAAAACGACCTTGAATAAAATTATCATCCGGCGTGAAAATAATTGTTCCTTGATTATCCATTGCAACAGAGCCATTTTGAGCATTTTCTACTCGAATAAGCTGCAATACTTCATTTTCCACATCTGAATCATTAGCCAACAGCTTGTCAGCCGTAATTTGAATGGGTTCGCTGCGATCAATAGTGATTTGGTCATCTTGAGTTATTGGCGCATCATTAACTGGCGTAATATTCATCGTTACCGTTGCCGTACTGCGTGCACCGTGAAGATCGACCACTGTGTAAGTAAATTGTGATTGTCCAAAATAATTCAGTGTTGGCATGAATTCGATCTGTTGTTTAACTTCATTCCAACTGACTTGACCATGGGTTAAATCAATGAATTTATCTGTCATTTCAGACATTGAATTTACACTGATAATTGATAAGCTATCGCCATCAGCATCACTATCATTAGCCAGCAATTGACTGGGTAACAGAGCAAGTGCGGTGTCTTCTGCCAACGTAATATCAGTATCATTACTTGGCATTGGGGAATCATTCATGGGCTCAATTTGAAATTTGACGGTGATAAATTGCGCCTCAGGTGAAGCTCGATAAGTAAAGCTATCAGTTCCATGAAAATTTTCCGGTGGCAAATAACGCAATTGACCATCTGCTTGTGTTTGCAACTGACCATATAAAGGTTGCGTGTATTCTGCATTTTGACCTAATGCTGGAAAATCAATCAATTGCGCTTTAATAGTCACTTCAACTTGATAATTATTATCACTTTTTTGTGTAATAGTATAGGCGATATTTTCATCTTGTTCGGTGACAGCTAAGATAGAAAGTGTATGATTATCCGTCGTTTTTGCATAACCAAATTGTGATGTCATCATTTGCAAAGCAGCGAATTCTTCAACTGACTGCAACTGAAAAAAATCTTTGCCAAAATAACCAAATTGCGGCGTATATGTCAAACTGCCATCCCAGTTATTAACAACATAACCGTGTGTAGGTTGCGTTATATCAAATAATAAATTTTGCGGTAGGTGAGTCTCTATAATAATAGAATTATCTTCAAAAACAATGAATTCGCTGGGCAAGGAAAATTCAAATGGCGGTAATTCTGGTGAAATATTGGCTTGATTATCAAACTGTGGCGGCTTATTTTCCCAATCACCCATTTGTGCCACTATTTGTTGTCCAAAATCTTCATGATGCATATCACGATAATCGCTGGGTTGCCACAATTGAGTTTTAGCATTTGACTCATCAAATTGATCAGGATAAGCGCGTCCTCCTTCATTTTGCGCTCCCACAGATGACATATCAGGCATAACGTCAGAATGAGGTAAAATTTCTTGTGGTACGTGAAAATCCAAAGGCGTAAACTGTCCGCGCATTTGTGCAATTTGCTCAGGCGATGCTATCTGAATCGTGGGTAACATCGGCGTGATTGGAATATAAAGCAACGTATTAGATTCATAAATAGATAATTCAATATTGCTGTAATGAGCTGAAACTTCTATCAAACCAGCGGAATGTAAAATCGTTGTCGCCCCATCATCATCAATGCGCACATCAATTTCACTACCACGAATGCCTATGGTCGCTGAGGGCGTGTTAAATGTGGTATGTTGTTCGCCACTATCGTTACTAATTTGCCCACTGATAAATCTAAAAATACCTAAGAAAATATTACCCGCAAACTGTCCACCTTGTTCGGGTGTTTGCGGATCATAAGAATATTTATCTAATTGTGCCTTTGTAAGCGGTCCTAATTGAAAAATTGAATTGTCATTTAACGTAATCTTAATGTAGCTTTGTGGCGCGGTAAATAAGGTATCATGCAAATAAATAGGGTCATTAGTTTGCAAGACACGAATTTCACCCGTAGCTGATTCTGCACTGACGGGTCCATTCACTAAAGTCGTAACGTATCCAATAATTTCACCAGTAGCAGTACTCAGTTGTGCCATAACGTCCGCTACCGTTATTTGCATACCTTCTTCAGTGATCAAAGGCACTGGCTGCTTAAAATAACCTTCAATTACGATCGTTTCTTGTGCTGTTCTGATATGTAAATCATTGTCTACACGCGTATATTTTGCCTGTTGCAAAACTGTTGTATTGGGGAGCATGGTGAGCATCAATATAACCTCCAAAAATAACCTGATTCTTACTCATTTAGTTTAGCACTTTCAGGACGCAAAAAAGAATCCTCTTTATTTCTCCCACCTCTGTATATGATACTCCTGTTGTTTCCGCTACAAACGCTTTAAAAACATAAAATGCGTGCTATAATAATTTTTTTCAATCTCCACAGAGAAATGGATAAAAAGCCATGCGTACATCATCTGACTTACACCCTGATCGCAGACAAATCAATTGGGTACACGATCCCCAACTTAAAGGTAAAATAGTCTTTGATAGTCCCTTTACACCGTTTAAAAAGGGATTAATTATCGTATTATTCATCTCAGTACTCATAGCAACAACTGCTTGGTATTTTTCACCACAGATTACTGCCATGATGAACGAAAATTCAACGGCAATGCCTATGGTAGAAAATACACCAATCACTCCTCTACCCGCGCCTAAATTGAGTATTGCCGCGGTTGCTCATAATAACTCTCCAATCATTCCAGCCACAACAACGCCCACGGTGGATAACGATGATGCTCAACGTCAGGCAATGACCAAAAAATTAGTTGCACGTGCTGAAACACAATTGGAAAAATTGCGCTTAACTTCACCAGATGGAGATAATGCTTATGAAACTTATCAAGAACTGCTACCTATTGCACCAGAAGAAGCACAAATCATTTTAGATAAAGTCATCGATTGGTACATTAATAAAGGCAATGCGTACTTGAAAGACGGTAGATTAACTGATCCTGAAGAAAAAAATGCCTATGCGATTTATCAAAAAGTGATAGAAATTGAACCACATAATGAACGAGCAAAGACACTATTAACTATTATATTAGACACCTTATATCATCGCGCTGAAGAACAACAAAGCCAAAATAATATCACCGAACCAGCGGGTAACAATTTATATGAAACTTACCAACAATTGAAAATTATTAATCTAACTGACCCAAAAACACAAGAATTGGGTAAAAAGATTGTTACGCCTCTATTGGAAAAGGCTGATAAACAAATGATTCAGCAAAAATATACTACGCCAGAAGATGATAATGCTTTATTCACTTATCAAGAAGTTCTAGCACTCTTTCCTGATAATCAAACAGCAATAGCTGGGTTAAATAAAATTGTTGAACAATATTATACATTTGCTTTACGTAATCAAAAAAAAGGCTCAACTGAATCAGCCTTAGAAATGATTGAAAAAGGATTACAAATTGATGCGGATAATGAAAAATTGTTAGAACTAAAGGTTTCGGTTAGTCAAAACTAATATGCGTTATAAATATCAAGCACTTGATGCACAAGGACAAGAAGTTAGCGGTATTTTAGCAGCTGATGCCGAAAGAGAAGCGATTCGTCAATTGCAAAAACGCGGATTAACTGCACTTTCTTTAGTAGTGATTTCAACAGAACAATCAACAGAACGCAAAGTTACCAAATTAAAACAACGTGATATACTTATTGTTTTGCACGAACTCGCTACCTTACTAGAATCGGGCGTTACACTGATTGAAGCGGTTGATTCCCTCTCGACTTCTTCACATCATCCGACTATTGCCCTGACTTTTTCAATCATGGCGACCCAATTACGACAAGGACAAACTTTTTCTAACGCATTACGTCAAAGTCCATTAAAACTACCTTGGTACATTTTACAGTTGGTCGAAGCCGGTGAATTAACAGGAAAAGTCGCCACTGCATTGCGTGATGGGGTTACTCAAATGGAATACGATGCCCAAATAAGTAGTGAAATGCGTAATGCGATGATTTATCCAATTATTTTAATTGTATCTGGCATTGCAGCAGTTTTATTGATTTTCACCATTGTAGTGCCACGTTTTTCCAGCATGTTACACAATCGCAACGATGATATTCCTTGGTTAGCGCAAGCGGTGCTCAACACAGGCATGTTTTTAAACACACATTTTGATTTAATTATTGCAGCAACTATTGCGGTTGTCACAAGTGTGGCTTATTTATTGAAACAACCGCGTTTACGCGCTAAACTAATAGATATATTGATAAATTTTCCTTTATTGGGCATTTGGTTGTTGGAATCGGAAACGGCACGTTGGGCAGCGATGATGGGCACTTTATTAGAAAATCGCGTTTCATTATTAAAAGCATTGGAGTTATCAAATCAAGGGATTAAAGTTCCCAGTTTAAACGCAAAATTAATTCAAGTCAGCAAATCAGTACGTGCGGGCGCCCACTTATCACAAGCACTACAAGATAATGACGCACTCACAGCAACCGGACATAATTTAATTCGTGCCGGTGAAAAAGCCGGTGAATTACCTCGAATGTTGCGCTCATTAGCAAAATTATTAGAAGAGAGCGGCAGAGTGCGCATGAAACGTTTCTTGTTACTCATTGAACCAATAGCCATTTTAGTCATTGGTGGCATTATTGGCATTATTATCACGGGTGTTATTTTAGCAATTACCAGCATCAACCAAATCAAATTTTAAATACCAACTACGTTATTCTTTAAGTAAAGTTACAGTAGCACGTGCTAAATTTGACATTTGCGCTTGAGTATTTACTAAAGGATTTTCTCCCTGCTTAGCAAGCATTGCATACAGTGTATATTTTCCTGCCATAGCGGATGTCACCCCAAAACGAAATACTGGATAAGTATTGTTCATTTTTTCTAAATTTATCCTGACAGGTTGTGGATCATAACTAAACAAACTACTGAGATAATCAGAAGAAGTAACATAAAGTCTTCGATCAAGATTAGGAGACTCTATAAATACCCATAAATCTAGCAATTGTTCAGGATCAGGATTTTTGTAGCTGGTAGTCACTTTAACCTCAACCTCAAGTGCGTCACCGACTTTGACTTTATCAGGGCTATTAAATGTCAAAGTAGAGAATTCTTCAGGCAGAACAGTGGTAATTCTTTTAACGGAATTACCCATAACATCAGTTGTTGTGACAGTGGCTTGACCAGTATTGATAGCTTTTACATTGCCTACATTGTCTACAGTAACAATATTTGGATCAGAAGAAATTGATGTCAGCGGTGCTTTAAAATACCGTCCTAATTCTAGAGTATGGAACGTATTTTCATAAAGCGTTATCTTCAAAGATTTTTGATAAATGGGAGACGTATTTTCCGCTGCAACATCATCGTCAATGATGAACAAATAATCCCTTTGGACATAATCACTTTGGTCAAAATAATAAGCGTAGCTCGAATTACAATATAAATCGAGCCCAATTTTTTCAGTATATTCAGGCTTAGAATTATCAATAATAGAAACAGTAAAACTTTTAGTACCACATTCGTTTTCTTGCCATGTAAGAAAACCAGAAGTATCTGTGTAGTCTTGAGTACCAGAGTAGGAAGAAGTAACAGAAGCAGAATCATAATAATAATCATCTGTCTGAAAGGTGCGATAACGCACTAAAACTTCAGCTACATTGGTATTGTTATCACATCCATAGCGTTCAACATCAACAGTAGCAATTTCACTACTTTCTATAACATAGCTAGGGTGAAGATAAAAATGCGTATTGTCACAGGAATTTATTTCAACCTCAAAATTTGCAAAAAAAGAGGGAGCACTAGGAGCAAAAATAGTATAACTATAATTAGGCGCATAATTATCTGATTTAACTTCAATGTTTTTAGAACCACATTCATTTTTTTGCCAAATTAACTGATCTGGGGTGCTTGTTGTAGGGTGGTGACCAGAGTATACAGAAGAAAATTTAGAAGAAAGATTTTCCAAAGTAATCTTGGGAATATATCCTTCAATACAATTTTTCCTCTCTACAGTCAACATGACACCTTGTTTATTCTCATCTGGTTGATAGTTGTATTGAGAAAAACCAATTGTACTTCCATCATTATCAATAATGTTCAGAACAGCATTTCCTTGTCCAATTATCGCACCTTCTGATGGATTACTGAGAATCATTTCAAAATCTTCTGTGCCTTCAATTAAAGCATCATTTTTGGAGTAAACATAGAAACTTTTATTGCAATCAGATAGATATCTTACTTCTCCCCAATTTAAAATATAATTTCCATTTTCATCTAAAGGAAAAGTAGGAGATATAGAATAATCAGTTGTATCAGCAGTATTTGGTTCAATAGCAAGAGTGGCAGATATAGCAGGCGCATGAGGTTCACACTCTTTACGTCTTATTGATACTACGGTTTCCCCACCTTCTTGCACTGTGTAACTCGTATTATCAAAACTTAAGGTAGTTTGTTTTTCACTTACATCGTTATCAGAAATAATTAATAATTGACTATTGTTCAGATAACTACTAAGTGTCATACCTTGAGCATTACTTAAGGTTAATCTTAATGTTTCACTAAATTCTGATTCTGAATCATCAACGATTGGGATAGAAAAAGTCTTAGGACCGCATTCAAACACTTCCCAACGCAAAGTACTAAATACATGGTGATAATCTATATTTTTTGCGGCACTTCCTGAATAATTCGTTTCATGCGACTCATATGATACGAATGCCACAGGCAATTCTCTTTCCCCACAACTACGTTCTACCGTGATTTTTGCTACGCCAGCCCCTTCATCAACAACAAAGTATGATTGGACAAACCTCACCTCCGATTGTCCCGATCTCACAGAAGAACGCGGACTGGGTTGTCCTAATTTGGTTAAAAATGAATCATTATTTGTGGGTACAGTAGGAGGTTCTACTGCGGTTGTTGTAGAAGGTTGTCCTAACGCGCCCACTACACTCAGAAAGCCTTTTAAAAACGGTTTCATCACAACACTCCTTAATCACTATTGATTGAACCAAAATTATTCTTTAAGTAAAGTTACAGTAGCACGTGCTAAATTTGACATTTGTGCTTGAGTATTTACTAAAGGATTTTCTCCCTGCTTAGCAAGCATTGCATACAGTGTATATTTTCCTGCCATAGCGGATGTCACCCCAAAACGAAATACTGGATAAGTATTGTTCATTTTTTCTAAATTTATCCTGACAGGTTGTGGATCATAACTAAACAAACTACTGAGATAATCAGAAGAAGTAACATAAAGTCTTCGATCAAGATTAGGAGACTCTATAAATACCCATAAATCTAGCAATTGTTCAGGATCAGGATTTTTGTAGCTGGCAGTTACTCTAACCTCAAGTGCCTCACCGACTTTGACTTCATCAGAGCTATAAAATGTCAAAGCAGCGAATTCTTCAGGCAGAACAGTGATAATTCTTTTAACGGAATTACCCATGACGTCGGTTGTTGTGACAGTGGCTTGACCCACGTTGATAGCCCTTGCAGTGATAATATCATCTACTGTCACAATATTTGGGTTAGAAGAAACTGATGTCAGTGGTGCTGTTAAATCCATTGGATATAAAGTATAGTTATCATTTAGATAAAGAAATTCTTTGAAAACATCGTGATGTGCTAAGGTATTATTTGTAGGAACATCATCATCAATGATAAATAAAACTTCACTGTCATAATAATGACCACCAAAACTAATGTCTACTATTTCAGTATTTTCAGGTGCAGAATCGTCAAGAATAGAAACAGTAAAATTTTTAGTCCCGCATTCGTTTTCCTGCCATGTGAGAGTACCGGAAGTATCTATGTAATCTTGAGTACCAGAACTAGAATCAGAAAAAGCTGGATAGTAATCAGAATTATACCAATAAACATAACGAGTGCGATAATCTATTGAAATTTTGGATATATTAGTATCATCATCACATCCATCACGTTCAACGCCAATTGTTGCAAATTCGCTATTTTCTATCACATATAAAGGGTAAAATGATTGGTCAAAATGGACACTTGTATCACCTTTTATATCATTTTTATATTGTGTAGAATCCTTAATATTAAAATCTGTTTGGAAAGGGGTGACATTTTTTGGTATAGTAATAAAACTATTCCCATAATAACCTATATAAACTGGGTTAATTTCAATAACTGGTTTAACTTCAATGTTTTTAAAACCGCATTCATTTTCTTGCCAAATTAATTGATCTGGATCACTTGTATAGTGACCAGAGAATCTAGACGAAAAACCAGAAGAAAGGTTTTCCAAAGAAGTCTTGGGAATATACCCTTCAACACAGTTTTTTCTCTCTATGGTCAGTATGACGCCTTGTTTATTCTCATCTGGTTGATAGTTGTATTGAGAAAAACCAATTGTACTTCCATCATTATCAATAATGTTCAGAACAGCATTTCCTTGTCCAATTATCGCACCTTCTGATGGATTACTGAGAATCATTTCAAAATCTTCTGTGCCTTCAATTAAAGCATCATTTTTGGAGTAAACATAGAAACTTTTATTGCAATCAGATAGATATCTTACTTCTCCCCAATTTAAAATATAATTTCCATTTTCATCTAAAGGAAAAGTAGGAGATATTGAATAATCAGTTGTATCTGCAGTATTTGGTTTAACAATCAGTTCTGCCGATATTGCTGGGCTATGGGGAGCACATCCTTCTCGTTTTACTAAAATTGCACCTATACCAGAAGATTCTATGCCTGTATAATTTTCTGAGGAAAAACTTAAACTAGTTTCTTGTGGATTTACATCATTATCTAAGATAGTGAGATTACTATATCCACCTGATGGCGCAATGGTCATACCTTGAGCATTACTTAGCGTTAATCCTAATGTTTCACTAAATTCTGATTCTGAATCTTCAATAATTGGGACAGAAAAAGTCTTAGGACCACATTCAAATATTTCCCAACGTAAAGTACCACCGTATGTTGGACTATAGTCTACTTTTTCTGTAGCTGATTCGTAATAATAACTTGATGTAGTTCTATATGACACGGACGCAATAGGTAGTTCCTTATCCCCACAACTACGTTCTACCGTGATTTTTGCTACGCCAGCCCCTTCATCAACAACAAATTTTGAATAAAAATAGTCTAATTCGTTTTGAGAAAACCTAACCTCAGATTGTCCAGTTCGCACCGAAGAACGCGGACTCGGTTGTCCTAATTTAGTTAAAAATGAATCATTGTTAGCCGGTGCAGTAGAAGATTCTGCCGCAATTGATGTAGCAGATTGTCCTAATGCGCCTACTACACTCAGAAAGCCTTTTAGAAATGGTTTCATCATAACACTCCTTATTTGTTACAATAGTGTACACGTTTAGCAATTTCTGAATTACTTTGAATATATTGAAGTAACCGTTGATAATCCTCTGCTTGAATCAATCCTTTCGTATTTCTTGTTTGAGATTCAAAGTGATAGCACGCAGCACTGCCCACAAAAAAATTTATTTTATTATCACTTATACATGCTAAGTTTAATTCAACATCTTCTAAGCAGTCAAGGTAATTTGGATTAAAACCGCCTATTTTGTTAAATAAATTTCTTTCTATTAACAAAAAAGCCGCTGTTGATCCTAAAATGTTTGGTTCTACATCTTTAATATATTGATAATATGAAAGAAATCCTTTATGACCTATTTTTAAATCTTGCTCAGAATGCAACACTATATCAATACCAGCATGTTGAATTGTCCCATCTGCAAAGTACAAACGACAACCAATCGTGCCACAATTCTCTGAATTTTCTACATAAACTTGCACCATACGACTGATTGCATCATTAATCAGTTCAATATCATTGTTGCAAAATAGAATTAATTCGCTGTCAATCAAAGCAACTGTCTCATTATTGGAACGCGCAAAATGATAATAATTGGTTTTAATAAGCTTGATTTTTAACAAAGTTATAGCAATAAAAGCTTCAATTTCAGCTAATTCCGTTATTGAAGAGCCCGTATCAACAATGATAACTTCATAATTAGGATAAGTAGACTTTTCAGCGATGGAAAGTAAGCAGTTAAACAATAAATAGTTCTTAGATTTATGTAAAATAATAATAGAAACAGAAGGATAACGTGGTAAAATGATAGGAAATGTGTCAATAAAAATCTCACCTTTAACGTGACAAGGCAAATGATAAGCGTGAGAAGCAATAAATCGTAAGCGATTGTTTTCCCACTGTTCATTAGTTGTACCTATAGAATGATGAATAAGCTTAATATTAAAAATAACCCCAATTTTCACGCCAACTACATGATTAGTTAAACAAAAATCAATATCATAAAAATGAAAGCCCGGTAAACTTTCATTAAAAACAGTGTGTATTCTTTTACGATGCACCGCGATAAATACGCCATCGACACAGACAGCCGGCAATATTTTATCGCCAAAATCATTGCAATATCGGGATGTCCAAGTTTTTCCATTTTGATGGTGTTTAATAATCCCCATCATTTTTGTTTTATCTTGCCACCAAATTCCTGTATTAGATAAATGAGTTGTGCCCGCCACGCCTAAAATGCCAAAATTAGAATGGGTAAAATGGTTAATAAGACAAATTCCCCAACGTGATGTTTCAAATATTACGTCATCATGGACAAATACAATCAGATCATATTCTGCTCTTGTCAGTGCATGATTATAAATTTGACTTAAACTGTAGTGACCGGGATTAATAAACTGTAAAATTTCTACTTCTTCAACCCCACAAGTTTGTTTTAAATATTCACTGAATGCTGTATTTTGTTGTCGAGTACTATAAACTAGAGTCAGAGACATTTATGAAAAACTCCAATGCAATTATTGTATTAGGAATGCACCGTAGTGGAACTTCACTACTTACCAGAATTCTCAATTTGTTAGGTATGAATCTGGGACAGCCTTTATTACCTAAACATCGTACAAATCAAACGGGTTTTTGGGAACATAAAACAATTGTTACATTTAATGAAAAATTATTACATCAATTGCGTTCACAATGGGACGATCCGCGTATTATTTCAGAACAAGATCAATCATCTGTTACATTAGCTAATATACAACGTTCGCTGGCAAAAACGCTTTATCAAAACTTCGCCGCATCTACGTTATGGGGAATTAAAGACCCACGTCTTTGTCGTTTATTACCTTTTTGGCTACCTTTATTGGAAAATACAGGAAGTAACCTTCATTTTATTCATATCCTCAGAGAACCGTTAGAAGTTGCGGCTTCTTTACAACGAAGAGATCAATTTACTTTAGAACACTCTTTATTATTATGGTTGACACATGTGTTAGAAAGTGAACAACATACTTGTTATTATTCAAGAGTTTTTGTCACTTATGACGAACTATTACATGATTGGCAAGCCACCATAGAAAAAATTGCACAAATATTACAAATTACCTTTCCTCATCCAATTCAAGCGGTAAAAGAGGAAATAAGTCACTTTATTCTGCCTCAACTGAAACATCATCATGTTTGTCACATTTCTGCCGATTTATCTAATCAATTAACCGGTTGGAGTGGTGACGTATATCAAAGTTGTCAAAAAGTAGCGTTGGGAAATATAACAGCTTTGCGTCAGCTCAATACTATAAGAACAGCATTGTTTAATAATCATTTTCTTGTAAAATCAACTGAAAAACTCACGATACATTTACTGCTTTACTTAGAAAAATCTCTATTGTCTCAATGTCAAATTACAATTCAGTCTGTCTTATCACAAGATTATCCAAATTGGTATTTCTCTATCATTGCCGATTTTTATCCAGAAGCATTTATGCAACAAAAAGCCAATATTCGTTGGTTATATCGTACAGAGAAACAGTCTATTATTCAAGTGATATCACAAGAAATTGCTGTTATTTCAGCTAATTGGGTGGCACTGATTTATCCAAATGATCGATTTGAACCACAGTTATTTTCTTTAAGTATAAAATATGCAACTCATTATCCTAATTGGAAATTTATTTACTTTGATGAGAAAAATTTAGCAAATCAACAGATATTCAAACCCGCAGTCAATATTGATTTATTACGCTCTACGGCTTATATTGGACATTTTTGTTTGATTCAACGCCAAGCACTTGAAACTGTAGGAGGTTATACAAATTACTATGAATATTACAATGAAGAATTGGTTTTTAAAATAATTGAACACTACGGTGAATCTTGTATTGGTCACATTCCTTATCCACTTTATTACGCAAATAATGAGAGAAAAAATATTTCTGCGTATCAACGGGTCATAAAAGAACATTTACAACGTCAACACATCACCGCGCAAGTTTATTCTACTGATTTTACAAATAGTTATATTGTAGATTATGCTTTACATACACTTTCATTTATTTCAATTATCATTGCCACTACTCAAGAACAAGATACTTTAGAACGTTGTTTAACCAGTATTCTCACTGCCACTAATTATTTACATTATGAAATTATTATAGTAGATAATGCCAGTCCAAAATCACTACATTTAACATTTTGTCAGTCTCTCTGTAAAAATTCCAATAGTGTGCGTTTAATACGTTATCCTCGACCAGCAGAATTAACAACTTTATATAATTTTGCAGTGCAGCAAGCTAAGGGAGAATTTATTCTGTTTTTAAATGATGATAGTGAGATTGTGCAAGCAGATTGGTTACAACACTTGCTATCAAATGCCCAAAGAACTGAGGTGGGTATTGTCGGACCAAAAATACTTGATTCTCAGGGTAATATATTACAAGCAGGTTATATTCTTGGAATGGGTGCGGTAGGTGTGGCTGGGCAAATTCATCAAGGGTTGACTTTATCTGATTCTGGCTATGCAGAACGCGCTCAGGTAGCACAAAATTTTGCAGCGATCTCTGACAATGGCATGATGATAAAACGTAATATTTATCAAGCTGTGCAAGGTATGGATGAGAAACAGACAGCTATTTTGTTTAACGAAGTCGATTTGTGTCTAAAAGTAACAAAAATGGGTTATAAGATTGTTTGGTTACCTCATGCAATTTTGATACAACATGGTACAGGTAGTGTTGCACGACATCGTCAAACTGTGATTAATACGGCTTATTTGCGTCAAGAAATAGCCACAATGTATCAACGTTGGTTATCACAACTTAGCCATGATCCTTCTTACCATCCTCAGTTAAATTTAAATGGTAAGGAATGGACTGTAGAATCTAGTTTTATCACTACTTGGTATATTAGTCGTGGTAATCCATTTTTACATACTATTCCACGTGTTATTGCTTTTCCTAATGATAATTGGGGTAGTGGTGAATATCGTGTAAAAATACCGCTAAATATTTTAGAAAAACAAGAAGTTATCGAAAGTCATTTAATGCCAGCCGGAGAATTGAAGAAGATTCCCACTTTGCCAGAATTGCAACGGATGCAAGGCGATGTATTATTATTGCATAATTTCTTTCATACGCCCGAATTAGAGTTATTACAAGATTGTCAATTTACTGATTATTTTAAAATTTTTAGTCAAGATGATTTGGTATATACTATACCGCCACTGAATTCTTACTATCACACTAATTACAAAGATATTAAAAAGCGCATTCATCATGCCATTACGCTATGTGATCGATTAATTGTTTCTACAGAACCACTTGCGTTTGCATATCGTCATATTATAAATGATATCAAAGTAGTGCCTAATTATTTGGAATTCAAGCAATGGCAAGCATTAACAGTGATTCCAAAACAAGGCAGTAAACCGAGAGTGGGATGGGCTGGTGCAGCGCAACATTTGGGAGATTTGCGTTTAATATTACCCGTTGTAGAAGCGTTGGCAAAAGAAGTAGATTGGATTTTTTTTGGTATGTGTCCCAATGAGTTGCGTCCTTATATGCGTGAATTTTATCCTATGGTGGCTTTTGCACACTATCCTGCCCATCTGGCTGAACTTGCGCTTGATTTGGCGATTGCTCCTTTGGAAGAGAATGTATTCAATGAGGCAAAGAGCAATCTGCGTTTATTAGAGTATGGTATTTTGGGTTATCCTGTTGTTTGTTCTGATATTTATCCTTACCAATCAGCACCAGTGACTCGAGTAAAAAATACGCCACAAGCATGGATTGCTGCAATACGCGAGAAAATAAGTGATTTGGAATCAACTCAACAAGAAGGGAAAAATTTACAACAGTGGGTAAAGAAGAATTGGTTATTAGAAGATCATGTTGATGAATGGAAACAAGCGTTAAGTCCTTGTATAAATGAGAAATATCGTTTTGAATCAATAGAATCAATTCGTTGGATATTTATATTAAGTCACCAAGCAGAATTGGTTGTGTGGCTTAAAGAGATGTTATGCCAACATCAAAATATTACCAATGTAGTGACTCATTGTAAAAATGTTCAATTTAATCAAGAGGCAAAAATACCTGAATTATGGACAGAATATGTAGAAATATTACCTGAATATGAGAAGAATCTTGATCTCATCAATGAAAAACAAGAATGGCTGCGGCAATTTTCTTTAAATCAATCTGTTTCAACTTGTATTATTTCTGGCATCCCAACCATAATGGCAAGAACAGTTTGGTTACAGCAACATTTTCTCCACGCATATTTCATTTTTATTGAGACTCACCAACATGCAACCGCTTTGTCACTTCATGAAATATTACGTTCTTCAAGAGAGCCTTTATTATTACAAAGGATTAATCATCATCTTGTGCGTAGTCGAGAATTGTTACAGAGGGATATATTACACTTGCAACATTTTTTTAAAATCCGTGATGAAGCATTGGAAAGAGAGCCAGAACAAACGTTAAAAAATATATTTGACTTTCTTAATCTACCATCATGTCAGTTCTCAATGAAATTATGTTCATATCATGCTGCTGATTATTTAGCAAAAATTAGCGCGGAACACTACGTGAATTTGTCTTTAGATAACTCAAGTTCGACGAAAAAAAGTATGTAAAGTTTAGGAATGCACAGCAGATTACCATTGAGACCTAGCAGGTTTTGAAAACTTGTCGGCTTTTTTTTATCCAAAGTTGGATTAGTTAGAAATAACTTTCGTAACTTGTTTAAAACTTTACTAATTGGAAGCTTGCTAAATAATAAATTCAATGCTTCAGTTTTGATAGCATGAAATGAAACGCAACGATTGACTTTCTGTTGATGCTTGTTCGTGATTTTATCTTTAAGATTCGCCGCCACTTCTGCTATCAGCATTGATTCTATGTTGGTTAAGTACAAAGTTGAGCAGTGATTCTTAATTTAATTATGTAAAATAATAACGTTATTATAACTAACTGAAGATAAAGGTTATGAGTAAATTCAAAGTATTTTTCCAAAAAGCGCAACAGTGCATTTTTGACCACTTGATTAATCGAATGACAGAAACGAAAGATGCGATTTTGATTACAAATTTTTCACAATAGCAGTGGCAATGACACCCGTTACTATACCAAAGATAACGGCTGCAATTATCAAAGCGGGCAGCAAATAAAATAAGCCAGAATGTTGAATAAATAACCAATAAGCTAACCAAAATTGAGTCATGACATGGGTAATAGAAGCGGCAACGCTATATCCTATAGCACTGCAACCGCGTCCCGGAAGTTGTGTGAGTGAAATCAACATAAAAGTACTGGATAATGCGCCGCCTAAACTTAGAATAAATGTGGGCGATAAAAATGTACCAATTAATAAACTGCCAACTAAGACTCGCAACAAATTGACCCAAGCTGCCATTCTCCAACCAAAGCGAATCAAAACCACAATAGTCACAACATTAGCTAATCCGGGTTTTACACCGGGCAATGGTGATGGAAATGCGCTTTCTGCAATGTGAATGGTAATCGCTAAAGCTGTTAACCAAGCAATACGATGATCGTCTCGGGAAGTGTGTAACAGCATAATGACGCTGGTGACATGATTTTTAGTAGGTTTAGTTTGTGGTCAAATTTCCATAGCCAAAATTCCACCAACAGGTGATGTGCAAGATATCATAACCTTCTTGGCGCATTTCTTCTGAAAAAAGGGAAAATGGTGCAGCGCGATGAGCAATACGTAAAGCTGCTTCATCAAGTATTTTATGTCCAGAAGATTTTTTGATTGTTATTTGCTGAATAGTGCCATTCGCGTTAATTGCCACATCAACCATCAATCGCCCAGAAATTTTGTCTCGAGAGGCTTGTTTTGGAAAATGACGCGCCCCCACACGTTCAATCTTTTGTCGCCACGCGCTTTGATAAGCTGCATATTGGTATTCCCGTGTACTGGGATTGACAAATTTTTCACGTTTGCGATTAGTGAAGGCGTTAAATTTTTCGTCCAATTCGGGTTGAATGCTAGAAATGGCAGCCAACGAATTCATAATCAACGTGCTGGCTGGAACAGTATCTTCTAACAGTTGAGTTTTGTCATCAACGCTCTGTTGGTTTGCAGAATTTGTCACCGGCATAACATTATTTTGCGACGAAACATGTTGTATTACAGATCGTTGCGTAGTTAATTTCTTTACTTGTGCCGTTTGGGTAGCCGCCGCCACTTGTTTGGGAGGCGGTGTCGCAACTAATTCCGCTGTTTGATCGGGAAAAGGGGCAATTGTCGGCGTGGTTGGACGCGCTTTTTCCCTTTCATCTTCGCTCCCGCCCCCTTCATGATCAACTTGAGCCAGATATTCTGCTTGATCCGGTATATTTTTGGTACTTTTTTGTACTAAAATAACTTCCATTGTGGTATTTGGTGGTCTATTCGATTCTGGCAGTACAAAACCAACTAAAGAAAATGCTGAACTGTGCACCAATGTCGCTGCGAATAATGTGATTATGAATCGTTCAGTCGAAGAAGCTATCGTTATTATATTCATAAACTTATTGAATTTAATGTCAGTCAGTAAAAAATTAACGACCTGTCATCATCCTAATTTTATCGTTTATCTCATCTTACAAAAATTCAGGATATTGTTTATACTAATGCGTAAAACTTTTATTAAGAAAATAAGTTACTGTAAATATCACAGACTTTACTTTAAGCAATCTTGATAATAAGATGACTTTTATTAATATTTAAGTTTTGTGTACACACTATTATCTACTTTAAACGAACGAATGTAAATGTTTATGGTATTTATTTTAGTAAAGTGGTCATAAATTTGCACATCTTGAAAATCTATAAACATTATTAATGGTGCGTGTGAATTTAATTGATTTCATGAAACATAGGACTTACGCATTGACAAAATCATATACTGAAAAATCAAAAAGTTAAAATCATTTTCTCAACACAAAATGCACATGATGTTATCGAGTAAATCATTGATTAAAAATTGTTTTTATTTGTCAATGCGTAAGTCCTAAAACATTGCTATGAGAATATTAAAAAAACACGTAAAATAAACTCGCTGTCGCTGTCTTTCGTTGTAGAATTGGCTTAATCAATATAAAATTCATCAGATTCTTTATGAAATTATTACTTTAGCGATGATCCCACTAGAGAAAATCATTGTTCTAAATAAAGTTCCTCTTTTTTTTGCACTGAAAACTGAGGATATCCACATGATATCGACAATTGCCACTGAAGAAGCTTATGAAGATGGACATACGCTGTTTCATGAAGGGAATATTGGCGATAAATTGTTCATCGTGGTATCAGGTAAAGTAATGATCCTCAAAAATCAAGGTGGGATTGAAAAACATCTCGTTACCTTGAAAGAAAATGATTTTTTGGGTGAGCTTTCTCTATTTGATGCTGAAACACGTACTGCCACAGCTGTGTGTGACGGACCTTGCACTTTCTTGGTCATCGAGCGTAATGATATGGAACAATTAGCCCACGAATATCCTGCAATTGCATTTGGATTTATTAAAGTTTTGATTAGCCGCATGCGTGGCATGATCAGCAGTAACAAATAATCGTGAAAATGATAGCACGTTTTCTTGGTAATCTACTCGCCATCAAAGCCAATGAATGGGAAGGTGTTTTATATTTCTTCTTAGTATTCTTAATTTTCTCGTTTGGTGCAAGTTTTGCGCGTAGCATTGGTATTACCTTATTAATCGAAAATTTAGGCGGTGATAACCTACCTATCATCCTGATTTTGATTGATTTGGCAGTCATGGTTGGTTCAATGATTTATGCCCATTACACTAAAAAAGTGAGTGGTCTTAATATCTTAGGATTTTTTTTATTAGCAACAACTGTATTTTCTATTGTTGCGCAAGGACTATTTTTTTTCAACGCC
The DNA here is from genome assembly GCA_020721045.1 of Thiomargarita sp. Taxonomy (GTDB): domain Bacteria; phylum Pseudomonadota; class Gammaproteobacteria; order Beggiatoales; family Beggiatoaceae; genus DYNN01. The sequence continues at coordinate 6,229 of DYNN01000014.1, read as the reverse complement.
TATTTGGGCATCCAATATTATTGGATTTATGGATTTTTCTTTGTTGGCTTCTCTTTTTTTTACATCCTCATTTTCATTCATGCAGGTAGTGTTGTCGCCTCTTATTTTACCGCTGTGCAAGTAAAACGTGTCACTGGTGTCATTAATACTGGCATTCCTATTGGCGGCGCGCTGGGTGGTACAGTATTAGTAGTGCTGATTAATTTAGTTGGTTTAGAACCACAACGTCTCATTCTTGTACTAGGAATCGCATGTCTTGGTGCGTTTGGTATGTTGGGATTGATCAAAAATCGCTTGACACCTGTTCGCGTTGGACATGGTGAAACCAAGAGCAATAAAACACCGATTCGAGAACTGATTGGCGCCTTTAAATATATTATTGGCTCGCGTTTAATGATTTTTATGTCATTGGGTTTAATGGTATTTGTCATTGGCAATAAATTATTAGAATATCAGTACCAAGTCATTATTTATCCTGTTGTTTATCCTGATCCGGTGAATAGAACGACATTTTTTGCAACCTATGAAATTTTTGCAAATCTTGCTTGGTTACTGATTCAATTATTTCTAACTTCACGCATTATTTTAAAAATTGGCGTAGGTGCTAGCAATTTATTACATCCTATTTTGACCATGATTGCAGCACTCAGCTTATTTACCTACTTCTATTGGAACTCGGCTGGACAAATCAGAGATAGCATGGGAATTATGCTAGGTTTAGGCATTTTTACCCATTTTATTAATCAAGAAATGCGCGGTGCTTGGCGTACACCAGTAAATAATCTGCTTTTTAACGCTATTCCACCTAATCAATGGGGGACAAATAAAGCATTTTTAAATGGCATTGTTTTTCCTTTTTCTACCATCATAGCGGGTACAATACTCATCATTTTAGGCGGAGATATTGTCAAAGATACAACTGCCACCGAAATTCTTTCTTTACCCATTAGTTACGTCTTACCGCTCATTGCCGTTGTCGTTTCTATATTAGGCATAGGTATCGCTTTACCACAGTGGGCAGCTTACAACGAAGGCGTATTTGGCTTACTCAATCGAGAATTGTTTAATCGTCACAGCGATATCGGTTTAACCAATAAGGGAAATAGTCTCAAACGTGTTATTGAAGAAAAATTAGCCAGTAGCGATCCCTATCATGTTGTGGCTGCGTTAGAAATGATTCGAGTATTGCGGCTCAATCATTTTGTCAACCAAGTAGGTAATTTATTATTAAAATCAGATGTGTTGCAAATTCAATCCAGTTGCATTAATACGCTTGCTTCCCTACCCTTATCAAATAGCAATATTACGTACTTAGTCGAAGCCTTGCGCGTTAAAAATGATCCCAAAGTTTTACCCTTAATTTTAAAGAATTTAGCCTCATTCAAAACCATTAATCTCAATCGAGAAATTGAAAAATTATTAGCACATCCCTCACCAGAAGTCTTTATTGAAGCCTGTTTATGCCTACATGGGCACCCCTTATATAAAGCAAAACCGGCTATTGAAAAGAAAATTTTAGAACGCCTAGGTCAAGCCACTAAAGTAAATAATCAATACACAGCATTATACCTTTATGCATTAGGAGAATTACGTCAACCTAATTACAGCGATATCGCATTACCCTTCTTAGATACAGGCACTTTAGAAGTACGTGGTGCTGCATTTACCGCTTACGTACGTATGTTAAGCGGACAATTAGAACCACATAGAGAAAAATTAACTGAAGCACTTTCACTACCAGTTAAAGAAGTCAAAATTACCGCATTGCGTGCATTAAAAGAATGTCATCCATTGGAAGATTGGTCACCTGTTATTCACTTGCTAGGTTCACGAGATCGCACTTTAGTTAATGAAAGTAAAGAATTATTGCGTTTAAATTTAAATAGTTGCAAACCATCATTAATTAAATGTGTTTTCTCAGAAACCGGATCAGTTCAAGAACGTTTTGAAATACTTTCATTGATCTACTTAAAACTAACCGATGAACAACGCGAACGATTGCAAAAAATGGCGCGGATTGCATTAAGAAAATTTGTGCAAATTAATGGGTTACTGAAGATACATCAAGGAAAACATTTAAATACTAAAACCCGAGATTTGATTGCCAAAATTTTACAAGAAGTCGCTGAAAATCACCTATTAAATGTATTAACGGTAATTACTTATATAGCTGAACAAAATTTAGAATTTTTTCAACGAGTAAGTCGTGGACTGCTATCACCCAGTCGTGCAAATCAAGGTAATGCATTAGAAGTGTTATCAAATGCAGGGGAAAAATATCTTGCAGGACAAGTATTAAAATATTTTGATGAACGTGTCAATGATATTCAAGGTGTTAATCGCATTTACTTCATATTGTTTCATCGCCCACTAGAAATTAACGAAGGCAATTATGAATCGCATTTATTGGCTTTAAATCACGATATGTTGCGAGCTTGTTTACACTACATACAATATGAAAAGATTGGGCGACTAAGACTGGGTAAAGCAAATCGCAATGTCCGTGAATTACTGATAGAAACTACAACACATCATTCTAAAGTCTATTATTAACGTACAACTTAGGATAAATATTATGCGCCTTTTAATTAGTAGTTTAGTTTTTAGTTTATCAACAATGAGTTATCCGTCATTTGCTGGTGATGACTGTATGGATAAAGCAATGACTCAAATGGATATTGGTATTTGTGCCGGCAAAGAGTATGATGCAGAAGATGCCAAATTAAACAGAACTTACAAGAAGTTACAGAAAAAATATGCAGATGAAACTGTATTTTTAGAAAAATTGAAAAAAGCACAACAAGCTTGGATTAAATTTAGAGATGCCGAAATTGAAGCACATTTTCCAGTTGCCAATGGCGGTGATCCTTATGTGGAATATGGGAGTATGTATCCTACTCTCGTTTCTTCACTGATGGTAACATTAACCCGCCAAAGAACCAAGCAACTGATTGAATTATTAGAACTTGGCTTTGGAATTGAGCAACCAAATTGAGATCGTAGGGTGCATAAGCGCAGCGTCATGCACCAAAAAGCGTGAGAGTTCCAAAAATCGGTGTATGACGCTTCGCTTATACACCCTACGAGCTTAGGATAAATATTATGCGCTGTTTGTCAACCTTCACAATAACAACAATCTTTGTCCATCGGTTTTGAGTTGCCAACAATCTCCTTCTATTCGCTGTGCAATGTCTTCTAAAACATTCAAAATTGTTTGATCTTCAGGCGTTACACCATTTTTCAATAATGGCATGATATATAGAACAATTTCATCAAAATGGGCAATTTTCTTTTCGCGTTCCATTCTGCGCAAATAAGAAATTAGGTAATATTTAACGCGTAAATTCAAATCGATATAGGTTCTAAATTTGCGATTTTGTTTAATAGTAAATAATTCTGTTTTTTCATCATAATCAAATGTTTCTAATAGAATCGGCGTTAAATCGGAATATTCTTTTTTCATTAAATCTAAAAAGCCCAATTCCAAGCCTTTAATAATCAATTCATCGTTAATTTGTTCTAAGGTTGCACCGTTGTTTTTAGCGATAATTCCTTCAATCGTTTGCATCACAATATCGCCGATTTCCAAGCCTAACGCGGCTTTCATGATGTATTTAGGTTTGCGAACTTTTTTGAAATTGATAATGAGTTGTCCAGAAAGCACAGTAAATGGATTTTGCCGTTTTTTAAAACTGGTTTGTCCATTCTTTTGTGCAACCGCACCTGCGTATTCAAAGCCACAACTTTCTGCCGTTTCAACAATTAAATGCCAAAATTCTGGGTCTTTATGCGCAAATACAAATGACATCCATCGATCAAATTTTAATACGCGATACAATTTTATCGCATAAATATAGTGTCTCTATGATATTCTAAATATTCGTTTTTTATTTTATATATATTTGGCTCTGTAGCCTTTTTATCATTTATGCCATTAAGAACTAATTGTAGCTCTGGACTAAAGTTTTTTGTTTTACTTGTTAATATCACTTTCAAACTGTTATCAAACGAAAAATATCCCAAATCGAAAAGTTTGTCATAAGTTACAAATAAAGGTAATCCGTTTGCAGGGTCAAGTCTTGATTCTATTCTGTCAGCCCATGGCACAATATGGCTTGCAACGATTAACTGAGTTTCATTTATTCCAGTTAAGCAACAGGTTTCTTTAAAATTTAATAAAACATTTTTTCTAAATACAGACTGCTTAACTCTAGCTTGAATTTCTATTGTTCTGTTTTGAATTGCATAATCGTTTTCTTCTTCATCAGTTGTCTTTTGAAATTTCCCATCTTTATCAACTAGATTTGAGTTACTGAAATATAATCCAACATCAAAATCAAAAGGACAATTTCTAATCCTTAATATGTGATTATTAATACTGCCAACCCATCGCTTATCTGGTCGTTTATCTTTTGAAATATACTCTTCTACTAGAATATGTTTTATTAAAAAATATGGCAATATGTAAAATTGATTTGAATCTTCGCCATCATAAATAATAATGTTAAAATCATCCTGATATTCTAATATCAATTTATCTAATTTATTTTTATGCAAGCTGAACCAAAATTTATTTGATTTCGATGCTTTTCTAACATAATTTGAAGCTAAAACTTTATTATCAATTATCATAGTTGCCTAACTCTAAGCTATATTAGTGAAAAACATCTTGCAAAATAATTATGTGATGGTTTCACATCTCGACATTATATTCAGATAAAAACTCTGATAGCATATTTTCATCGGTAATTTCTGCATAGTAATCACCATCAACTTCATTTTCACAATTGACTTCTAGTGAATAAAGCCAATTTAAAAAATCTTGGTCTTTCATTACATCTGAATCCATTGGAATACTGTCTATCTTTTTTATTTCTGTAGAAGTTATCATAAAAAACATTTTATTTATCCTTCAGTTTTTGTTTGTCTTGTCGAAACAATGAAAACGCACGTCCATTGCATAACACAAAGAATTTACTACGTACTTCTGGATGAATACTATAGGAATAAACTTGTTCCACATTATCGCCGCTTTTAATTTCTTCATTCGGCGCTTTCGCATCAAGTACCCATGCGTAATTATCTGCAACTTTTAACAAATAATCAGGAATCAAGGTAATTTTACGTTTTTTGCTGCCCACTTTTAAAAATGGATGTTGCAAACTTTTACTACGTATAATTTGAGATTGTTCATAACCCAATTGTTGTAATAACGGCAAAATTAAGACTTCTCGCACACTGTCTTCTTTAAAATCTGGCGAATTGAGTTGGGAAAAATCAAATTGGAACAAGTTATTCATATTTTATTCCTGATTAATCAATTGCTTCCACACTTATCATCGTCACTAAACTGTGTTTTCCACCCGGTTTTATGGTCACTACACTATTGACGGCATTCGCTGTTTCTACACAAACCATTTTCAAATATCCCTGATGTCCAACATCACCCAATTGAGACGATTGCGTTTCCCAAGGATTCCATACCACTGTTGATTGACTGCCTTGTTTGGCAATACGTATTTGACGATTTAAAGCGGGATCAACAATCACACAATCGGCGACAGTATTCAAATAAACACGATCTGTTTGCGCACTGATCGTCACATCGCCTATTTGTTGTTTTTGTTGCGAATTATCCATTTTATCTAAATATTCACAATTTTCTAAGCCTTTAATCGCTACTTTCGTCACATCGCCGACTCTAAAATAAGTGTGAAATGCTTCGCCAATTACAATGCTTTCTTCACTTAAATTATGGGTGATTAATTCAACTGTTAGTGTATTACCTACAGTTACAACGAGTTGCAATTGCGCTGAATGAGACCATAAGGCTTCAATTGTTGGCGTAGAAATTAATTCTAATACAATTTGCGTTGAACCTTCAGTCAATTGCGCAGTTTTCACGACTTCCCATGAGGCTGTGCGCGCAACACCATGACCGGGTTTGGTTTTGTCACTGTCATGAGGACCAAACCAGGGCCAACAAATGGGCACGCCACCACGAATGGGTTTATTTTTATCAACGGGCATAAAGTTGCTTAACCATAAAACAGGTGATTGATTTTGTGGACAAAAAGACATAATCAAGCCACCTTGTAATGCAATTGTTGCTGTTGCTTGCTGATTAGTGATTTCTGCAATTGGAAAACCATCGCGTCCCGCTTTAAATTCTATTGTATCTAGCTATGAAGAGTCGGACTGTTATCATATAAATCCGGACTACTGTAAT
>DYNN01000249.1 GCA_020721045.1 Thiomargarita sp. | reverse complement strand
TCATCGCACGACTTTACGAGCCGAAACAGCCGATACTCAAATGAAATCAGACGTTTCCATACCGGCGAACTTTTGTTTAATTACACGAGAAATTTCAATCAAAACAGGGTGCTTACTTTTGATGCAAGTTCTGCCATTGAATACAACAGGGAAAACACCGACATCTCGACACAGAATTTAACCGAACAAAACGTTGAAATTGGCGACCCGTTTTTACAAAAAACACATTTTTACGAAGACGCTAATCTGACCAACTTCACAATTAATTACGAACATCCGGTTAAAGAAAAGGGATTAATAGAAATGGGTTATAAAGCCACCCTTAGGTTCATAAATGATGATTATCTTCGAGCCAACCAACAAAATGGCAGTTTTGTTACAGATTCTGCTCATACAGATATATTCAAATTCAACGAACAAATTCATGCCCTTTATCTGCAATACACAGGTTGGATAGGTACACAGCAGAAACCTACATGGAAATATCAGTTTGGGTTAAGAGCTGAGCCGGTTTGGAATGTTGGCGATAATGTTTATTCAGCATACAATTTTTCAAATGAATATTTTCAATTCTTTCCTTCCGCATCACTTATTTACTACACAGCAAAAAGAAATTCGTTTAAACTTGCTTACAGCAAACGCATCAATCGCCCTACAATTGGGCAATACAGCCCATTTGTCGATATTACCGATTCGTTAAACGTTTGGTCGGGCAATCCCGATATTCAACCTGAAATTTCGAATGCATTCGAATTTAACTATAATCACGCTTTTAAAAAGGCAAGTCTTTCTACTTCCTTGTTTTACCGATTGACGAGCAACAGTATTTTCCCTTATACCACTATCGATAGTAGCGGTGTGAGCACTACAAGTCCCGAAAATTTCGGAAATTCTTCTACTTTTGGAGCAGAAGCTGTTTTCACTTATAAACCTTTCAATATTTGGACTATAAATCTCGATGCGTCATTATACGAACAACGAATTGAGCCTGGTCCCGAATTGCAAAATGCCTTGGAAAGTTTACTGTCGGGCTACGTCAAATTCATCAA
>DYNN01000248.1 GCA_020721045.1 Thiomargarita sp. | reverse complement strand
CTTATGATAATCAACAAGCTGAGCAAATTTCTCTAATGGTGTAAGCCAATCTAACGCCTTTCTAGGACGAGTATTCAGTGACATGGCAACTTGATTTAAATAATGCTGATCTGCCTGATTTAAATCAATCCCTTTAGGTAAATATTGCCTAATTAAACCATTCATATTTTCGCATGTGCCTTTTTGCCAGGGTGAATGTGGGTCACAGAAATATACATCTATGCCTAAATCTTCTTCAAGTATTTTATGTTCTGCCATCTCGCGTCCACGGTCATAGGTCAACGTTTTACGCAGTTCTGCAGGTAAATATTTCAGAGCTTCAGTTAAAGCCTTGCGCACTGATTCTGCCTTTGCATCAGGTAATGTTGCCAAGATACAGAGCCGTGTATTTCGTTCAATAAGTGTTGCTATCGAACTTTTATTGTCTTTACCTTTAATTAAATCAGCTTCCCAATGACCCGGTATTTTTCTTTCTTGAACTTCGGCTGGGCGCTCATGAATAGTTTTAATATCCTGTAATATAGAATCTTTTTTAGGTTCACCGTTAGCTTTTCGCTTTTTATTTTCATGACGCAGACAGGATAATAAGTCTTTTTTCAACTCACCCTTTGGTAATGCTCGTATCGTTGAATAAATCGTTGTATGGCTTACATTCATTGTTTGATCCAAATCAGGAAATGTCTTTAAACGCTTTGCTATTTGCTGAGGAGACCATAAACAACGGATCGCTTCAACAATAAATTTCCAGAGGATTGAATCGATTTTGAGTTTTCTGTGACCACGTCTACGTCTAGCGAAGGTGTTATCAGAAGCATATCGAGCTTGATAAACGTCATTGATGCTATTTCTTTTAAGCTCACGATAGATCGTACTAGGATGTCTTTTAATGAGTTCAGCAAATTTTCTGGCTGAAAAGCCTTCTTTTCTTGACTCAAGCATTAATGCAGTACGATCTTCAAAGTTAAGATGATGGTATGACAATTTTATATACTCCATAAACCCTTTAAATTAATTAGGTGGTTTATGTCGCACTTCAAGTTTTACTCTGCC
>DYNN01000086.1 GCA_020721045.1 Thiomargarita sp. | reverse complement strand
GACAATATAAGCAACTGGTAATTTCCTTATTATTTACTTTGCCTGTTATCTTGACAATAGGACTTGTAGTAGGCGTAGAATTAAGTTTTTTATATTGGATCAAAGATGTAGAAATCTATTTCCAAACGCCATTTTGGCAATTTGTTTTGGGTTACTCATTAATCATTGGGCTCATCGCTAGCTATTTAAGCTTAACAACGGATCAGGCGTCGTTTCAAAAAAATGGTTTTTTTATCGTATTGGCTGTGCTGGACCCGATTATTATGATTTTATTGACAATCCTTTTTTTGCAAATTATATTAACAACCATCTACTACTCATTTTAGGACTTCATTATGGAATGGCATATTATCACGGGAAGTAAAGGAGGAGTAGGCAAAACATTGCTTTCGTTATTGCTAGTGGCACACTGCTTAGAAGATAAAAAACGGCAGGCTGGAAGTACATTACTATTAGATTTAAATGGTATGAACGCTGACTCCAGTGCATTATTGCTTTATCGAGCAAATACTGCCAGAAAAAGGACTGTAGTAAGAATCAAAACCGAAGAAAAAATTTATCATCAAAATGCAGAAGATATTGTTTTTCAGACCGTGAGTACTGATGACAGTCAAGGTCGTTCTCAACAATATGTTGTAGGTTGGCTTGCTAACCCTTTTATGCTGATGAATCCTCAATTATTTGCAGATTTATTAATAACAATTACTACCCAAGTTCAGCAGATTGAAGAAAGACTCACATTATCCCCTCCACTACGGCATATTATTATTGATACCAATTATCATTTTTGCAATATTTTTGGTCAACAAGCAAGTCACTATACGCCCTATCAACAAGGCAATAGCTTACATGGTGAAGAGATTAACGTATGGTTTCTTTGGGTTTATCGACAATTAGAAAAATTAATTGACAATAGTAATGAAGGGGCTATTATCTTGGCAACAGCCATGGCGATTGAGCAATATTTGAATCGAGGTGGTTACTGCAACGGTACAGGGATAAGCAATGCTTTATTACATGCGTTTACACCGGTGAGCTTAATGGCGAATTCAGCACCTCCGGGCATGTTACAACGGCTTGTCAATGCGGTTGCTAAAAAGAATGATTATGTCATTCCTGAATTTGAACAATTAGAACAATTAAAAGTAGGAAAATGTGTCCAATTCGGAGAATGGATTACTGTATTGAATCATGCATATAATGCTATTTTAAAAGATAAAAATGTAGAATCTGCGGCATTATTTCCTGAAGTATTGGTTGAAGCGGTGAAAAGGCTGTCTTTAGAAAACGAACGCCCTAAAAATATTATTCCCCTATCGGTGCACCAACCTGCTCTGCAACACTACACAGATAAAGAGCGTCCTAATGCGGTTACCAGATTGAGAGAGATGAAAATTTATAAACATTTGGCGAAAATCTTATGAAAATCACCATTTTTTTCTATAAAACAAAGCAAGAATTCCCGTCTAACGACCCATATCAGTGGATAGAAGGGGATCGTAGAAAAATTTTTTTCTCTAATACGCAAGATTTTAATGAGGTGTCTGTAAAAACATTGTTACCCCTCAATCCTACACAAGGAGAAATTTATCTTTTTTTAGTACCACAATCTTGGCGAGAAGATTTTGAGACCCTAGTTAGAGCCACTTTTTCTAACATTGATTGGCAAGTAGACCCATATCCTACAAAACCACATAAAAATAAAGTTGACAATAATTGGGAACCTAATTTCGGAGAGTTTTATGACACACTTTTTTTTGAAGGGACTATTGAAGGAAAATTTTTTGAAAAGCCTAAAAAATCAACAACGTCTTCAATCCGGCTATTACGCACCTTTTTCCCTTTTATTATTCCAGTCTTTATTGCTCTATCATTTATGATATTATTTAAGCCCAGTGCTAAAGATATTATTGAAAGTCAAAGAGATAAAATGTTAGAAATAGCTGATAAAGGTCTAGATCAAGGTTTAGAATTAGATGTAGAGGAAACCTCTTATTGGGCAGGAGATCGAATACTCAAATTTGATGCTAGTAATGAAGCCGCCTTGCGATTAGTAAATGCAGTGAAAGAGGTAGAAACTGCACAGACTGAATGTCAACAGCAGGAACCAGAAACTAAAAGTGATTCTCCACCAGCATCGCCAGTTATTTCAGAACAGTTTAAGCAAAGGAAATTAAAGACTGAAGAGACAATACAGCAGGAACCTGACTTATATACATTGCAAATTGCACGGATGTCGACTGGTGAGCTTAATGATTGGTTGGAAAAATTGACTCCTAAACAGTTAATAAATCTATTTGTATATCCCCAAGATGAACAATCGTGGAAAGTGACTTATGGTAAATTTGAGAAAATGGGGGAAAAGTATGAAAATAGTGGTACTGAAGATGATATTAAAGGCATTGAATCTACTATCCAAGAATTGTGCTGCTTATCTAAATTTTTTAAAAAGGGTAAAGATGGAAGGCCTATACAACAACACATGAGCAGCTTATTTGGTTCTTTTCCACAGAACAGTCCCTTAAAGACTGCCCTAGAAAAAGAAGCTGTAATGGAAGTTATCAATGGTGTAAGAGCTGAAGCAATACCTACAAGTAAAATTGGATTATACATCCCGAAAGAAGAAACAGCAGATATTATCAAGTTTTGCCAATTTTCTAAATTAGGAGAATGTTAAAAATTGACAGAGTAAGCTATTATTTACTCTCTAGTTTTTCTACAAGTGAGTGGTGAATCCACCCCTCTTTTCCTAGTTTGTCGGAGGTGGGCGATTCTTTTCCTTGTTTGTCGGATGCTGATAGGAAAGATTTTACGTAGATATAATTACCTTGCGGTAGTTTGTCGTTATCTACTTTGACGATATCACCTTGTTGGAGAATAATATTATCTTTTTCACATGTGATGGTGTCAGAAACCCCTGCTTTAGCGCGTAAAGGTGCTTTTTCGGGGCGAATTATTTTAAATTTATCGACTTCTTTTTGCAGCTTTTGTAACTGGTCTGGCTGATCTAACCGAGAAGCGTGCAGCTTAAGAATATCTAAAAGAATATGGGTTGCTTGTTTAATAAGTAAGGAAGGTGATGAACTAACATTAAGTTTGATAATGAGTGCTTTATCGGATATTTTCTCGATTTCTTTCGCGCTCGTCGCTGTTGAATAAGAGACTAACAGGAATTTATTATCATGTTTCCTAATGCGGTCATGTAGCAGTTCTTTACAATTTTCTGAGTCTATAAAAATAATATCTGAATTTTTGGGTTGTTCTTCTGGAAAAGTGCAATTAACCCTAGAGTAATCTGAATAATTTGAATTTTTTACCAAAGAGTTAAAAACTTTGATAAATTCGGTGTTGTCTTTAGTAATGAACGTGATTGATGGTTTATTAGCCTCATTCGCCAACACAATAGTTGGAATGAGTAAGTAAAGTAAGAAAAAAAAGCGGCGTTTCATCGTTATTTATCCCGAGGTTAAAAAAATGATTTACTTAATCATAATTAGAAATAATTGTCAATATCATATTCCTTATATTACAGTGAGATAATCAGTGGATAATAATTCTATTATATGGCTATTAGGCATATTTATTTTTGCGTATTGGTCAGTTTGTCTGTTGGCAGGTTTTTTTGGTTCACAAGACAATAAGACAGCACGAGATTACTTTATTGCCGGTCGATCGCTGTCTGCACCCATGTTTATAATGGCAGCAACAGCCACTTCTTTTTCAGGTTGGACTTTTATCAGCCATCCCGGATTAATTTATGCTGAAGGTTTTCCAGCCGCATATGCTTCATTTTACGCCATTACAATTCCTTTAGCCGGTGTATTTTTTCTAAAACGCCAATGGATGTTAGGTCAACGTTGTGGTTTTGTCACACCCGGAGAAATGTTTGCAGCCTATTATCAATCTCCTACCATACGTTATTTTGTAGTCGTGGTGGCGATCTTATTTTCTCTTCTCTATATAGCAGTACAAATACGCGCCTCTGGATTTTTGCTACACATATTAACACAATCTACTGGTTTGCCTAATACTATTGTCCCTTTCATTGATAAACCGTTTATTGAAAATGGTCAGTTAACAATTGAAAGTGGCATGATCATTTTAAGTATTTTTATGATGATATATGTTGTTATGGGCGGATTACGAGGTGTTGCTTTAGCAGATACTATACAGGCAGTCCTGCTTGCAGTTGGCATCTTTTTTCTTGGTTGGTTAGTGTTAGATTATGTGGGTGGATGGACTAAATTACTCGAGGGTATCAAAGCATTATCTCATTTTGAATCTGAACGTAACAAAATTATTTTACAAGGCAATGGCTTATCTGAAAATTATGATAAATATACAATGATTACAAACTGGATACAATGGGTACCCGATAAAGCAGCTACTCCCCAAGTGGATAAACTGATGGCTACTATTGCAAACTGGATACAATGGATAAACCCGCAATCTAATAAGGTGATTGCTGGCAGTCATTGGACAGGCATGTTTATTTTAACTTTTATGATTGCATTGATGGGAATTCAATCTTCACCAGATTTTTCAATGTGGGCTTTTGCTACCAAAGACCCAAAAGCTTTTGCTTTTCAACAAGTATGGGCTTCCGCTTTTATCATGGGCTTTTTACTCTTTTTCTTCACCGCTATTCAAGGCATTGGTGGACATTTATTAGGTGCTGATATTGCGTTTCGAGAAGCCTATCCTGAATTAACAAAAAATTTATTAGGCGTATTTTTAAATGATGATCAGCTATCTAGTATGGTATTCAGTACAGAACCACTAGTGCCCTTGCTCATACGCATGATGGCAGACTCTGCACCTTGGTTAACTGCTGGACTTGCAGTTTGTGCTTTAGCAGCCCTTCAGTCAACTGCAGCACCTTACATGTCAACGGTTGGTAGTATGATCAGTCGTGATTTGATTAATGTTATGTATAAAAATAGAAAACATGAAAATCTCAGTGACAATCGACAAATATTCTGGGCTCGAGTGAGTACCATTGTTATTACACTATTTTCTTTATGGATAGCTATTCATGCAACTGATGTTATTGTTTATTTAGGCGGATTAGCAGTGGCTTTTGGTTTACAAATGGCACCTGCATTAATAGGTATTTGTTGGTTCCCATTTTTTACTCGCAAAGGAATTATAGCTGGCTTATTCGTTGGATTATTGGCTGTATTTCTCACTGAGGGCATTGTTACCGGTGAAGGTAAATTTTTAGAAAGTTGGGTGAACTGGGGACAATGGCCCTATACCATTCATTCAGCCGGTTGGGGAATTACTTTTAATTTATTAACAGTCTTTGTTGTTTCATTTCTATTTAAGAAAAACAAAGAACAAAGAGCACACCGAGATACTTATCATACTTTTTTCAAACAAAATACCTCTTCTCAAACTTCCACTCGAAAAAAATGGGGTGTTGTGGCTTTCGTAATTATTTGGGCATTGTTCGCCATTGGTCCTTTTGCAACCATAGGCAATAGTCTGTTTGGTAAGATTAATGAGCCAGATACATGGTTATTTAGTATACCTCCCATTTGGATTTGGCAAATTTTATGGTGGGTGATAGGTGTTTATATGATTTACATGTTAGCTTACAAGATGCAGTTTTCTACATCACCTAGATACGAAATTGAACCCTTACGAGACGATGTGAACGACGAACATCCATCCACTAAAATTACACCACAAGGAAGAGAATATGACTAAATTAACGGTCTCTTTTTTTATTTTATTCCTATTCATGCTTGCTACTATCTCATTTAGCAATATGAATCAAGATAAGAGCAATATTGATGAGAGGGAATCAATTATTCGCTTCTCTCATGTCGTTAAAAGAGTGACGCCTAAAGGTATTGGTGCTCAAATGTTTAAGCGATTAGCGAATGGAGACGAATCACTTAGCAAAGAATTTAGGGAAAAGTTTAAGAGGGTAGAAGTGTATCCTGAAAGTGCATTATATGCTGATGAGCAAGTGATCGATGCTTTGCTTGCTAATAAAGTGCAATTTGCAGCCCCATCATTGTCAGTATTATGTAAAAAACAAGATAAATTTTGTGAATTTGATAAATTTTATAGATTCAAAGACATTACCGAAGTAAATGATTATCAGGAAAGTGAAGAAGGACAGAAACTAAAAAAAGTGACCACGACAATATGTAATGATGAAAAGACAAACTGTTTAGTGGGTTTATTTTATTGGCACAACGGTATGAAACAACTCAGTACGAAACAGGAATGTTCTGAAGATCAGTGCTTTTTTATGAAAGAAAATTGGACCTTTCGCGTTCAAGATTCTAAGACGATAAGAGACGATTTTGAGAGAACATTCGGAAAAGTGATTGCCAAACATATTCCTTTCAATAAAGCTTCCAAGGCTTTAGAAAAAGGTAGCGTAGATGGTCAAGAAAATACGTGGTCCAATACTGTAGCTGAAAAGTATAACAAATATCAACACTGTTTTATAGAAACCAATCACGGTTATCTGGGATATATCGTATTGACTAATACGAAATTCTGGAACAACTTAACAGAATCTGACAAAGAAGTATTGAAAAAACATCTCGATACTGCTACAAAAAAAGTCAATAGTATTGCCAAAAAATACAATAAAGCATCTCGTCAATTGATTGAGGAGAGTAATAAAATCATTCAGTTAACAGAAAAAGAAATAGGAAGTTGTAAAGAAAGAGCGATTGGGGAAATTTCAAAACCAACCACAATGATGTGAATATTCAAGTTGTTAGAATAGTGTGAGCAATTGTGCTTAACCTGTATCTAACGACTTGAATAGCTGAATTTGTCCAAGTCTTTGGAATCTGTTCGTGCTTATTTTGTTGTATTTATAAACTGTTATGGCTATAATTTAATCTAGTTTCTCACCTTTTGTTCCACAATCACCATTGTCTGCTTACTATTCATAAGCAAATTCAAATGGATAAATAATTATTATGAAAAAATCGCATTTATTTATTTTAGGTGTGATACTCGCAAGTAGTGATTTAATCCAACCCAGTTTGGCGGGAGAAATTTACCGATTTGTTGATGCAGAAGGCACTATTCACTTTACTGATCAAGCACCTGAGACCAAAAAAGGTGCTAAAGTGAATCGTTTTTCTGATGTGGCTGTTGGTCAAGTTAATATTTACAAATTTGTCGACAGCACCGGCGTTATTCACTTAGCAGATACAGCGTTAGACTCACGTTATAGATTGATTTATCAGGGTAGTGGCACTTTACAATCTTTCTCTGGTAAAACTTATTCAGCAAAGGCAGCATTACACAAAAGATATGTAGAATATGCTGATTTAATTCAAGAAGCGGCAACACAAACTAATTTAGAACCCGCCTTATTACATGCGGTAATCCAAGCGGAATCTGCCTATAATCCCAATGCAGTTTCGCCCAAAGGGGCTGTAGGATTAATGCAATTAATGCCGGGTACCGCTAAACGGTATGGTGTATCAGATTCAACCGATGCCGCTGAAAATATTGATGGGGGCGCACGTTATCTCAGCGATTTACTTGAAATGTTTTCCGATGATAAGCAATTGGCAGTGGCTGCATATAATGCGGGAGAAGGTGCTGTTATTCGTTATGGTTATAAAATTCCACCTTATAAAGAAACTAAAAATTATGTAAAAACAGTCATGTCACTATATAAAACTTATCAGAACGAACTTGGCGACAATTAATTTAGGCAACTACGCAACGTGTCTAAAAATAGTTGATTTTCTTCTGGTTTACCAATAGTGACACGTAAACAATTGTGTAGTAGCGGATGGGTGTTGTGTAAATTTTTAATCAGAATGCCTTTTTCTTTCAATTGTTCAAAGCGTTGCGCGGCTTGGTCAATTTTGAATAGTAAAAAATTAGCATCACTTTTCCATACCTTAACGCCTGTTATTTGCTGTAATTCTTGTAATAAAATTTGTCTATCTCGTTTAATCTGTTGCGTTTGTGCTAATAATACATCGTAATGTTGTAGTGCAAATGTAGCACTGAGTTGAGATAATGTATTGATATTATAAGGTAAACGTGTTTTTTCAATCTGTTCCAACCATGATTTTTGCCCTATCAGTAAGCCTAAACGCAAACCTGCTAAACCTAATTTTGAAACCGTTCGCATAATCAATAAATTAGGATAATCTTGCAAATAAGACAGAAAAGTGGCATCCGCAAAAGGTCCATAAGCTTCATCAATAACCACAATGCCGCGTGTAGTTTCAATAATCGCTTCAATGTCTTCTGGCATAAATAAATTACCAGTTGGATTATTGGGATATGCAATGAAAATTAAAGCCGGCTGATGAATTTCTATCGCTTCTAATAAAGCAAACATATCTAAGTCAAACGTTTGTTTTTGCAGAGAAATTCCTAAATAAGATAACCCTACGATTTGGCTAATTAAACGATACATCACAAAACTGGGTTCTGGTGCTAATAGTATCTGATTAGGTTGGTTAAACGTCAATGCTAACATTTGAATCAATTCGTCTGAGCCATTACCTAAAATAATATCCATATTATCAGGTATTTCCATCACTGTGCGTAATTGCTGCTTCAATTGTCGCGCACTTGGGTCTGGATAACGGTTTAATTCAGCAGCACGCAAAGTGTGTAACCATGCGGTTTTCAATTGCTCTTCCCATTGATATGGATTTTCCATGGCATCCAATTTGACAGCATGACCGGCATTTGGGACGTGATACGCAGAAAGTTGACGAATTTCTGCCCGAATTAATTTATTTATTATTGGGTTAGGCATAGTAGTGAATATCTTTGGGAATATTACAAGTTACGCAGTCGAACGGTAAATTTCAACTGCGCAATTTTTTACAGCGTCAAATTACGGTTGCTGAAATAATAATGACATCTTCCACAGGTACATCTTGGTGGGGTCCTGTACGTCCAGTTTTGACGGTTTTAATTTTCTCAATAATTTCCATTCCTTCAATAACTTGACCAAAAACACAGTAACCAAAACCTTGTGCAGTGGATGCAGAGTAATTGAGAAAACCATTGTCGGCAACATTGATAAAAAATTGTGAAGTGGCTGAATGTGGATCGGGCGTGCGTGCCATTGCAATGGTGCCAATTGAATTTTTTAATCCATTGCTGCCTTCATTTTTGATTGGGGCTTCAGTTGGTTTTTCTTGCATACCGGGGATAAAACCGCCACCTTGGATCATAAATCCGTTGATAACACGATGAAATAGCGTATTATCGTAAAAATGGGTATTGACGTAGTGCAAGAAATTTTTAGTCGTTTCTGGCGCTTTGTCAGTGTCCAATTGGATAATGAAATCGCCATGGTTGGTTTGCATTTTAACTTGGCTCATTGATATATTCCTAGTTATTTCAAGAGAATGGTACTAAAAATCGGATAATTGACTGGTTATTTTGGAAAACATTTTACCACAAGAATAGATTTTTTTAATGCCAAAAATGCCATGAAGTAGGGTGTACTTTTATAAAAATAATTTATGGTCCATATTCGACTACAGATTTTCTGCGCCAATTAAAAATATTTACTCAGTAATTCTTAATTAAATCAAGATGAATCCACCCATTCACATCGTTTAATCTGATTTGTTTGGTTGTAAATATTGAATGATTTACCTAAAATAGTTTAGTATTATCAATTAACAAGGTTAGCTTATTTAAGTATCAAGCTAAGTTATAAGTATAATATATTGTATTACATGATATTTTTGGTAAATTTATAATGAATCATACACGGAAGAGATCACCACGCCTTCGCCCACGTCGTCCTGTTCGTTCTATCCCTAAACGTCAAACAACATCAGGATTTCGCTTTAATTTTAAAATGCGTTGGCTAGTCGTTATATTGATTTTTTTACCTTTTGGCTCTCATATTGCGAGTTTGGATGCGCAAGTCCGCCATCATTTTGAAGGTGAGCGTTGGGCATTGCCTGCGCGGGTGTACGCACGTCCACTAGAAATTTACACAGGCATGAATTTATCGCGGGCAGCATTGATTGAAGAATTGGATAGTCTAGGTTATCGCAAAATTGAACAAACACTTGAAGCAGGACATTATAGCTATAAAGGCAACGAACTTCAGTTGATTACGCGCCCATTTCATTTTTGGGATGCCGACGAAGCCAGCCAACAAATTCAAATTAGTTTGAGTGATAATCGAGTGGCTGCCATTCGTAATATTGTTACCCAACAAAATGTTGCATTAGTACGAATTGAACCCCGTTTAATCGGAAAAATTTACCCAATTGATAATCAGGATCGTTTATTAGTCACATTAGAAGATATTCCTGCTTTATTGATTAGCGCGTTATTGGCAACAGAAGACCGTAGCTTTTACAGTCATATGGGTATTAGTTTTAGAGGCATCATGCGGGCAGCTGTGGAAAACTTCAAAGCGGGCGAAATGGTACAAGGAGGTAGCACGATCACGCAACAGTTAGTGAAAAATTTTTACTTAACCCCTGAACGTAAAATGGCACGTAAATTAAATGAAGCTGCTATGGCAATGTTGCTAGAATTTCACTACACTAAAAAGCAGATATTAGAAGCTTACCTAAATGAAGTTAATATGGGGCAAGATGGAGATCGTGCCATTCATGGTATGGGTGTTGGGGCTCAATTTTATTTTAATCGTCCCATTGAAGAATTAAAATTACATGAGATTGCTTTATTAATTAGTGTAGTACGCGCACCTTCTTATTACAATCCGCGTAAACATCCAGACCGTACTTTGCAACGTCGTAATATGATTTTAGACTTAATGGCTGATCAAAAAATGATTACGCCAGCCCAAGCATTGGAAGCCAAAATTCAGCCATTGGGCGTTGTTGACGAAGTGCAGGATTCCATATTTCCATATCCTGCTTTTTTAGAAGTAGTACGTCGTCAATTACGAGAAGATTATCGAGAAGAAGATTTACGTTCAGAAGGTCTGCAAATTTTCACCACCTTAGACCCTATTTTACAAAAACAAGCTGAAGAATCGATGGTAGAAGGCATCAAGCGATTGGAAAAGGAAAATAAACAGCAAGTAAAAAATCTAGAAGGTGCAATGGTTATTAGCAATAATGAAAATGGTGAACTATTAGCCGTTGTCAACGGTAAAAAACCACATTATGCAGGTTTTAATCGTCCATTAAATGCAACACGTCCTATCGGCTCGCTCGTTAAAGCCGCGGTTTATTTAGCTGCGTTGGAACAACCCTCATTATATTCATTAACCAGTACCCTAAGTGATACACCTTATGAATGGACTGATAAAAATACCGGTGAAAAATGGAATCCACAAAACTATGACTATCGTTCACATGGTAATATTCCCTTGGTTAAAGCACTCACTTATTCCTACAATTTAGCAACCGTGCGTTTAGGCATGGAGTTAGGATTGGATAAAGTTTATAACACTTTGAAAAAAATGGGTATCGAACGCGAATTTCCGATTTATCCTTCCATGTTGTTAGGAAGTATTTCGTTGACACCGTTAGAAGTAACACAAATGTACCAAACCATTGCCAGTGGCGGATTTCGAATACCCGTACGCGCTATTCGTGAAGTTTTAAATCACGATGGAAAACCCTTGCAACGTTATGCTTTATCTGTAGAACAACGTTTTGATTCTGCAGCTATTTTTTTGTTAAATTACGCATTACAACAAGCGGTACGTCAAGGTACTGGACGAATAGTGGCACAAGACTTACCCAGCGACATGATTTTAGCAGGAAAAACCGGAACAACCAATGACTTACGTGACAGTTGGTTTGCAGGATTTGGTAGTGAATTACTCACCGTTATTTGGTTAGGACGTGATGATAACAAATCCATGGGACTGAGTGGAAGCTCTGGTGCAATGCGTATTTGGGGCGATTTTATCAAATCTGTACGTCCAGCCGCCGAACAACCTTTGACACCGACTAGAGTGCGTTGGAAATGGGTAGATAATCGATCAGGTAATTCAAGTCGAAAAGGCGCAGCGGGCGCGGTGTTAATGCCTTATATTATCGATCGAGAAAGTAGTACATTAGCGGAAATATCTGATAATAAATAATTTTTTTATTAATTGAATGTAATTGATGCGGCTCGTTATCTTGCCGCATCTGCAAAGATTTCTTATTAAATTATAACAACGGCTTATTCCAAGGCACATATTTATTAAGCCAACGCCGATTTGGTAATATTTGTTCATTATCAAGATAGCGTAAAATTTCATAAAAACGTCGAATTAATTTAACAAATTTAACGGGTTCATAACCACGTGCATAACCGTGCGCTGTCTTAGTGTACCAACTGCGTTTAGTTAATAACGGCAAACTCTTTTTAACATCTGCCCAACGATTCGCATTACCACCACGTTGTTTTGTAATTTTTTGCGCATCATTCAAATGACCCAAACCCACATTATAAGCAGCTAATGCCAACCAAGTGCGATCAGGTTCTTCAATCGTCGCATCAAACCGTTCTTTCAATTGAATGAAGTACTTAGTACCGCCCAAAATACTTTCTAAAGGATCATCTCTATCAACAACACCCACTTCCATGGCAGCAGATTCGGTCAACATCATAATACCACGTACACCCGTATGAGAAACTGCATCAGGGTCCCAATTAGATTCTTGATAAGCCATTGCCGCTAATAATTGCCAATCCATGTTATAACGGGCTGCAATTAATTCAAAATCTTTACGATAAGTAGGCAATCGTTCTTTAATATGGCGGTAAAAATCTTTAGCCAAAATATCATTAAAATCTTCGACATCAATATGTCCATAATAACGTTCGATTAATTGTTCTAATTCACCGGTATATTTCAGGCGATTAAAAAATTGGATCGCCGCCACATATAAACTATTATCTTGACCAAATCGCGGAAAAGCCCAAGCAATTTTTTGTTCATCGGGTAATTCAAAGGCAATATCTAAATCGGGATAAAATTGTCGCATTTGAGCAACTTCATTAGAAGCAACAATGGCATACATAATTTTCTTTTCTGCAATCTGTTCCAATAATTCATGGGATTCGATTCCAGTATGCGCTTGCCAAGTTAATTTTGGATAACTACGCTGCAAGTGCTTTAATTGCTCGACCACGCCATTTCCATCAATGACATGAATAGTGTGTTTTGTTTCTAATTCTTCAAGACTAGTAGGGGTTGGAGTGTTTTTTAAATAAATAAATTGTTGCTTAATTGTTTGATAAGCTGGACCAAATTGTACCAACACTTTTCTTTCATTAGTGATCAACAATCCGGCAGCGGCAAGATGTACTTTTTGCTCGGTAACCATAGGTAAAATATCAGTAAAATTATCTACTTGAACGATTTTTAACTGAACCCCTAATTCATCTGCAAAACGTTTGGCTAGATCATATTCTAATCCCGTATCCCCTTTTGGTCCTTCGTAATAAGTGGTGGGCGCATTACGAGTGACAATACGTAATTCTCCTTCGTTTTGCATTTGCGTCAGCATGGTCTCGCTTGACGAACAAAAAGTGAGAATAAAGCCAAACATGACAGTTATTATAATTTTCATTTTCACTATCTCTATCATTAGACGATACTACTGCATCTTATTATAGAAAATAGCAAAAAATCAAGTAATTAATTAGCGAAATTTGATATAATCACAACAGAGTTCGTAGGGTGTAAAGCTGCGCGTTATACACCTTTGTTATATCAAAACTGCTGGTGTATGACACTGCGTTTATACCCTATAAACACTGTTGTGCGTAAGGTGAGTAATTATATTGTCCAGCTAATTCAAGCGTTTCTGCGGCGTTTTCCTATCCTATCCAAATTATCATATGTAATGGTGTACTATTACGCTTGAGCAATTGAGGTACATTCATACAAAGCTATGAGCGAGTTTTGCTTTTCATTCATCTCCAAATCCGCTGCGGGGGTAGCTTAGATTAACGTGAGTTCGACGTAAATATTCCAATAAGAGTCAGATTATTATAGAATAA